>NZ_JBFEKM010000130.1:0-11738 GCF_041552635.1 Sulfitobacter sp.
ACACTCCATCATCGAACCAAAGTCCTAGGAGCGCGATATGTAGAGGTTGATCCATCGAATGAACCAAACCGCCCACATATCTCTTCAGATATCTAATTTTCAAAGAGCGTCGAGACAAAAGAAACCAAGATGCGCCGTAAACTCCAGCGCGCCCCGCCTCAATGCCTCAGAATTTCTCCGCTACGTAAACCAACAAAACCTCTCAGCTCCGTCCGTCCCGTCTAGCGCTCCAAACCCGCATCGCTGCGTCTCCGGTAAGGGGCGTTCTAAGGTTACTTCCAAATACCCGCAACCCCTTTTTTCTATTTTTTACAATTCAGTCAAAAAACTGCAATAAACGCCTGTTTTACTGGCCTTTTGACGTCCAGATTTATGCCGCCCTCAGGCTGATGTTGGTGAATTTGGGCTTTGTCACGTCCTGAAGGCGGATTTTGCGGCCTCAAAGTGATTCATATGATCGGGAATCGTAGCAAATCGGGTCCGTGATTCCCGAACTTCGGCGGAATCACCTTACAGAAGATGCAGCTTTACCTGATCACCGCAAACCTCTTGGGCCAGATCGACTACATGTTGGTGGTGGGTCAGATAAATCGCCTGACCTGTGCGCCCTATGCGCTGCATCAAGGTACAGGCCGCGCGGGTGCGGTCTTCGTCGAAGGTTTCAAAGACATCATCGCAAAAGAATGGCAGCACAGTGCCATTTGCTGCCATCTGATCGTAGGCGGCCGCGCGTAGGGCAAGGTACAATTGAAAGCGCGTGCCTTTCGACATAGCAGACGCTTCTTTTGATACGCCGTCGGCAGCCTGAACAGCCATCAGCACATCGCCCCCTGCCCCGGGTTGGGTCGTCAGCTTGCTATAGGCCCCTTGGGTCAGATCGCCGAACGCCTTTTCGGTGGCTGATAGCATGCCACTGCGATGGCTGTCGCGGTACCGGCGGATCGCCTCTTCGGCAAGGTCATGCCCGACGCGCCCTTCTATATATGTCAGCAGCCCGGCCTGCATCCGTTCTTCCAACGTCCGCTTGGTTTCCGTCAGCAGCGCGATGTCATTATCCCCACCCACGGCGTCAAACGCGATCTGCGCGCCGGTGCGGGTTTCGATGGCGCGGTCCAGTTCGGGATCTAGGCGGTCAAGTTCTGCGGTGACGTCATCCAACGCGATCCGCGCCGCTTCTAAGGGATGGCTCTCCAATATCTTGAAGGCTTCGTCTATGGTCGCGACCCCAAGTGTATTCATGAGTGTACGCTGGATATCTTGTATGCGGCTGCGCAGGGCAATTGCCTCTTGGGCGGTGGTGGTCGCAGCGCGCAGGTGTTCAAGGCTGTCCGTTGGAATCCTATCGTCAAAGAGGCCGGCCAAACTAGCGACCTGTTCGTCAAGTACCGTCAGGGCCTGATCCGCACTGGTCCGGTCCGCTTCAAGATCAGCCAAACGTTCGTCGAGTTCCGTGATCTGCCGCGCCACTTGCCCGGCTTCGGCAACCTTATTTTGCATCCCGGCATAGCGATCCAGCAAGGGGGCATCGGCCGCCCCCACCCCAAGCGCGTCCAGTTCCGCGTGAAACTTGGCGCTGTCTTGCGTGATGCCGTTGATCTGGCGCCGCAAGCCGCGGATGCGAACATCAGCCTCCCGCACGGAACGCAACGCTTGGACGCCATCCCATGATGCCACATCGGTTTCCAGATCGGGCAGATGGTCAGCGACAGCCTTGCGCCATGCGGTCAGGGCGCGCTCAACCTCGTTCTGGGCGAATTGCTCTAATGCATCCCGCCGTCCGGCTTCTGCGGTCGCAGTGCGCAAGGCACCTTGGGCCAGTTTCAGCGCCTGTTGCTGGGCCTGCAATCGCGTCAGCTGGGACTTGGCGATCTTCATCAGTCCGGCAAGGGACGCGCCTTCCATCTTCAGGCTCGCGGAAAGCGCGCCGCGCAAGTGCTCCGCCTGCTCTATGACAGCCTGCTGTGCGTCTTGCAGCAAAGTGAACGCCTGAGCTGCCGCACGGGCCACTTGGGCATCTCCGACCCAAGCGGCAAAGTCACCAGCTGATAGGGTATCGGGCAGGCCGACAGCCCGTAAATGCGCCTCAAGCCGGTCGCGCGACGCCTTCACGTCCGCTTCCGCTTGGGTGCAGGTTTCGCAGGCCGCCTGATGGTCTTTACGGGTTTCCAGCTCAAGACGCTCTGCCTGACGCATTTCGGCCAACTCTTTGCTTTGACCCGCACGGAGCTGGTTCTGCCGATCATCCTCGCGCATCGCGCCCTCGAACGCCCCGGCGGACGGGGCATCAAGCGCGTCCAGATGCGCCGCCCAAAGCGTATCTCGCGCAGCACGGGCTTGCGCTGCTGTTGCATCACTGACCAGATCAGGGGACATCTGCGCGATATCCATCCGCGTTTTTGCAGCATCCCAACGCGCGGCCGCCGTGGCGACAGATTGCTTGGCAGATTTCAGCGCCAGTGCGGCCTGCGCCAGATCACCGCTAAGGGCCTGCGCTTGGTCAGGTGTCAGCGGCAAATTTGGTACGGCATCAAAAACCACATCCTGACGGGTCAGTTTTTGCAAAGATGCGGTGCACCGCTGACGGGCTGTGGTCCGTTCATGTTCCGCCGCACTATATCTATCCAGAATATCATCAGCCTCGGCCTGAAGGATCAACCGTTCCAGATCGGGGTCGCCTGTCACATCGCCAGCAGCCTCGTCGACCAACCGCGCGGCTTCGCGTTGATTGTCTTGGGCAGTGCTGGCTTCGGATCGGGCGGCAGCCAAAGCCTTGTGCGCATCGTGCAAACCATCGCGGGCCTGTTGCAATGCGGTCAATTCAGGATCGGTCAGCACAAAACGGCCAAGGTCACCCGACACGTTCAGCCCGATCATTGTCAGGCGCGCCCGCAGATCAGCGATTTCCTGCGCCAATTCAGTTTCGCGTTTGGGCAGATCCAGCTGCCCCGCCTCGACCTGACTTTTCAACGTGCCAAGCGCGTCAAGCCGCCCCGCGATCCCCAAGCTTTGCGGATCAGCCTTCAGATCGTCGCGCTGCGCCGTCAGCTTGGCAATGCCTTGCACCGCCTGATCATGCTGAGCGACCAGTTCGACCCTGCGCGTGATCAGCGCGATCAGTTGGTCATTTTCGATATCGAGCGTCCGGGGATAATGCGCAATCGGTTCAAGCTGCGTTTCGACAGCCTGCAATTCAGCCGCCAAGGGATAGGCCTTTACTACAACCTCAAGCCGCAGTTTGCGCAGCGATAGGTCTTTCTTCTGCTCGCGCAATCCATCTTCGGTGGTGACAGCCTGATCCCGCGCCACACGCAACCCGCGATAGGCCTGCGCGGTGATGTCATGATCCTTGATCTGCTTGGTGATCTCGTCATGCTGGCGTTTCAGCTCGGCGAAATCGGATTTGCTGCCACCTTTCAGGTAAATCTGACGGTTCGCAGAACGTACCTCGTCCAGCACTTGGGACAGGTCGCTGATCCCCGCCGCAGCCGAGAACAGCAATTTGCCAATATCGCCTTTGCTTTTGGTGATCTCTTCTCCACCCGCTTCGATGGTTTCATCATCAAGACACAGCAGTTGCTGGTATTCCTTTTGCGACAGCCCCCGCAGCGCATTACCCAGCAACCCGTCGGGCACCCCCTGCCCGCCTGCATCCACCAGATTGCCTGAGCGTTTCGGCAGCCGTGTCAGCGCATGTTCCACACCGTCAATGTCCAGCACGCCGCCGACCCGCAGGTTGGGGCGTTGGTGTTTGAACGCATAGGGTTCGTTCAGCGGGAACCCGTACAGCAGGCGCAGATACCCTTCCATCAACGTCGTCTTGCCCGCCTCGTTGCGGCCAAAGACGATGTGAAAGTCTGATCCCCCCTGCGGTGCCGCCCCGAAATCAAGCGCGCGGTCGGTAAAGTGGCCGAACATCTCGAGGTTCAGGTGGCGCAGCCGCATCATGCGCCCTGCCCCCGCATCTTGGCCACCATGGACAAGACAGCGTCTTCGGAAAGATGTCGCAACAACGTCGCCTGCGCAGCCTCATCCGGTGCGATTTCACGGCGCCGTTCGGCGGGCAGCAGCGAAAGGACCTGTTCAAGCTCTTTGCCCATCCCCTCAAGGAAACCCGGCTCTGCCGAAATATCTGACATCAGCTGATGCACTTCAGCGACGGCACTGTCTGTTGCCACCTTGGACGGGGGCATCAGATCAATGCTCAGTTTCTCAACCCAAAGCCCGCCGATCCCTTCGGCCAGCGTATCAATCTCGGCGCGCCAGAAATCGGCCAGTTGCCGTATCTGCCACGCCAAAGCAGTCTGACCTACCAATCGTATCCGCAGGATCGCAGCCCCCCTGCCCGCTTGGGCGCGCAACCCGTCCCGCAAGGCCGCGCGGATGGCATCATCTGTCTCGACACCTTCAAGGCTGCAATCAAAGCTGCGAAATTCAACGATAGACGTTGGCACTTCGCTAATCGAAATCTGCCCCGCTTCGATCGTCAGCAGACTGGCGGATTTGGGGCCGGCTTCGCCAATATCGCGGCCTTGGGGCATGCCGGGCATCACGATCCATGGGTCTTGGCCATGGATTTGCCGTTTATGCACATGGCCAAGCGCCCAATAATCAAACCCTGCCCCAGCAAGATCGGCGATGGAACATGGCGCATAGGGGTCATGCCCTTCTGCCCCGTTCAACGACGTATGCATCATCGCGATATTCACTGATGACGGCACGGGTGACGCATATTTCGGCAGCAGGCTTTCGGGGGCGAAACGGTCGCGAAAACTGACCCCATGTATATAGACGGGATGATCGCCCAGTTGCACCACACCTCCGCGCCCGTCAAAGACATGCACATTCGGCGGCAAGGCGATCTCTCCTGCGATGGGGTTTTCGGCGTCGTGGTTGCCCTTGATGTAAAACACCCGCACCCCCGCAGCATCCAGCCGCAGCATCTGCGACGCCAGATATGCGGCCGTCTTGGCGCTGCGTTCTTGTCCGTCGTAAAGATCGCCAGCGATCAAAAACGCCTGCACATCTTCGTCGATGCAAAACTGTACCATTGCCTCAAGCGCCTGACGGCTGGCACTGCGCACTTGCGCCGCCAAACGGTCATCTTTCATCGCAAGGCTCCGCAACGGAGAGTCCAGATGCAGATCAGCCGTATGCAGAATGCGAAGGGTCAATCAAAAGCGCCTTTTATGCAGATCAAACAACTGTATCGCCTTTGTCACGTAGATCACTTTGGGTTGCAACCGCTGCTACATGGTTTGACCTGCCCTTGCGACAGGCTAAGACAGAACAGACCAACCCGGAAAGCAACCCCATGAAAACGCCAGAAATCCCCCTGACCCAAGATCTTGTGCTGGTGGGGGGCGGCCATGCCCACGCGCTGGTGCTGCGCAAATGGGGCATGAACCCGCTGCCCGGTGCCCGATTGACCGTGATCAACCCCGGCCCGACCGCACCTTATACAGGCATGTTGCCCGGCCATATTGCCGGTCATTATACCCGCGACACCCTCGAGATTGATCTGGTACGGCTGTGCCGTTTCGCCGGCGCGCGGCTGATTTTGGCCCACGCGACCGATATCGACCGCAAAGCCCGACAGATCATCGTCGAAGGGCAAGGGCCGATTGCCTATGATGTGGGATCGATCGACATCGGCATCACGGCGCAAATGGACATCCCCGGCTTTTCGGACCATGCCGTGGGTGCCAAGCCGCTGGACATCTATGCGCGCCGTTGGCGTGCGTTTCTAGATGCCGTCAAAACAGGGTCCGTCGCCCCGAAAATCGCCATCATCGGTGGTGGTGTTGCGGGCTGCGAGTTGTCGCTGGCAATGGCCCATGCGTTGCAGCAATCAGGCAACCCCGCCCAAGTGACCGTGATCGAGGCTGGCCCGCAAATCTCTGGCGTGGGGGGGCGTGCGCGCCACCGTCTTTTGCAGGCGATGCACGATGCTGGTGTGACCCTGCGCATCAATGCCACGGTCGAAAAGATCGAAGCCGATCAGGTGATCCTTGGGTCGCAAGACCCCGTGCAATCCTCGTTTACCGTCGGGGCTGCGGGGGCGTTTCCCCATGCTTGGCTGGGCCAAACCGATCTGCCCCTGATCGACGGGTTTATCGAAACCACCCCCGACCTGTCCGTCAAGGGCGACCCCAGCCTGTTTGCCGTGGGCGATTGCGCCACGATGCCTTTTGCTCCGCGTCCCAAAGCGGGCGTTTTCGCTGTGCGCGCGGCACCCGTTTTGCACCACAATTTGCGTGCCGCCCTGACTGGTGGAGCGCGAAAAACCTTCAAGCCGCAAAAGAACTACCTCAAACTGATCTCGCTTGGTGGAAAATCGGCGATGGCCGAAAAATTTGGCCTCGCTTTTTCCGGTCCCCTGCTGTGGCGCTGGAAAGACCACATCGACCGGACCTTTATGGACAAGCTTGGCAACTTGCCCGCGATGCCTGCTGCAACCATTCCAGATGAAATCGCCCTTGGCGCGCGAGAAATAATGCAGGAAAAACCCCTGTGCGGCGGCTGCGGGGCCAAGGTGGGTGGTGGCATCCTAAGCGATGCCCTCGCAAACCTTGCACCCTTGGCGCACCCCGATGTGGTCACAGGGGCGGGCGATGATGCGGCAATCTTGCGCCAACCCGGCGGCGGGTTCCAAGTGCTTAGCACCGATCACCTGCGCGCGATGGTGCATGATCCGGTACAAATGACACGCATCGCCGCAGTTCATGCTTTGGGTGACATCTGGGCCATGGGCGCACAGCCCCAATCAGCCCTGTCCAGCCTGATCCTGCCGCGCATGTCCCCTGTTCTTCAGGCGCGGACATTGCGGGAAATCACGGATACAGCGCAGGAAGTTTTCGCCGCAGCCGGTGCCACCTTGGTCGGAGGCCATACAACGATGGGCGCAGAACTGACCATCGGTTTCACCCTCACCGGCACCCGCGACACCATGCCGATCACCGTCGCAGGGGCACAGGTGGGTGATGTGCTTTTGCTCACCCGGCCCATCGGGTCCGGCGTGATCATGGCCGCCCATATGGATGGCACAGCCCAAGGGCGCGATGTCGCAAACGCACTTGAGCATATGCAGCAACCCCAATCACGACAGGCCGACATCTTGCGTGATGCCCATGCGATGACGGATGTCACAGGCTTTGGTCTGGCGGGCCATATTCAGGCGATTTGTGCTGCGTCCGGCGTGCGTGCCGAAATCATGCAAAGCGCCGTGCCGATGTATCAAGGTGCGCGCGCGCTGTCTCAAGGCGGTACCGGCTCGTCGCTGCTTAGCGCCAACATCGCCAACGCCCCGACCACCGGCATCACCGACCCGCTTTTGCACGACCCGCAAACCGCTGGCGGATTGCTGGCCGCCCTTCCGCAAAGCGCCGCGGACCAAGCGATAAGAGCACTGAAAAAAGAGGGGCTGGAGGGCTGGATCATCGGCACCTTGCACGCAGGCCAAGGGCCGATCACCGTCACCTGACAGTTTGCGCTAAGTCCTGAGCGGTCCGGAGAAGTGTCGCATCCTCAAGATCCTCAAGGGCAATCGTCCGCACAGCCTTGTCAGACCGCGCGATCGACTTGGCGTACCGCGGATCATAATGGGCCGAAATCAACGCCTCGGCCAAGGCCACCCAATCGCCTTCATTGGCCAGCTCCTGCCAGGCGGCAATGGTACTGGCGGCATGAAAGGGCCGCAGCCGGTCGATCTGACTGTGCAACCGCCCGATATCTTTGGTCAGATCACGATATGCCGTGCTTAAAAATCGCGCGCGCGCAGCTGTCGGGGCTGTAATCTCGATCCTCGGGGCGGCACACATCGCATGCCAGACCGCCGATGGCACCATCCGCGCGCCAACCTTGCTGCTTTCCGCCTCGATCCACGTCATACGGTTTGGGTCGAGCTTGCCAAAGGCTTGGGCAAGCCCTGTATCGAACATCTTTTGCGCAGGCTGGCCGCCCAATTGCGACCCGAATAACGACCCGCGATGATTGGCCAACCCTTCAAGGTCAACGACCTGTTCGCCCACCGCAGCCAGATGATGCAGCAATCGGGTTTTTGCTGTGCCTGTACCCCCTTCGATCAAGGTGATCCGGTGCGGCAACGGCGTGTCATAAAGCGCGCCCACCACCAGCCGACGATAGCTGCGATACCCGCCATCCAGCAATTGTACCCGCCAGCCGACCTGATCAAGGATCGTCGCAAAGGCCCCCGATCTTTGCCCGCCGCGCCAGCAATAGACCAAGGGTTGCCACCCGCCCGTCATATCCGCAAGCGGTCCTTTTAAATGCGCCGCAGCGTTCTGCGCGACCAGTGCGGCCCCGATTTTGCGGGCCTTAAAGCTGCTTTCACGGGTATAAATCATTCCAACCAACGCACGTTCATCATCCGACAGCACCGGCAGGTTGACCGCACCGGGAATGTGATCCTGCGCAAATTCCGACGGTGACCGCACGTCGATAATCATATCAGCGGGATTATCGGCGATCTGTGACAAAGCGCTGAGTTTCAGAAGTTTCATTGCAGGCCTTCCGGCTGGGACTAGGCTTGTTTCTATCCTTTCAGGTGCCAGCGTCCAGCACCAACCACATAAATGCCGGCCTTGATCGCAAGCCAAAACCCCAGAAGCAATCGACAGACCTTTCACTCTTGGGTACTACCGTCACATTATTTTAGTTCGGTTGGGAAATTTCCATGCAGATTGAACAGACGCCCCTTTCAGGCGTAGTCGTTATCACGCCGTCGCGTTTCGGGGATCATCGGGGGTTTTTCTCGGAGAGTTATAGCGCCCGCGCCCTAGCCGACCACGGGATCACCATTCCATTCGTGCAGGACAACCATTCGCTGTCGATGACGCCGGGCACAATTCGCGGGCTGCATTTTCAGGCACCGCCCCATGCGCAGGACAAGCTGGTGCGCTGCGGGCGCGGCGCGCTGTTCGATGTGGCGGTTGATATTCGCAAGGGCTCGCCCACCTATGGCCAATGGTTCGGGGTCGAGCTGAGTTTCGAGAACGGCAAGCAGTTGCTGGTGCCTGCGGGCTTTGCCCATGGCTTTGTCACGCGCACGCCCGAGACCGAGATTATCTACAAATGTTCGGATTATTACGCGCAGGCCACCGAAGGGGCGGTCGCCTGGAATGACCCTGACATCGGGATCCACTGGGATATGGGTGATTTGTCGCCGGTTTTGTCAGATAAGGACGCAAAAGCGCCCTGTTTGGCTGATTTGGACAGCCCATTCACATTTGAGGGCGTATAAATGAAGTTATTGGTAACGGGGGGTGCAGGGTTTATCGGCTCGGCCGTAGTACGGTTGGCCGTGGCGCAGGGGCATAGCGTGGTTAATCTCGATGCGCTGACCTATGCCGCCTGTCTTGAGAACGTCGCCAGCGTGGCCGACAGCCCGCTTTACGCGTTTGAACAGGCCGATATTTGCGACCGCGCAGCGCTTGACCGGATCTTTGCTGACCATCAACCCGATGCGGTGATGCATCTGGCGGCTGAATCCCACGTGGATCGATCCATCGACGGCCCCGGCGCGTTTATCCAGACCAACATCACCGGCACCTATACCCTGCTCGAGGCCGCCCGCGCCTATTGGCAGAACGCTGGCAAGCCGGACGGCTTTCGTTTCCACCACATCTCGACCGATGAGGTGTTCGGCTCGCTTGGCCCCACGGGGCAGTTCACCGAAGACACGCCCTATGATCCGCGCAGCCCCTATTCGGCCTCCAAAGCCGCCAGCGACCATCTGGTGCGCGCCTGGGGCGAGACCTATGGCCTGCCGATCATCATGACCAATTGTTCCAACAACTACGGGCCGTTCCATTTTCCGGAAAAACTGGTGCCTGTGGTGATCCTCAAAGCGCTGGCGGGCGAGCCGATCCCGGTCTACGGCGACGGTGCCAATGTGCGCGACTGGCTGTTTGTCGAAGACCACGCCGACGCGCTGCTGACCGTGCTGACCAAGGGCGAACTGGGCCGCAGCTATAACATCGGCGGGGAAAACGAAGTCAGCAATCTGGAGCTGGTCAAGATGATCTGTGCCTTGCTGGATGATCGCCACCCCGAAGGTGCGCCGCATGCCGATCTGATCACATTCGTCACGGACCGCCCCGGCCACGACCAGCGCTATGCGATCGACCCGACGCGCATCCGTACGGAACTGAACTGGCAGCCATCCGTGACTGTCGAAGAAGGGTTGGCGCGCACCGTCGATTGGTACCTTGCCAACGGAGACTGGTGGCGGGCTTTGCAGGACCGCAGCGGCGTGGGTGAACGGTTAGGCAAAGTATGAAGGTTCTCGTATTCGGCCACAGCGGCCAAGTCGCCACCGAACTGCGCGCACTAAATGGGACCGGTGTCGAGATCACAGCCCTCGACCGCGCCGCCGCCGATCTGACTGATCCCGCCGCCTGTGCTGCTGCGATTGATGCGCACGCCCCCGATGCGGTGATCAACGCCGCCGCCTACACCGCCGTGGACAAGGCCGAAAGCGATCAGGCCACTGCCGATCTGATCAATGCTGTGGCCCCTGCCGCTATGGCCCGGGCCTGTGCTAACCGCGACATCCCTTTCGTTTCGATCTCGACCGATTATGTTTTTTCCGGTGAAGGATCAGACCCGTGGCAGCCCGGTGATCACACAGATCCCCAAGGTGTCTATGGCCGCACCAAACGAGACGGAGAGACTGCGATTGAAGCCGCCGGAGGCCGCTATGCGATCCTGCGCACCTCTTGGGTGGTGTCTGCCCACGGCAACAACTTCGTCAAAACCATGCTGCGCCTTGGCGCGGACCGCGATGCGCTTACCATCGTCGCTGACCAGATCGGCGGCCCCACCGGTGCGGCCGAGATTGCACAGGCTTGCGTAACCATCGCGCAAACACTTGTGTCAGAGCCGCATAAAGCCGGCATCTACCATTTCGCAGGTGCCCCCGACACCAGTTGGGCCGATTTCGCCCGCGCGATCTTTGATCAGGCGGGGATCACCTGTGCCGTCACCGACATCCCCTCAAGCGAGTATCCGACGCCCGCCAAGCGCCCGCTGAACTCGCGGATGGACTGCACCGCCACGCAAACCGCCTTTGGCATCGCGCGTCCAGATTGGCGCGACAGCCTATCCCAGATTTTGACCCAACTTGATTTTTCCAAGGACTGATTTCCCATGACACAGACCACGCCTCAGGCACCCAAACGCAAAGGTATTATCCTCGCTGGAGGGTCCGGCACGCGGCTGTATCCGATCACCGTAAGCGTATCGAAACAGCTGCTGCCGATCTATGACAAGCCAATGATCTACTATCCGTTGTCCGTGCTGATGCTGGGCGGCATCCGCGAGATCGCGGTGATCACGACACCGCAGGACGCGGAGCAATTCAAACGTGCGCTTGGCGATGGCAGCCAGTGGGGCGTGTCGCTGACCTATATCACCCAACCCAGCCCCGACGGTCTGGCGCAGGCCTATCTGCTGGCCGAGGATTTCCTGAATGGTGCGCCCTCGGCCATGGTTCTGGGCGATAATATTTTCTTTGGCCACGGCCTGCCCGAGATTTTGGCCGCCGCCGATGCGCAAACGACAGGCGGCACGGTCTTCGGCTACCGCGTATCCGACCCTGAACGCTATGGTGTGGTGGATTTTGACGAAAGTGGCCAAGCCCGCCAGATCATCGAAAAACCCGCCGTGCCACCGTCGAACTACGCCGTCACTGGCCTCTATTTCCTCGACAGTTCCGCCTC
>NZ_JBFEKM010000131.1:0-11683 GCF_041552635.1 Sulfitobacter sp.
AAAAGGTCCTTTGTGCCTTCGGTCGCATAGATTGGTCCGTCAAAGCCCAAGGTGCTTAATTTCGGCAGTAGCCCCGAATGATCAATATGGGCGTGGGTCTGAAGTACGAAATCAATTTTGGCGGGGTCGAAGGGAAACGGGCCGTAGTTTAGTTCTTTCAGTGTCTTGGGCCCCTGAAACAGGCCACAGTCCACCAGAAAGCTGCACTGATCTGTCTGCAACCAGTAGCATGACCCCGTCACCGTGCGTGCCGCGCCGCAAAATTTGAGTGTCGTGTCTTGCATGTTGAACGCCCCCTGACAGTCTTCTGATCTTGTTGTTAGGCCTGCTGTCCAAGAACGATCAGATTGATCCTTGATCATTTGTACCGCCGCAGAACCCGGTGCGATTGATCCGCATCAATGCCAACAGGGGTTGGATGAATAGGCTGGGTATCACTGGTGCAGCATCTTATGGTGAATTCCGATGATCTCGAACGCGACCTCTCCATGGTCCATCACCGCTGGTGACTTTCCTAAAGGCGGATCGTTGCACGACCAGATCGTCTTTTTGATCGGGTACGCAATTTTGGCACCGTCGGGCCATAACACGCAGCCTTGGCTTTTTCGGGTGTCGGACGTCTTTGTGGATGTGATTGCCGACCGGACGCGCGCCCTGCCCGTGGTTGACCCCCACGACCGTGCGCTTGAAATCAGTTGTGGCGCAGCCATCGGATTGCTTGAGGTCGCGGCAAGGCGCTTTGGTTTGAAAACCAGCCTGTCCATCAGCCCTGACAGCAATGACCCCGACCTGTTGGCCCGTATCCATTTTGCGCCCGGTGCAGCGCCCACCGCTGATGACGTCTCCTTGTTCAAAGCGATCCCGAGCCGCCGCACCGACCGCACCGCGTTTTCGATGGATGACGTTCCGGTGGATTTCACCAGTGGCTGTGCCAAGATCGCGCGTGAAACAGACATCGAGATCAAGCTGCTGGCTGAGATCGAGGACCGCGTGGAGCTTGCCATTCTGGTGGCTGAAGGGGACCGCCGCCAGTTCGAGGACCCGTGCTTTCGCAGAGAACTTGCCGCGTGGATACACTCTAAACGTTTGGATAGTCGCGATGGCATGTCAGGTGCGTGTCTTGGTCTGCCGGATTTGTTGTCGGGGGTCGGGAGCCTTGTTATCCGGACATTCGACATGGGCGACGGTATCGCCGCTGCGGATGAGGCGAAAATCCTGTCAGGCACGCCTGCGCTGCTGGTTTTTGGCAGTGTGGATACCACATCAGGCTGGATTAACACAGGCCGTGCTCTTGGCAGGGTGACGCTGTTGGCGACGTCGCTGGGGCTGTCGACATCCTATCTGAACCAGCCCGTTGAAATCGACGCACTTCGGCCCGAGATCAAATTTGTGGCGGGCTTGGACAGTCAGCCCCAGTTACTTTTGCGGGTGGGGCGGTCGGAAACCACGCTTGCGCCGACAGCCCGCCGCGATGTGTCAGAGGTCATCTTGAAAGACGGCTGATTTGTGACCCGCGCTGACAGCACGATATTCCGAACAGGCGCGCTTGGGCGGGGGTATTCAACATGACGCAGGTCAATCCGCCACCCTGTCCTTTGGGTTAGGAAACCAATGGACGGATCGCGACCCCATCCAGCTGAACTGCAAAGAAGGAACCTGAAAGTTGGAAAAAACCCCGTCAAAGCGTACCGAACATAGGGCAGCGCAGGTGCCGGTGCCGACATCACTGCCAGCCAGTGGCGATCTGGCGTCCCGGCACAAGCATCAAAACATGGATCGTGCGATGCGGGCGGCCGTTGCACGGGTGACAGGCGGTATATCCCCCCATTCCGTTCAAGAAGCCTGGAGCGATTGGGCATTGCACCTAAGCCGGTCGCCGGGGCGCCAGTTGGAGCTTGCCGAGCGGGCGCAGGTCAATCTCCTCAAGACGCTGACGTTTTCCGCTCGCGCATTGGCGGGCAAGGACGGCTCGGCCTCATCTGAAGTAACTGCCCCCTTTGCGCCCAAGGACTATGACCATCGCTTTGCGGATCCATCTTGGGCAAAGGCCCCGTTCAGCATCTGGCAGCAAAGCTTTTTATCAGTGCAGGATTGGTGGGATCAGGCGACCGACAACATGCGCGGTCTTCACAAACAGGATGCGGATCGGACCCGTTTCCAGATCCGTCAGTTGCTCGATCTGGTGGCCCCCTCGAACCTGCCGTGGATGAACCCCGAAATCATTGCCGAGACAGCAAGAACCAATGGCAAGAACCTTGTCGACGGCGCATCACATTTTACCCAAGATATGATCCAGACGCTGACCCAGAGCCACAAACCCGCCCCCGAAGGATATAAGATCGGCCCTGATCTTGCCTGTACACCGGGGCAGGTGGTGTTTCGAAACGATTTGTTCGAACTGATCCAATATTCGCCGCAGACCGATCAGGTACAGGCCGAACCCGTTCTGTTCGTGCCAGCGTGGATCATGAAATACTACATCCTCGACCTCTCGCCGCATAATTCGATGATCAATTATCTTGTGCAGCAGGGGTTCACCGTTTTCATGATCTCTTGGTGCAATCCGACCGCGGACCAATCGTATCTGTCGCTTGAGGATTACCGAAAAAGCGGTGTGCTGGCGGCCTTGGATGCGATCAACGCAATTGTTCCGGACCGGAAGGTCCATGCTAACGGCTATTGCCTTGGGGGAACTTTGCTGGCCATTACTGCCGCAACAATGGCGCGTGACGGTGATGACAGGCTGGCGTCCATCACCTTGATGGCCGCTCAGGTGGATTTCGCCGAGGCCGGCGAGTTGCTGATGTTCGTTGATGAAAGTCAGGTCGCTTTCGTTGAGGATATGATGTGGGATCAGGGGTATCTTGACCGCCCCCAGATGTCGCGCACGTTTTCCGCGATACGCGCCGAAGACCTGATTTATACCCGTGCTGTGAACCGGTATTTTCTGGGAAAAGACGATTTGCCAACGGATATCGGCGTTTGGAACGGTGACACGACGCGCATGCCTGCGCAGATGCATTCGGAATATCTGCGGGGTTTGTTTCTTGAGAACCGCCTGTCTGCTGGCCGTTTTGCCGTCGAAGGACGGGTCATTGCGTTGAAAGATATCTCGATCCCGATGTTCGTCGTTGCAACCGAAACCGACCATATAGCGCCTTGGCGGTCAGTCTACAAAACCAAGCTTTTCACAGATTGCGACCTGACCTTTGTTCTGACGAAGGGCGGCCATAACGGGGGGATCCTAAGCGAACCGGGCCACCCCAATCGTCATTTCAGGATAGGGCACCGGCCTGCCGACGCCTTGTATGTCGGGCCTGACCACTGGCTTGCGGGTCAAACCACTGTCACGGGATCTTGGTGGCCTGCCTATGCGACATGGCTGGGTGACCAAAGCAGCGGTCGGGAAGAACCGCCAAAAACGGGCAACCCGTCGCTTGGGTATCCACCGCTGTGTGCGGCCCCGGGAACATATGTACATCAGGTATAGCGGCGCGCGCATGTGCATGCGCAGGCACCTCACATTTCATCTAAGGTAAGGAGCAAAGCAATGATCGACAAAATCCTTTTAGCCGTTGACGGATCGCAACACGCGCAACGGGCCATCAACCTCGCAGCTGAGCTGGCGGGGGAATTGCACGCAGACTTGTCTATCGTGCATGTCCTGATGCACGGTCGCCCTCCCGAGGAGTTGATGCACATGGCCGAGATCGAACACCTTGTCCAAGAAGCGCATGCGGTCGTGTCGCCGGGCATTGCCTATGTCACAGGAAGCCATCCTGAAGTGCTGGGGGCGGCTGCGACGGACCCGAGATCCGCAAAGATCGTCGCGGCGCTCGGAGAGCAGGTCGTCTCCAGAGCGAAAACATATTGCGCGGAGCAAGGCGCAAGGAACATCAAGACTTCCGTAAGGTCGGGGGACTACGCCGATGAAATTCTGGAGGCGGCCAAAGAATTCAACGTCGACATGATCGTGATCGGATCGCGCGGGCTGGGTGTTCTTAAAAGAACAGTATTAGGCAGCGTGTCACAGAAAGTGTTGCATCACGCGGATTGCAGCGTCCTGACAGTAAGATAGATCTGGCAGAACTGTGGTCTTAACGTCGCGCATAGGTGCGGCGTCGCTTATCCGCCGAAGCGCTTTCAATAGGACCGAATTTCGCACTGCGATTGACAAAACTCAATCTTTAAGGGGCGCAGTTATCATAGCTTTAACCCTATGGAACAAACAGCTCTCACATTCATTGATCGCGCGGCGGCAGGTCGGCAGTTGGCAGAAGTCCTTGGCGCGATGGAGCTTGATCATCCGTTGATTTACGCCCTGCCCCGTGGCGGCGTCCCTGTCGCGGTCGAAATCGCAAAATGGCTTCATGCGCCCCTTGATTTGATACTGGTGCGCAAGATCGGTGCCCCGCGCAACCCCGAAGTTGCCCTTGGCGCGATCGTTGAAGGCGCTAGCCAAGAGATCGTCATCAACGAAAGCGTAAAGCGCCTGTCCGGTGCCAGCGATCACTTTGTCGCGCAAGCTGTGGCCAATCAAAGAGCTGAGTTGGACCGCCGCAAAAAGAGGTATCTGGGCGACCGACCACGGCTGGACCCCAAGGGGAGAACCATTGTTATCGTCGACGACGGGTTGGCGACTGGGGCGACGATGAAAGCGGCCTTGATCGGGCTGAAACGCAGTAAGCCCGCGCGGATCGTCGTGGCCCTTCCGGTCGCCCCGAAAGAGGCATTGGACGAGATTTCCGATCAGGCGGACGATATTATCTGCCTGCACCCTGCGACGTTCTTTCAAGGCGTTGGGGGATTCTATCGCGATTTTCATCAGCTGAGCGATGAGGAAACGGTGGCGCTGCTGGGGCAGGTTCCGACCCACCCGAATGACAGCGCGCGAACGGACGCGACACAGACACATAGGCGACAGGTTGTCATCCCACCGCTGGGGTTGCCCGGTGATCTGACGGTTCCGCCAAACCCGCGCGGCGTTGTTCTTTTTGCCCATGGCAGCGGGTCCAGCCGGCTAAGTCCGCGCAACAGATACGTTGCCGAAAAGCTGAACGAAAAGGGGTTTGCAACTGTCCTGTTTGATCTGCTGACACCCCACGAAGAACAGGACCGCCGCAACGTGTTCGACATTCCGCTGCTGGCGGATCGCATCGTTGAAGCGTCAATCTGGATCACGTCAGAACCCGATCTCGAGGATTTGCCGCTTGGCCTTTTCGGGGCAAGTACGGGCGCAGGTGCTGCCCTTGTTGCAGCGGCCGAGCTTAAGGACCGGGTGGCTGCGGTTGTTTCGCGGGGCGGGCGGCCTGATCTGGCGATGGATTTTCTGCCACAGGTCATCAGCCCGACATTGTTGGTCGTTGGCAGTCTGGACCATGATGTCATCGGGCTGAACCAAAACGCCCTTGCCGCGCTGACCTGTACGAAGATCCTCGAGATCGTGCCGGGGGCGGGTCATCTGTTTGAAGAGCCTGGCACATTGGACGTGGCTGTTTCCCATGCTGCGGCATGGTTCAAGACGCATCTTATGCCGAGCGTGGCAAAACACGCGATGCCGCCCACCCCGCCAAAACCCGTCGCGGCAAAGGCCATTTTGCGTGCGGCAGCAGAACCCCTGCCCCCGATCAACGATCCTGAATTTGCAAAGGCATTCGACCGTTTCGGATCAAAGCGGGTGGTGCTTCTGGGCGAGGCGTCGCATGGCACATCGGAATTCTACCGCGCACGGGCAGCCATCACCCGCCGACTGATCGAAGAGCACGGTTTTTCGATTGTCGCCGTCGAAGCCGACTGGCCTGACGCCGCCGTGGTCGATAGGTATATCCGTCACAAAAGCCCTGAGGCGATGAAATCTGCCGCCTTTGCGCGCTTTCCCACATGGATGTGGCGCAACATCGAATTCGATGCGTTTACCCGCTATCTTCACCAACACAATCGCGCCAAAGACAGTCAGGATCAGGTCGCGTTCTATGGCCTTGATCTTTATAATATCAACGCCTCAATGGCCGCAGTCTTGACCTATCTCGACCGCGTTGACGAAAACGCCGCCGAGATTGCCCGTTCGCGATATGCGTGCCTGTCGGCGTGGTCGCATGACCCCGCGTCGTATGGCCGGGCAGCCCTGACACCGGGATTCTCGATATGCGAAGAACCCGTCACGCAGATCTTGGTCGACATGTTCAAAAAGCAGTTGGACTATAGCGCGCAAGACGGTGACCGGTTCTTTGATGCGACACAGAATGCGCGGTTGGTCGCCAATGCTGAACGGTATTACCGCGCAATGTATTACGGATCAAAGGTGTCATGGAACCTGCGCGATCGCCACATGTTCCAAACCCTGCGCCATATTATGGGCCATGCGGGGGCGGACAAGAAAGTCGTGGTCTGGGCGCATAATTCCCACATCGGGGATGCGCGGTACACGGATATGGGCCGCACCAGAGGCGAGTTGAACATCGGTCAGCTATGTCGGCAGGAATACGGTGAAGCTGCGGCCTTGATCGGGTTTGGGACTGCATCCGGCACCGTTGCCGCCGCGCCGGAATGGGACACCCCGATGGAAATCAGGACAATACGTCCGCCGCGCGCCGACAGCTATGAGGCACTGTGCCATGATGTCGATCTTGAACGCTTTCTGTGGGATTTCAAAAAAGACCGGTCCGGCGCGTTTCACCGGCTTTTGAGCTCCCCCCGGCTGCAACGCTACATCGGCGTTATTTACCGTCCCGAAACCGAACGCGCGAGCCATTACAGCAGCGCAACCCTGCCCGACCAATATGATGCCTTCGTCTGGTTCGACAAAACGCAGGCGATCAACCCACTGCCCACCCTGACAAACGCCGCCGAAGACGAAACCTATCCGTTCGGCTTGTGAAAACCATTTCTGCGCGACCGGCCCGCAATGCCACGCAGGGTTGGGGGCCAGTCGCGCCAATCCGCGCCGGGATAAGAAAAGGAGTATCGAAATGCTACAGACACGTCTTCCCTCGGTGAACATATTCGATCCGTTCACAAGCATGCGCCGGGTCCAAAATACCATGAACCGGTTTTTCGACGATGGCCGTTCGCGCGGTCAATCCGTGACCCATCCACCCGTCAATTTTTGGGGCAATCAGGATAGCATCGTCATGACCACAGAACTGCCGAGCCTGACCGAGCAAGACATCGAACTCACGGTCAAGGATGCAATGCTGTCCATTCTTGGCACCTATCCCGAAGCTGAAACCGGCGACGACATTGTCTGGCACCGCCACGAACGATTGGAAGGGTCCTTCTCGCGGTCGGTGGCACTGCCGTTCCGCGTGGACCCTGAAAAGATTGATGCACGCTTTGAAAATGGTGTGCTGACAGTCGAGATGCAGCGCCCCGAAGAGGACAAGCCCAGACGAATCGAAATCAAGCCAGTCTGAAACGCAGATCAAAGGAAAATACCATGGCACAAAAACGCACGACCCGTAACAGGCGCCATATGGCCGCGATGCATGGTGAACAAAACCGCGCGACGGCCACATTTACCCCTGCCGTCGATATTTTCGAGCGCGCTGATATGACGGTGATCGTCGCGGATATGCCCGGTGTGGCCGCTGATGATGTTGACGTGACGCTGGACCGGCAGGTTCTGACGCTGCGCGGCACTGTTAAACCATATGCGCCGAAGGGGTACAGCCGTATGGCGTCCGAATACCGCGTTGGCGACTATGTCCGCGTCTTCACGCTTGCGGATGAAATCGACAGGGACGGGATCAACGCCACCTTCAAAAACGGGGTTTTGCAGCTGGAATTGCCGCGTGCGCCGCAGGCCAAAACCCAAAAGGTGTCGGTTAAAGGGGCGTGATATGCCCTGACGGCCTTTCAACCAAATGAGGGAGCACCACGACATGCATATCAGTGATCTAATTCCATGGGGGCGGCACAAGGGGAAGACCTCCGGAACCGAAGGTGCGAGTGCGGCCAACCCCTTGGCCGCGCTGCAAAATGATATCAATCACGTGGTTGAGGATTTCTGGCTCAAAATTGAGTCCAGTTGGAATGATGGCGGCACCGGCATGTTTGGTCCCAGCACTGATATCACGGAAACGGACAACTGCGTTGATGTATCGGTCGAATTGCCGGGTATGACCGAAAAAGACATCGATATTTCGCTGTCCGATACTGCGATGACCATCCGTGGCGAAAAGCACACAGAACACCAAGAGGACCGCAAAGGCGTCCATATTCGCGAACGCTCCTACGGGTCGTTTTACCGGATAATTCCGCTGCCCGTGGGGGTGGATACAAACAAGGCCGAAGCGGTCTTCAAGAACGGTGTGCTGACCATCAGCCTGCCTAAGACTTCTCAGGCGCGGGCCAGCCGCATTCCGGTCAAAGCCGGATAAATCACTCCAGACTTGAAATTCCGGCCCCTCGGCCTGATCCCAAGGAGAAAAGCAATGCTTGTTGTTTCCCGGCTAAACCGCCTGATGCTGGCACTGTGCATTTCTATTGTGTGCTTGGCCGCGCCGGCCATGTCGCAAACTGCGGATCGGCCCCTGTTTCTGAACGAAGACGGTTTGCCGACACTGGCCCCTTTGCTGGCTGAAATCACCCCGGCCGTGGTGAATATTTCGGTCGAAGGCCAGCAAGCAGCCGACCTGAACCCGTTTTTTAACGATCCATTCTTTAGGCACTTTTTTGATTTGGAGCCGATGCCGCAACAGCCCCAGATGCGGCGTCAACTCAGCGCGGGCTCTGGTGTTATCTTTGATGCAGACGAGGGGTATGTGCTGACCAATCACCACGTGGTGGAAAACGGTGACCGGATCATCGTGACGCTCAAGGACCGCCGGCAGGTCGATGCAGAGCTGATCGGCAGTGATCCCGGAACGGATATCGCCTTGCTCAGGATAGAGGCAAACGATCTGATTGCGCTTGATCTGGGTGACAGTGACCGGTTGCGCGTCGGCGATTATGTCCTCGCGATTGGAAATCCGTTCGGCCTTGGCCAAACTGTGACGTCCGGTATTGTCAGCGCAAAGGGGCGTAGCGGGCTGAACATCGAAGGCTACGAAGACTTTATCCAGACAGATGCATCGATCAATCCGGGCAATTCCGGCGGGGCCTTGGTGACGCTTGATGGTCGGTTGGTTGGCATAAACACCGCAATCATTGCACCGTCGGGGGGGAATGTCGGGATCGGCTTTGCCGTGCCTGCCAATATGGTCGATGCGGTGGTCGCCCAGCTGATCGAATTTGGCGATGTCCAGCGCGGACGCCTTGGGGTGACGATCCAGGATTTCACGCCCGACCTTGCCAAAGCGTTGGGCGTTGCGAACGGTGTCGGTGCCGTAGTCACCCAAGTTGAGCCGGGCAGCCCGGCTGAAACAGCGGGATTGCTGGCCGGTGATCTGATCGTGTCCGTCGATCGTCGGCCGGTGGCCGGGTCCGCAGATCTACGCAGTCAAATCGGGCTCAAGCGTCTTGGCCGGAAAATTGAACTTGAAATCATCCGTGATGGCCAACCGCTGACGCTTGAGGCCACCTTGAGCAGGGGCAACACGTTTGGCGCGGACGGCGGTGAAGGTGGGTTTGGCCGGCTGTTAGGGGCACAGCTGCGCGATCTGCAACCGGGCGATCCGCTGTACGGCGATGTTTCGGGTGTCGTGGTCGCTCAGGTCGATATCAACAGCCGCGCGGCGCTTTCCGGGTTGGAAGCGGGCGATGTCATTCTGGCCGTTAACCGCGTGCCAGTCGCGTCTGTAGAAGAGGTCGCCAAAGAATTCCGGTCTGCGGATCAAGCGCTCGCTTTGACCATCCAGCGTGGATCTGCCCGCATATTTCTACTTATCCGTTGATATCACAAACTCAGGAAAGGAAACTATGATGGAAAAGAATGAAAACAAAACCGATGCCAGCGCCGCAAAAGATCAACAGTCAAAAGCTGCGGATACGAACATGGATGCAGAGCTTGAGGTGCTTACCGACAAATTCAAGCGCGCGCTTGCTGACGCGGAAAATGCCCGCAAGCGTGCAGATGCGGCACGCCTGGACGGGCGCGAGCACGGCGTGGCGCTTGCCGTTGAGGCCCTTGCCCCTGCGTTCGACGATACCTGTCTGGCGATCAAGACGGCACAGGCCAGCCCCGATGCCGACACCCCGCAGATGACCGCCTTTCTGGAAGGTCTGAACAACATCAAGGCAGCCTTCGAGACGGGCCTGAAGGCTCTTGGCGTTAGCGAGATCGCGCCAAGGAATACGCCGTTCGATCCGGCATTGCATGAAGCCATGCAGATAGAGGAAACCGACAAAGCCAAAGCCGGAGAAGTGCTTGTTTTGCACCGACCCGGATTTGCACTGGGCAAACGGTTAATCAGGCCGGCCCATGTTACCGTAAGCGCCAGCCCGACCAAAACCGCAAAGGACGAAGGATAGGTCCCTGCTGCGATCGGCCCGGGCCGGCTCATCAATCGCTGGTCCGACATTCACCGACGCCATTTCCGCAAACCCGAGGGGGACCCCATGCAGCATAGAGAGAGAAGACTAAAGCGCAGAGTTTTCGGGCCTGACCGGATATGACGCAGGTGGACGCTAATTCAGACCTCCAAAAGGAGGTGATCGCTTTCCTTTCTGCTGCCGATACTCATCCCGGCGGCAGCCCCGTTGATGTGGTGCAAACTCACGGTGCGATGGTGTTTCTGTCAGGCGATGTGGCGCTCAAGATCAAGAGGGCCGTGCGATACGATTACATGGACCTTTCAACGCTTGAGCGTCGCGAGAAAATGATCCGGCGTGAACTGGCATTGAACAAACCCGTCGCCCCCGAGATTTACGACAATGTGATACCCGTCACGCGCGAGGCCGACGGATGTCTTGCGCTGGATGGTACCGGCACGCCGGTCGAATGGGTTCTACGCATGTGGCGGTTTCCGGCGTCGGATGAACTGTCGGTGATCGCATGCGAAGGCCGGCTTGACGACACACTTGCCCGCGACCTTGGGCAGGCCGTGTTCGACTATCACGCAGCGGCCCCGCACCGCATGGCCGATGGCGCAGGGCTGATCGCTGACATACTGGACGAACTCGACCGGGAGTTTTCAGTTCTGGGCGATTTGCTGGACACACCACAGCTTGGCCGGTTTCAGGCGCATAGCCGCACCGTATTGGCCGGTCTTGCCCCTTTACTGCGCCACCGCAGTGCAACAGGTCATGTCCGCAGATGCCACGGTGATCTGCATCTGCGCAATCTGGTAGTGCTCAACGGTAAGCCAGTGCCGTTCGACGCGCTGGAATTCGACGAAGCTTTGGCAACATGCGATGTGCTGTATGATCTGGCGTTTCTGATTATGGACTTGCTGCATCGGGATCTTGGTCGCGCTGCCAATATCGTGTTGGGGTCTTATCTGCTGGCGGGCTTGGGCCAAGATGACGACGGTCTGACCACTTTGCCCCTGTTCATCGCAGTACGTGCCGCGATCCGTGCGATGGTGCTGGCGCAAACCGCCCGCGCGACGGGCACAGCTATGGACGATGACGCTTTGCTGTATCTAACCGAAGCGATCAGGGCCTTGTTACCGACGGCACCTACGCTTGTTCTGATTGGCGGGCTTTCGGGAAGTGGTAAAACAACCGTTGCGCAGGAATTGACCCCCCATATCGGTGCGGCACCCGGTGCGGTCCTTTTGCGCAGCGACACGGAACGCAAGGC
>NZ_JBFEKM010000132.1:0-11541 GCF_041552635.1 Sulfitobacter sp.
GCAAGGTCAAGATTTGCGCGCCGCACCGCCGCAAGTCCGGTTTGAGCCCATTGTGACCGATGCTGCGCTTTGCATCAATGACGGCTTCGGTGCCAACCGTCATGTTTTGCGTATGCTAATGGATGCGCTTTCATCTTTTACGTAGGCGAACACCTCGATCTCCGTCTTGCCATCGGAATAGACCGTAAACCCGGTGTCGAGTGTATTGCCCGGACTGAAACCCTGCTGGCGTAGGGTTTCAGTCATTTTGGTTTGGACGTCATGTTCGACGAGGCCCTTGACACTCATCGTCAGAGCGGCCCGACGATCAAACAGATCATTCCTTGGATAGAATTCGACAATTATCTGATCAAGAAAGCTGCGCCCGCCGTATTGCCTGAGATAAAAGGTCTCTCCAAACGTTGAGGTCTTTCGATAAAATTTCGCTTTGGCCAATGCATCGATTGAAGCCTCCTCGCCGGAAATATACAGAAGTGCCTGTTGCACCAGGAGTGATATTTCACGTTGCCACAGGTGTGGTTTCATGTTGCCTTTGACTTGCCCTTCATCCGGAGCCATGTGGTTCTATCCCGCAAAACTGAGTGCGCCCTACCTGACCCGATTTCGGGCCTAGAATAGTTCATCTTTGTTCAAAATAGAAATTTGCGCAACCGCAGCGAATGCTCAGTTTGTCCGGCACAGCAGACCTTGGCCGTCGGAAAATGCTGCGCAACGCACGAACGACCGCTTCGGTGAAGCTGCGCCGCAGCGTGGTCACTCTGTCTCAAGGTCGGCAATGGGTCGAAATCCGCGCTCTCAAAAAGAACTTAGAGAATGCCACAGGTCAAATCGCCGTCTTGAGATTGTTATCGCTGCATGACACTTCACTGCTTTCCGACCATCCGTTCGTCATTATTGATTTCGGCCTTCAGCTCATGGTATTCTGATTAGCAAAGCGGACTATCCTGAGTATGAGGGTGTCGCCCCAACAGGAGAAGCGCGAAAGTGCTAAAATTGCAAAGCGCATATGCGCCGATGGATTTTCTTGCCGGAACCGGTGAGATGGCAAGGCGCATACAGACCCATGACTGGTACAATCACCCTTTTGGTCCGGCCGAGACTTGGCCGCAATCGCTGCGTTCGGCGCTTTCGATCTGTCTGAATTCCGCTTTTGCGACGGCCATTTACTGGGGGCCCGAACTGCGGCTGCTTTATAATGATGCATGGGCCCCGATCCCCGGCCCACGGCATCCCGAAGCGCTTGGTGCCCGCGCCGAGGATATCTGGCACGATATCTGGCACATAATCGAGCCGCAATTCGCGGAACTTATCCAAAGCGGTGAAGGACTTGTCGTGGAGGATCAGTCGCTGCCCATGCGCCGCTTCGGGTTCGAGGAAGAAACCTACTGGAGCTACAGCTTCACACCCCTGCGTGCAGAAGACGGGCGCATTGTGGGGATATTCAACTCGGGCAGCGAAACGACCGCGCGGGTAATCAGAACCGCCATGCGGCGTTTCTGATTACCCTCAATGAGGACCTGCGCAGCTGCGAAAAAGCCAGTGACGCATTGGATCTGGCGGTGTCGCGGCTTGGCGGTCTTCTGAAGGCTGTCCGTGTCGGCATCCGCGAGAGAACGAACCTCAATGACAGGAAGGCATTTACGCTGACATCCGAATGGTGCGCTGAAGGTTACGCGCCTTCCGCTCAACGGATGGATCTGTCTCATTTCGTTGTCGAGCAGATCGAGAAACTGATGTCTGGCAAGATCGTTCAGCTGTCGCTGTCCGATCCGGGCCTTCCCTCGATCGGACGCAGGTTCCTGATACATTCCGGCATATCCGGTCTGCTGGCCATTCCATGGACCGAGAACGGGCAGGTTGTCGCTGTCATCTACATTCACACCGATCAGGCGCGTGCGTATGATGCGCTGCATGTCTCGACTGTGGAAAAAGTGTTCGAGATCACGATGGGATGGATTGATCGCGAACGTCACCGCGAACGCGAAAAGGTCATGGCGGCCGAAATCGACCACCGGGCGCGTAACATGCTTGCGGTCATTCAGTCCATCATCCGCATGACCGCCGGGGCGAATGTGGACGACGTCAAGGCCAAGCTGGCTGATCGCCTGACGGCCCTCTCGCGGGTTCATTCGCTGCTTGGCCGCAAGCGCTGGACCAACCTTGAATTTCGCGACCTGTTGGAAGACGAACTCGCACCCCTTGGTGCCGAAATTTACGAACGGGTCAGTCTGAGCGGTGCGCAACTGATGCTCTATGCACAGGAAGCGCAGCTTATTGCCATGATCCTGCACGAACTGACGACCAATGCGCTTAAGTATGGAAGCCTGCGCGAAGCCACCGGCAGGCTATCGGTCACGTGGTCCGTGGACGGACACCGCACCATGACCCTGGACTGGATCGAAACCGGAACAGTGGCTATTTCACAGCAAAGCCCTGAAAAGTCCAAGGGTGGTTTCGGGTCTATCCTGCTGTCCAATATCATCCAGCTTCAGCTTGGAGGAGAGGTGCAGAAAACCCTCACTGAGGAGGGCATCTCCTACCGGTTTCTTCTTCCACTCGATCATCGTGCAAGCGCTGTTTCAGGTCAAGGGGAAGTCGAAACAGGTGACGTGACGCGCGAAAACTCTGCCCTGTCGGTGATGGTGGTTGAGGATGACGCCATCATCTCGCTTGATATTACCGAGCTTCTTTCGTCCGAGGGGCACACTGTCTTCGGGCAGTTCCGGGACATTGAAACGGCGCTTGATGCGTTGCGCAAAGGTGCGCCGGATGTTGCCTTGCTGGATGCCGACCTTGGCGGCGACAGCTCGGCCCCGATTGCGGAGGCTTTGAATGCGCAGTCCATTCCGTTCATTGTCGTGTCGGGTCATGGAAACGATTTTGTGCCGGATGATCCCCGAGCGGCCGCCCCTCGGATCGAGAAGCCCATCTCGAACAAGGAACTGATCTCTTTCGTAGAGAGCGCGTCGAAGGAGAGATAATCTGTTTACAACTATCATCGCCCGCCTATAGGTAATCTCGTCAAAAAAAGTATTGTTCTGGACGAGAATAGATCCCGTGTCTGTCCGGCTTGGGGCTGCAGAAGAGACCCGTCTCGCCCTGCACCAAGGCCCCGCTAGGGGCAGTAAACGCATGCAGTCTCGAAGGGCGGAAAGGGGACCTTCGCCGCAAGTGCAAATCAATAAAGTTCTGGCATATAAAGCAGACATTTGGATGTTCTATGTCAAAGGTCATGCGGTCTTTGCAGCTCAATTGTTGGCGCAAACAAGATACAAATCTCCACTTTAGCGGCTTTCCCCGCCGCACCAAAGATGCCGCGGGGCAATTTAGGTTATTGAGCAGCAACAGATTGCGGTACTGTTGCGTTCAAGCGACCAGACAGGCGCACCAAAACGATCCCGACACCCACAACTCCGGCAGCAATGTAGGGGGCCGCGGCAAGGCCGATGCCTTCGACGACCAGCCCGCCGGCCCACGCGCCACCGGCAATGCCAAGGTTGAAGGCTCCGATGTTCAGGCCAGAGGCCACATCCACCGCACCGGGCGAGACTTCGCGTGCGATTTGCACAACGTAAGACTGCAGCGGCGGCACGTTGGCGAAGGCAAAGCCGCCCCAGAAGGCCGCAACCGCTATGGCTGCAATCGGGTCTGTAAGGAACGCACCAAGTGCGGCCAGTGATATAGCAAGACCAGAAAAAATCACTGTCAGGGATGCTACTGCACCGATACGGTCAGCCAGTTTTCCGCCGGCGATGTTACCTACGGCGACAGATGCACCATAGAGCAATAGCACCAGACTAACCGCGCCCGCAGACAGACCCGTGACTTCGTTCAGCATCGGCGCAAGGAAGGTGAAGGCGATGAAGTTGCCGCCATAGCCGACAGCCGTGATTAGATAGACCAGCAGAAGGCGCGGCGAAGTCAGCACCTGTAATTGGGCTTTGATCCCCGCTGATGCGGTCATGGTTAGATTGGCGGGCAACAAGATGGCAGAAGCGATGAAACCGATCACGCCAAGCGCGACAACTCCAAGGAAAGTCGACTGCCAACCGAAGTTTTGGCCGATAAACGTCCCCAAGGGAACACCCGTCACAAGCGCGACAGTCAAACCAAGGAACACCAGCGCAATGGCTGAGCTTTCCTTTTCAGGCTCCACAAGATCGGTCGCGATCGTCGAGGCGATTGCAAAGAACACGCCGTGAGCGAGACCAGTAATAAAGCGCGCAGCGACAAGGCTGCCGTAATCCGGCGCAAAGGCGGCATAAGCATTGCCGAGCGTGAACAGCGCCAGCAAGAGCAGCAACAGCGTCTTACGAGGCACACGGTCGGCCATGGCGGTCAGCACTGGCGCGCCGATGGTCACGCCAAGGGCGTAAAGACTGACCAAAAGGCCAGCAGAAGGAATCGAAACGCCAAGATCGGCGGCGATGGTGGGAAGCAAGCCGACGATAACGAACTCGGTCGTTCCGACGGCGAAAGCGCTGATGGTCAGCGCCCAAAGGGCAAGGGGCATCGGTTTTCTCCAATAAATTTGATGTCGACGCCGTATATGCCTGTCGTTATCTATTGCGAGAACAGACAAGTTTGGAATGGATCATTGCAGAAAATGCACGAATTGCTGCGCATGGGGGATTTGGCTGCCTTTGTCGGGATCGTCGATGATGGGGGCTTTGCTGAATCTGCACGGCGCAGAGGGGTGTCTGCCTCTACGCTCAGCCGATCAGTCACGCGGCTGGAAGAGCAATTGCAGGTCACGTTGCTAAGGCGCACTACGCGGTCTATCGAGATCACCCCCGAAGGCGCCGCAGTTCTGGCTGAGGCGCGCGAGATTTTGGATCGCAACGAAGCCCTGCAAGAAATCGCTACCAGCGGACAGGCCCCCGCCGGGCCACTGCGTGTAAACGCACCGGTTCCTTACGTCCTGCATGTCCTCGCCCCGCGTCTGGCTGAGTTCCACGCAAAGTATCCGGACATCCAGCTGTCGATTGACATGACAGACTCGCTGGTGGATCTGATCGGCAGTCATGCGGATGTTGCCATTCGGCTTGGCCAGCTGCCTGATAGCGACATGTTGCACCGCCCCTTGGGCCGCACAGCTTGGAAATTGGTGGCCGCGCCGCAATATCTTGATCGCAACGGCTGGCCAAAAACACCAGCCGATCTCGCGCAGTTGGAGCAAGTGCGCTTCGCGGCACCAGATCATATCAACACATTGCGCTTCGCCGGTCTGGCCGCCCCAGTATCGGTGCCGCCCGCCGTGACGGCAGGCAATGGAGAGGCGGTGCGCCAATTGGTATTAGGCGGCCTGGGCATCGCGCGTTTTTCCGATTTCATGATCGCAGACGATATCCAAGCCGGGCGTTTGATTGAGCTGTTTCCCGGCCAACTCGACGCCGCACCTTTGAATATCTCAGCGCTCTACCTTACCCGCGTCTCGGGCCTGCGGCGACTGGGGGTCTTTCTTGATTGGGTGGGGAACATTAGTGGAGGCAACGTAATGCAAGCACCCGTTCAGCATGCATAATGATTCCAAGCAAAGCGTGGCCTCAAAAAGGTTGCTCCCCGTAGGTCTTATATAGACATATTTTTAGATGTCCGCTTCCTGGAAATTGCACTACAGCGAAGGGGTGCCATGCGAACGGCAGCTACGGGCCGTTCAATGCAACGAATATGAGCTCCAAAATTTGACAGCTTGATTGAATTCCGCCGCATAAAAGGCGGAAGCATCGGACCCAACCGGATCGCCGTTAAAACGCCCAACGCGCTTTGCACATTCGAAAAAGCCAGGAGCCGGTAATCCACCTCTTGCCTTACTGATTACCAGTGCTGCGATCAATGGACGACCGGCGGCGACATCTTCTTCAATCAGGCGTTCGAGGGCTTCGGTAAGCTGGTGGATCGTATTTGGCGGCGACAGTTCAAGGGCCTTCGCGAGTGCCTGATAGGTGATTGGGGCTGCCTTGGCTGCAACCTCAAAAAGATGATCCCTTACGCGTTGTATTAACATTATCTGGGGTCTTTCGCTGGGTTCAATGTTCAAGGGAGTTGTTCACCGTAGGGACGGGGATACTATGAGCATAAAAGCGACGCCATATGCACGTGCTTCTCTTCGCTGCAGAGACATTGTGCTGACAACGGCCAGTCGATTGCTTGCAACAAATGGCAGCTTTGTCCGCTGATTGACGTTTCAGCCGACAAAATGCTGCAAGATGCACGAATGGCCGCTTAGATCGGCCGCACTGCGGTATTGGAGGTCGTGATCAATGGCGGCTTAGGGCCGTTCACGCTTCTTGACACAAGCGGCTGGGAGCAGTCATTCGCTGCGGTCGGATCTAAGGTCTGCTTCGCCGGTGAAATTTCTATAGCTATACTTTTGCAAGTATCACGAAGAGTTAGCATGCGCCCAGAAAATAAATGAATTTTTCGCTAAAAACGAAAGTCAACTGGTGAGCATTTCTCTCAAACGGGCTGCTTTGCTTCGCGGAAATATCTTAATCACGAACTTCTGACTTGAAGCCGAAGCATTTCAAATAGATGACTATGGCATGAATGGCGTTTTGCATAAGTGGGGTCTTTTTGCCGCGTGGCGTGGGGCGAGGGTATGGCTCCTCGTATCTATGCTGCTGTTGAACGCTCTCCTGCCAAGCCTGGCTGCGGCAGCGCAGAATACGACAGCCCCGCATCAGATGACGTCAGATCAGATGGATCATGCAACTATGGGGCATGCGGCTTCGGTGCCCTCGCAAGGCTCCCTACCGGACCATGAAGACCATGGCGCTTCCTTACACTGCATGTCGTCGGTGTGCTGCTATCAAGAGGCGTCAGTGCCTTTCGCGCTCGTGGCTTGCGATGCCTATCTGACCAACAGGCAGATCACAGATCGTGGCAGCCATCTGCCCTCAGTCCTGCGCTCGACCAAAGATCGGCCCCCTCAACAGATTTGATTGATTTCGGGTGCGTGTCCTCAATTTTGGGACCGCACATCTGTAATTTATCAAAGACGGCTTCCTTAGCGGAGCCGCTGTCGAGGTGTGACCATGCGTGGACGGTATTCAGCCCTGAGTCTTCTTGCACTCGCTGCGGGTGTGGCAGGTGGTGTTTTTCTTGAACGGCTTTACTTGAATCCTTCTGAAACGGCGCGGGCCGCTGATGACGAAATCCTCTATTGGGTCGCCCCGATGGATTCGAATTTCAGGCAACCGGGACCGGGAAAATCGCCAATGGGGATGGATCTGATCCCGGTCATGGCAGGTCAGGAGCCTTCCGGTGATCCTGCCGAGGTTATTTTGTCCAGCGCCGAGATCAATGCGATCGGGGTGCGCACTGCTGTTGCGCAGTCAACCGAGATCGCCCGCGACATCCAAACGGTGGGGGTCGTGCGTTACGATGACCATCTGACCAGCCATGTGCACACCCGCGTGGATGGCTGGATCGAAAAGCTGCATGTGCGCGCTTTGGGGGATCCGGTGCGCAAAGGCGATGTACTGTTCGAGATGTTCTCGCAGATCATCGGCTCCTCTTCCGGCGATCTGATCCGAGCCATTCAGGCCGGGGATCGCCGCATTGTCGACGCGGCACGCGGGAAACTGAGCAGCCTTGGTATGTCCGATGACCAGATTGCACGGGTCGAAGCCAGCAAAGAGATCGCGCGCAATATCGAAGTTCTTGCCCCGCAAGACGGCGTCGTGGTGTCGATTGAAGCGGCTGAGGGGATGTTTCTGCAACCCGGCGTTCGGGCGGTTTCAGTGACCGATACGAACGCTGTGTGGTTGATCGTCGATGTCTTTGAGCGGGATATCGGGCGTCTGACCGATGACATGCGGGCCGTCGTCCAATTTGAACACCTCAGCGGGCGGAGCTTTGAGGGCAAGATCGACTATATCTATCCCGAGCTTGACGCAAAGACGCGCACGCTGCCTGTGCGCCTGCGGTTTGATAACTCGGAAGGGCTGCTGCGGCCCAATATGTTTGGCAGCGTCACATTGACACCAAGCCAGTCGCAGATGGCGCTGACCGTCCCGACCGAGGCGATTATTCGCACAGGGTCGGCAGAACGCGTTATTCTGAAAACTGGCGATGGCACGTTCAAGCCCCGTCTGATCACCACCGGCCTGCGCGATAATTTTAACGAGGGCGGCCGAACCGAAGTCGTTCAAGGCCTTGCGGCCGGAGAAGAAGTCGTCGCGTCTGCGCAGTTCCTGATCGACAGCGAAAGCGCGCTGAGTGCGGGATTGATGCGCATGGCCCCGACTGACGCGGAACCTGCCCGCGGCACGGGCACGTTGGTCGCACTTGATGCCGATACGCGTCTGGCGACGATCCGTCACGGCGCGCTTGAGGCGGTGGACTGGCCTGCCATGACCTCGCGGTTTGCGGTGCGATCTGACGTGATGCTTGATCAGCTGGCCATCGGTCAGGAGGTTGCGTTTCAAGCGGCCCGTGGTGCCGATGGTTTGCTAAGCTTGACCGCGCTTGGCAAGGATGATGGCATCGCCGCGACCGGCAAGGGCCGTGTTCTGGGGGTCACGGGTGATGGCAAGCTGACGATGGCCCATGACCCGATACCGGCCTTGGGTTGGCCCGCGATGCAGATGGACATGGATGTCGCGGGGATCGACGCCGCCGAAGTGCCGCTTGACCAAGCTGTCGAATTTGACCTGTCCAAGAACGAAAACGGGATGTTCACCATCGTTGGGCTGCGCGTTGAAGGCATGACCGAAGCGATGCAGATGTCCGCCCCCGCAGAACCGGAGGCCAAAGCCGACCCAGCAGCAGAGCCGATTGTCGTTTCCGGCACCGTGGATGCCTTTGACCCGACCAAAAGCATGGCCACGATAACCCATGGCCCCATGGCCCAGATTGGAATGCCGGGCATGACCATGGATTTTGCCGTGGACCCGACACTTGATGCTGATACGCTTGTAATGGGCCAAGAGATGACCCTGACCTTTGCTCGCCCCGATGGCATGACCTTGATCCTCTCGGCCGCGGAAAAGGTGACCCCACCGACCGAGGTGATGGGAACGATCAACTCAGTCGATCCGACCAGCGGGATGGCAAACATTACGCACGGTCCGATGATGGATATTGGTATGCCCGGCATGACGATGGACTTTGCCGTTGATCCGTCTGTCGATGTGGCAACCGTGCCGATGGGTCAGGAAATCAACCTGCTTCTCAAGCGCAATCCGGATTTTTCGATGACGCTGGTCGGCTTTGCCAAAGCGTCAGAGGCCACACAATGATTGCGGCCGTCATCAGGGCGTCCATCGCGAACCGTGTGATTGTTATCGCCTTGGCGCTGATGATGACCGTGGCGGGGATTTGGGCGATCCGTTCAACGCCGGTCGATGCGATCCCTGATCTGTCGGACGTGCAGGTGATCGTGCGCACGTCCTATGCTGGTCAGGCACCGCAGGTGGTCGAGGACCAGATCACCTATCCCATCACCACCGCGATGCTGGCGGTGCCGGGGGCCAGTGACGTGCGCGGGTTTTCCTTCTTTGGCGACAGCTATGTCTATGTCGTGTTCGAAGACGGCACCGATCTGTATTGGGCGCGTACGCGTGTGCTGGAATATCTGGGCCAGATCACTGCAAACCTGCCCGAAGGTGTTGCACCGCAGCTTGGCCCCGATGCCACGGGTGTGGGCTGGATTTACCAATACGCCCTGATCGACCGCAGCGGCGGCCATGATCTGGCAGAGCTGCGGACCCTTCAGGACTGGTTCCTGAAATACGAATTGCAAACCGTCGACGGTGTGTCCGAGGTGGCCACCATCGGCGGCATGGTCAAACAATATCAGGTCGTCGTCGACCCCAACAAGCTGCGTGCCTACGACATACCGCTGTCAAAGGTGCGCGATGCCATTCAGGGCGCAAACCGCGAAACCGGCGGCAGCGTGATCGAGATGGGAGAGGCCGAATTCATGGTCCGCTCTACCGGCTATGTGGACGAATTGGCCGACATCGCCAAAGCACCGTTGATGGTAAACGACCGCGGTGCCGCGCTGACCTTGGGGGACGTGGCCGACATCCGCCTTGGCCCGGAAATGCGCCGTGGCGTGGGCGAATTCGAAGGCCAAGGCGACGCCGTCGGCGGTGTGGTGATCCTGCGGTGGGGCGGCAACGCCCTGACCACGATCAAAGCGGTCGAGGCGCGCATAGAAAGCTTGCGCGACAGCCTGCCCAAGGGCGTCGAGATTGTGACAACCTATAATCGCGCAGGCGTGATCGAACGTGCGATTGAAAACCTGCAAGACAAGCTGACCGAGGAATTCATCGTCGTGGTGCTGGTCTGCGCTGCGTTCCTGCTGCACCTGCGGTCGTCACTGGTGATCCTGCTGTCGCTGCCGTTGGGCATCTTTGCGGCGTTTATCATCATGAAGCTGCAAGGTGTGAACGCCAATATCATGTCGCTGGGCGGGATCGCCATTGCCATCGGTGCCATGGTCGATGCGGCTATTGTCATGATTGAGGCAATGCACCGACGGCTTGAAACCGAGAAGCTGACCAACAAGAACCGTTGGCGCATCGTAACCGAATGTTGCGAGGAAGTCGGGCCTGCGCTCTTCTTCTCGCTCGCCATCATCGCGGTCAGTTTCTTGCCCGTTTTTGTGCTGGAAAGTCAGGAAGGCCGGTTGTTCAAACCGCTTGCCTTCACCAAGACCTATGCCATGGCCGCCGCTGCGATCTTGTCGATCACACTGGTGCCGGTGCTGATGGGGTATTTCGTGCGGGGCCGTATCATCCCTGAGCGCAAGAACCCGTTGAACCGCTTGGTGATCTGGATTTACCGCCCGTTCCTTGATGCAGCGGTCGCCTGGCCGTGGGCCACAACGCTTTTAGCAGGGCTTCTGGTGGCGTCGATGTGGTGGCCGTTGCAGCGCATCGGAACCGAATTCATGCCCGAACTGAACGAGGGTGATTTTCTCTATATGCCGTCGCTTTATCCCGGTGTGTCCATCGGCAAGGCCCGCGAAGTGCTGCAACAAACCGACCGCCTGATCGCGACGGTGCCCGAGGTGCAGACCGTACATGGCAAGCTGGGTCGCGCTGAGACGGCGACCGATCCGGCACCGCTGACCATGATCGAGACGACGATCCAGTTGAAACCCGAAGCGGACTGGCGTGCAGGCATGACGATGGACAAGATCCGCGCCGAACTGGACCGCGTCGTGCAGATTCCCGGTGTGACCAATGTGTGGATTCAGCCGATCAAGAACCGGATCGACATGCTGGCCACGGGCATCAAGACACCGGTGGGGGTCAAGATTTCTGGCGCAGACCTTGGCGTGATCGAAAAGATCGGCATCGAGGTTGAACGTATCACATCGCAGATCGACGGCACCACCTCGGCTTATGCAGAGCGTCCCATCGGCGGGCGGTTTATCGAGATCAACCCCAACCGTGATGCGGCCGCGCGCTATATGATGAGCGTGCGTGACATTCAGGACGTGGTCCAGACCGCGATCGGGGGCATGCAGGTGTCGGAATCTGTCGAAGGGCTGGAACGCTTTCCGATTAACCTGCGCTATCCGCA
>NZ_JBFEKM010000133.1:0-11407 GCF_041552635.1 Sulfitobacter sp.
CATCATGCCCTACCAGACGGGCGTGGACAGCACCAAGCTGATGAACATCTCGCGCCGTGTCGCGACTGTGTCCGGCTTTGCCGTGCAGTTCAACAAGGCCATCGTCGGCAAGAACGCCTTTGCCCACGAAAGCGGTATCCACCAAGACGGGATGCTGAAAAACGCCGAGACATTCGAGATCATGCGCCCCGAAGATGTGGGTCTGACCGAAACCAATATCGTCATGGGCAAACATTCGGGCCGTGCCGCGTTGCGGTCAAAACTCGAAAACCTCGGGTACGAATTGGGCGACAACCAGTTGAAAGACGTGTTCGTCCGATTCAAGGAACTTGCTGACCGCAAAAAGGAAATCTACGACGAAGACCTGATCGCCTTGATGCGCACAGCGGCAGACCCGGAGAACGACCGGATCACGCTGAAATCAATGCATGTTGTCTGCGGCACCGAAGGCCCGAACGTGGCCAAGATGACGCTGACCGTAGATGGCACCGAACACAGCACCGAACAGACCGGCGATGGCCCTGTTGATGCGTCGTTCAAATGCATCAAAGCGTTGGTCGATCACAACGCCCGCCTGCAGCTGTACCAAGTGCATGCCGTCACCGAAGGCACAGACGCGCAAGCAACCGTGTCTGTCCGCCTCGAGGAGGACGGGCGCATTGTGACCGGACAGGCCGCCAATACGGATACGGTCGTCAGTTCGGCCCAAGCCTATATTCACGCGCTTAACCGCCTGTTGGTGCGCCGTGAAAAAGGCGGCAGCGACAAACGCGAGATTAGCTACAAAGACGCTGGTTAACTGGATCAGGCAGGGTTTAGACCCTGCCTTTTTTCTTTCAGTACGGGTTCTTGGGTGACCGATCATCCGACAAGGACCGCTGTGACCGCTCCACGATCATCACTGTCGCATCCGCCAGATGTTGACGTTCAATATGGTGGTCGCCGCGCGCAACGCGCAACTTGTGCGCCTCAAGCATGACTTCGGCATGGGATGATCCGCGTGGCGGGATGAAAGTATAGCAGGCAAGTTCAATCAGGAAACCCAGCGGGTCCTTGAAATAGATCGAATGCATAAAACCGCGATCCTTGATGCCCGAATTGCCGATGCCGCGCTCTTTCAGCCGCTCAAGCACCTGATCGAACATGGCGCGGTCCACCTCGAACGCGATATGATGTACGCAGCCAGCGTCGGTGGGTGTGCGATTGTGAACCGGCTTGCGGCTTTCATTACTAAAAATGGTAATCAAGCGTCCGTCGCCGGGATCGAAATACAAATGCCCCTCGTCGGGATCATCCAGATTGGGCTGGTCAAAGATGAAAGGCATCCCCAACAGCCCTTCCCAGAAATCAATGCTTGTCTGACGGTCCGCCCCCATCAGTGTGATGTGATGCACCCCGATAACTTGAATCTTCTGCATTTCCCTGCCCCCTGATTGAACCGATGCTCTAAAACATAGCGCAGTGGCGGCATCATGCCACCCCGATAGTCAACCCCCCGTTCGTCTTTGGGCACATCGTCCTATACACCGCACAGCCCGCCTCTGATCAGAGTCGTCGGGCCATTACGAATTTTTGCAAGGTCCTGCTGCTCATGTCCATATTTGATAACTTCCGTGGTTTGTTTTCGTCCGATATGGCCATCGACCTTGGGACCGCAAACACGCTGGTTTACGTCAAAGGCAAGGGCATCGTTCTCTCGGAACCGTCGGTGGTGGCCTATCACGTCAAGGATGGCGTGAAAAAAGTGCTGGCCGTGGGTGAAGATGCCAAGCTGATGCTGGGCCGGACACCGGGCAGCATCGAAGCGATCCGCCCGATGCGCGAAGGTGTGATTGCCGATTTTGATACCGCCGAGGAAATGATCAAGCACTTCATCCGCAAGGTGCATAAACGGTCCACGTTTTCCAAACCCAAGATCATCGTCTGCGTGCCACATGGTGCGACCCCCGTTGAAAAACGCGCGATCCGTCAGTCTGTTCTGTCGGCTGGTGCGCGCCGCGCAGGCCTGATTGCCGAACCGATTGCGGCCGCGATTGGCGCTGGCATGCCAATCACCGACCCGACCGGTAACATGGTTGTCGACATCGGTGGTGGTACGACCGAAGTTGCGGTTCTGTCCCTGGGCGACATCGTTTATGCGCGGTCGGTCCGCGTCGGTGGTGACCGCATGGACGAGGCGATCATCAGCTACCTGCGCCGTCAGCAAAACCTGCTGGTGGGTGAAACCACGGCCGAACGCATCAAGACATCCATCGGCACAGCCCGCATGCCCGACGACGGGCGTGGCACGTCCATGCAAATTCGCGGACGCGACTTGCTGAACGGTGTCCCGAAAGAAATCGAAGTGACCCAAGCGCAGATCGCCGAAGCCTTGGCCGAACCCGTGCAGCAAATCTGCGAAGCCGTGATGACCGCACTTGAGACAACTCCGCCCGATCTGGCCGCAGATATCGTTGACCGCGGCGTGATGCTGACCGGTGGTGGCGCATTGCTCGGTGATCTGGATCTGGCGCTGCGCGAACAGACAGGTCTGGCAATTTCCGTGGCGGACGAGCCATTGAATTGCGTGGCGTTGGGCACCGGCAAGGCGCTCGAATACGAAAAACAACTGCGCCACGCCATCGACTACGACAGCTAATTCGGGCAGAATTTCGCAAAGCCCCGATCAGCGGCAGGGCGGCCCTGCCAAACCGGCAGGGAACACGTAACGCATGGCCATCGACCGATCATCCTCGAACGACTTTGGGCGGCCCTTGCGGCGCATGCTTTTGGCTGTGCTGATGCTGATCCTGTTTGGCGTGTTTTTGCTGTGGCGCATCGACAGCCCCCGGGTTGAACGGTTCCGTGCGCAAATCACCGACAAAATCGTGCCCAATCTGGATTGGGCAATGGCCCCCGTGACCGGCACCGTAAACCTGCTGCGTGATTTCCAAAGCTATCAGCGGTTAGCCGACCAAAATCAGGAACTGCGGTCCGAGCTGCGCCAGATGCAGGCATGGAAAGAAGCGGCCTTGCAGCTTGAACAAGAAAACGCCCGCCTGCTGGACCTTAACAACGTGCGGCTTGACCCGCGGCTGACCTATATCACCGGCGTTGTTCTGGCCGACAGCGGGTCGCCCTTCCGGCAATCGGTGCTGCTGAACGTGGGCGCGCGTGACGGGCTGGTAGATGGCTGGGCGGCGATGGACGGTATCGGGCTGGTCGGGCGCATTTCAGGCGTTGCGCAAAATACCGCCCGTGTGATTTTGCTGACCGACGCCAGCAGCCGCATCCCCGCGACGATCCAGCCATCAGGGCAGCGCGCGATTGTAGCAGGCGACAATTCAAGCGCCCCGCCTGTGGATTTTCTGGAAAACCCCGATCTTGTGCGCCCGGGTGACCGGGTGATCAGTTCGGGCGATGGCGGGGTGTTTCCTGCCGGTTTGCTGATTGGTCAGGTCGCCGCTGATCCCGGCGGGCGCTTGCGTGTGCGCTTGGCCGCCGATTACGAGCGGCTCGAATTCTTGCGCGTGCTGCGCCACAATGGCAGCGAAACCGTATCGGACAGCGCGCAGGTCATCGGTCCCGATGGCCCCATCGCACAACAGGACACAGCAACACCGGCCCCGGACAAATGAACGATCTGTCGCCCCTGCGTCTGTGGCTGATGCGCTCGGGCTTTGTCTTGCTTGTAGTGGTCGTGCTGTTCTTTCACCTCCTCCCCCTCGAGACATCACCACGCCGGTGGGCCGCCCCTGACCTGATCCTTGGCTTTGCCTGCGCCTGGAGCCTGCGACGGCCCGAATATGTGCCAGCTATTTCGCTTGCTGCGTTGTTTTTGTTGACCGATCTGCTGTTTCAACGCCCGCCGGGGCTGTGGTCAGGGCTGGCGCTTTTGGGGTGCGAATACCTGAAATCGTCGGGGCGCGGGTTGCGAGACTCCGGTTTTGTATCCGAATGGCTGACGGTCAGCGGTGTGATCATCGCCATCGCTGCGGCAAACCGGCTGATCCTCGCGATTTTGTTGGTCGACATGCCGCCACTTGGGCTTACTCTTTTCGAAACGGGGACGACTCTGTTATTCTATCCGGCAATGGTTCTGGTCACCCACGGGATGATGGGCGTGCGCAAATCGGCACCGGGTGATCTGGACGGCATGGGCAAACGGGTATGACAAGGAAACCAAAGCCATGAGACGCAGCAGAGCAGATAGCGAAGCCAGCCACGCCAAGCTGAGCCGCCGTGCAGCCTTGTTGGGCGGCGTGCAACTGCTGTTCATGGGCGGCTTGGCCGCGCGGATGAATTACCTTCAGGTCGATCAGGCCGATCAGTTCCGTCTGTTGGCCGAAGAAAACCGCATCAACATCCGCCTGATCCCCCCCGCCCGAGGCGAGATTTTTGACCGCAACGGCGTACGGCTGGCGCAAAATTCACCGTCTTACCGCATCGTCATGGTGCGCGAAGACGCCGATGACGTGGATGTGGTGATGGACCGTCTGGCCCAGATCATCACGCTTGATCCCGAAATGCGCGCGCGTACAATTGCCGAAATCAAACGCTCTGCCCCGTTTTTGCCGGTGACCGTCGCCGATGATGTCAGTTGGGATGACGTCAGCCGAGTGTCCGTCAACGCCCCCGCCCTACCCGGTATCAGCCCCGAGGTCGGACTGACGCGGGTGTATCCGCGCGGATCGGACTTTGCCCATATTGTGGGCCGTGTTGGCCGCGTCAGTCAGGCGGATCTGGACGCTTTGGAAGACCCGGACGCCGTTCTGCGAATCCCGCGATTCCAGATTGGCAAGATCAACGTAGAAGCCCGCGAAGAATCGCTGTTGCGCGGTGTCGCAGGCACCAAACAGGTCGAGGTTAACGCAACGGGGCGCGTGATGCGCGAACTGGCCCGCCGCGAGGGGCAATCGGGCGCTGACCTGCAACTGACTGTCGATTCCAACCTGCAGAACTATGTACAGGCCCGACTGGGGGACGAAAGCGCTGCGGTCGTGATCGTAGACTGCGAAAATGGCGATCTGGTCGCCAATGCCTCGTCGCCCAGCTATGATCCGAACCTGTTTATCGGCGGCATTTCTTCGGCTGACTATAACCCTCTGCTCCAATCGAAATATCGCCCTCTGGTCAATAAAACCGTGCAAGGCACCTATCCCCCCGGATCAACATTCAAAATGATGGTCGCCATGGCCGCCCTTGAAGAAGGTCTGATCGGGCCTGATGAAACGGTGTATTGCCCCGGCCACCTTGAGGTCGGCGGTCGCAGGTTTCACTGTTGGAAACGCGCAGGCCACGGCTGGGTCGATCTTGAAACCTCGCTCAAGCAATCTTGCGATGTTTATTACTACGACCTTGCCATGAAAGTCGGGATCGAGAAAATTACGGCGATGTCCAACCGCTTTGGCCTTGGCATCCGCCATGATCTGCCGCTGTCTTCGGTCGCGGCGGGGCTTGCGCCGACAAAGGCATGGAAGCAACAGAACAAGGGGGCAGACTGGGTGATCGGGGATACGGTCAACGCCTCTATCGGGCAGGGTTTCACGCTAAGTTCGCCTTTGCAGCTGGCCGTGATGACGGCACGGATTGCGACCAACCGACAAGTCACCCCGCGGCTGATCAAATCCATTGACGGGGTCGAACAGCCTTCGGGCGGGGGCGATCCGTTGGGGATGAACGAAAACAATCTGCGCAAGGTCCGCAAGGGCATGCATGTGGTGGTCAACGACAGACGCGGCACGGCCTATAGATCGCGGATCATCGCCGACGACATGCGCATGGCCGGAAAAACCGGCACCAGCCAAGTCCGCAACATTACCGCAGCAGAGCGCGCGCGCGGCGTGACCAGCAACAAAGACCTGCCTTGGGAACGCCGCGACCATGCGCTTTTCGTGGGCTTCGCACCCTATGACAATCCACGCTATGCGGTGTCGGTGCTGGTGGAACATGGCGGCGGCGGATCTGCGGCTGCGGCCCCCATCGCGCGTGATGTGATGTTGCAGGCGCTCTATGGCGGAGAGCCCCCCTTGGACGCCTATCCCACCGCAGATCGGGGCCGGATCAAAGAACAGCAAAACACTCTGCGTGATGTTCTCCCCCAAGCAGCGATCGACGGAAAAGACCAAGCATGAGCTATCTTGAATATAGCGTCAAACACGCCCCCACCGGGCTGGCAAAGATTTTGCACCTCAACTGGCCGCTGACAATTCTGCTGGCCACTGTTTCAGGGGTCGGCTTTTTGATGCTGTATTCCGTGGCGGGCGGCACATTTACGCCTTGGGCCGAACCGCAGATGAAACGCTTTGCCCTTGGCCTTGGGCTGATGATCACAGTGGCCATGGTGCCGATCTGGATGTGGCGGAACCTTGCAGGGGTCGCCTATTTCGGCACGGTGGTGCTGCTGATCGCGGTAGAGCTTTTCGGGGCTGTCGGTATGGGGGCGCAGCGCTGGATCGAACTGGGGTCATTCCGGCTGCAACCGTCCGAGCTAATGAAAATCACGCTGGTGGTGATGCTTGCGGCCTATTACGACTGGCTACCGTCCAAGAAGACCTCAAGACCCTTATGGGTGTTGATTCCTGTCCTGCTGATCATGGTGCCGACCTTTCTGGTTCTCAAACAACCGGATCTTGGCACGGCATTGCTTTTGCTGGCGGCAGGCGGCGGGTTAATGTTTCTGGCCGGCGTCCATTGGGCCTATTTCGCCGTCGTGATCTCTGCCGGCATCGGCCTTGTCGCGGCAGTCTTCCAATCACGCGGCACGCCGTGGCAAATGCTCAAGGATTATCAGTTTCGCCGCATCGACACGTTCATCGACCCCAGCACAGATCCACTGGGTGCGGGGTATCACATCACCCAATCCAAAATCGCTCTTGGCTCTGGCGGCTGGACCGGGCGCGGCTTTATGCAAGGCACCCAATCGCGGCTGAACTTTTTGCCCGAAAAACATACCGATTTCATCTTTACCACGCTGGCCGAAGAATTCGGCTTTGTTGGCGGGTTTTCTTTGCTTGCGCTTTATGCGTTGATCATCGTTTTCTGCGTTGCCTCTGCGCTGATCAACAAGGATCGGTTTTCATCCTTGCTGACCCTCGGGGTCGCGCTGAACTTCTTTTTATTCTTTGCGGTCAACATGTCGATGGTGATGGGCATGGCCCCTGTCGTTGGCGTGCCCTTGCCACTGGTCAGCTATGGCGGCTCTGCTATGCTGGTGCTTCTGCTGGCCTTCGGGCTGGTGCAATCCGCCCATGTCCATCGCCCAAGGTAGAATTGAATGCCCGTGAATATCCTGTTTGCCGCCCGTCCCGAACGCTGGACCACCTATGAACAACCCTTGCGGAACGCGCTCAAGGATGCGGGGATTGACGCGCATCTGGCGACAGATATTGCACCATCCGAGGTCGACTATATCGTCTACGCCCCCAACAGTACCTTGCAGGATTTCACCCCCTACACGCGTGCCAAAGCAGTGCTGAACCTGTGGGCCGGGGTTGAAAATATCACCGGCAACCCGACTTTGAAAATCCCGCTCGCACGCATGGTCGATCCGGGTCTGACCAAAGGCATGGTGGAATGGGTGACCGGCCATGTAATGCGTTACCACCTTGACCTTGATACCGATATCCTCAAGACCGATACCGTCTGGGCACCCCGTACACCGCCGCTGGCACAAGAACGCACAGTCACGATCCTTGGCCTTGGGGCGTTGGGCACGGCAGTGGCCGAAACGCTCGTGTTTTTGGGGTTCAAGGTCACCGGTTGGTCGCGCAGCCCGAAAAACGTGCCCGGCGTGACATGCCTTCACGGCGCTGAGGGTTTGGAACAGGCTCTCAAGACAGCTGAAATCGCGGTGCTTCTTTTGCCTAATACAGCTGCCACAGAAAACACATTGAATGCCGATACGCTGGCCTTGATGCCGACGGGTGCGTTCATCATCAATCCGGGCCGGGGGCCGTTGATTGACGATGATGCGCTGCTTACCGCGCTCGACAGCGGGAAAATCGCGCATGCGACACTCGATGTTTTCCGGACAGAGCCGCTCCCCCAGAACCATCCCTACTGGTCACACCGCAACGTCACCGTGACCCCGCACATCGCAGCCGAAACTAGGGCAATCACCGCGTCGACAGTGATCGCAGAGAACATCCGCCGAGGTCAGGCGCAGGAAGACTTCCTGCATCTGGTCGACCGCGACCTGGGCTACTGAAACACCCGGCCGCAAGCTCGGGTTTTTGAGTTTATTTGGCAAAATGAAGCTGTAGCGATGCGGCCCCATCTTCATTTTGCCCTTAAACTCTCGCCGAAGGCATAAAAGTTCTTTTCTGCTACGCCGCGTTTAACCCGCGCCCTTTCAGCAAAGCCTCAACCCCCGGCAACCGTCCGCGGAATGCAGTATAAAGCTCTGCGGCATCCTTGCTGCCACCAGTCGACAGGATATGCGTCTCAAGCGCTTTGGCCCGTTCCGGATCGAACGGCCCTCCGGCTTGTTCAAAGGCCTCGAACGCATCAGCGTCCATCACCTCTGACCACATGTAGCTGTAATAGCCACTGGAATAGCCATCGCCCGAAAAGACATGGGCAAACTGAGGCGTCGCATGGCGCATCGTGATCGCTGCCGGCATGCCTAGGTTCTCCAGAACAGAGGCTTGCTTGGCCATCGGATCAGCTGGCGCAGTGCCATCATGGAACTCCAAATCCACAAGGGCAGAAGCCACGTATTCAACCGTGGAAAAGCCCATGTCGAAATTGGCCGCCCCAAGGACCTTATCCAGCATCTCTTTCGGCATCGCAGCACCCGTCTTGGCGTGGGTCGCAAATTCACCAAGTACCTCTGGCACTTCCAACCAGTGCTCGTAAAGCTGGCTTGGCAGCTCAACAAAGTCACGCGCAACAGACGTGCCGCTGACAGATTCGTAGGTTACATCCGACAGCATCTGGTGCAGCGCATGGCCGAATTCGTGAAATAGGGTCCGCGCGTCATCATAGGACAGCAGCGCAGGCGACCCCTTGGCAAAGTTGCAAACGTTGATCACCACGGGCGACTGCAGGTCGGGGAACTTTGCCTGCGCGCGCATTGCCGAACACCATGCGCCAGATCGTTTGGATCCACGCGCAAAATAATCCCCGATAAACACCGCAACATGTTCGCCGTTGCGGGTCACTTCCCACGCCCGGCAATCGGGGTGATAAAGCGGCACGTCAAGGGGTACGAATTCGAGAGAGAACAAACGGGTGGCGCAGCTAAAGGCCGCGTCGATCATCCGATCCAACTGGAAATACGGTTTCAACGCGGCTTCGTCCAAGTCATGCTCGGCGACTCGTCGTTTTTCCGCATAGTACCGCCAGTCCCACGGCGCAAGATCGCCGTTCACGCCATCCGCATGCATCATTTCAGTCAGCACCGTGCCATCCGCCTCGGCTTGGGCCTTGGCCGGTGCCCAGACATCCATCAACAACTGGCGCACCGCATCGGGCGTCTTTGCCATTTCGGTCTCAAGCTTGAACGCTGCGAAGTTTTCATATCCCAACAGCTTGGCGCGCTCTTCGCGCAGGGCCAGCGTTTCGGCAGCAATGGCACGGTTATCTGTTTCGCCGTCATTGGCACCGCGGGCCTGCCACGCCAGAAATGCCTTTTCGCGCAGATCCCTGCGGGGCGAGAACTGCAAGAACGGCACGATCAAAGATCGTGACAGGGTAATCACGGGGCCGCCTGCATCCTTTTCATCGCCGGCGCTGCGTGCCGCATCAACGACAAATTCCGGCAAGCCTTCCAGATCGGCCTCGTCCAGCTTCATGAACCACGCCCGTTCGTCCGCCAGCAGGTTCTGGGTGAACTGCGTCCCCAACACCGCAAGCCTGCCTTTGATCTCTTTCATCCGGGCGTCATCCACCCCGTCCAAGGCGGCCCCCGAGCGGACGAAACCACGGTGTGTCAGCATCAAAACCCGCGCCTGTTCGGGCGTCAGATCAAGACTGTCCTTGTTTGCCCAGACGTCTGCGACACGGCTAAACAGCTGTTTATTGCTTGAAATTTCGGAAAAATGCGCCGCCAGCAGGGGGGAAAACTTGCGCTGAAGGTCTTCGCGGGCTGCATTACTGTCGGCCCCCGCAACTGTAAAGAAAACGCCCAGCACACGGTCCAGCTGGCTGCCGGCTTCTTCCAATGCTTCGATCGTGTTGCCGAAACCGGGGGCTATGTCGCAAGATGCAATCGCATCGATTTCCTTACGATGGGTGGCCAGCGCCTCTTGCAAAGCGGGCTCGAAATCATCATCGGAAATCTTGTCAAACGGGGCCAGTTCAAATGGCGTATCCCAGTCACTCAGCAGCGGATTTGTCATGCTATTCTCCTTTGTCCCCCAAGGTAGGTGCCACGACAGGAGGTTGCAATCGTCCACGCGAAAAGACAGGGGGCGTAAACCCTGTCTAATCCCAAGATCGCCGTTGTCCCCAAACGCCGCGAACAACCCTTTGGCAACAGCCCCGACAGTTGATCGTCCGCCGGGGCGATAGCCCGATATTAAGGACGGATATAGGCGAAACCGTCTTCTTGCAGCTCGATCAGACGCACGACGCCCGATGGCACGACAACCGCCTCGGACATCAGCACAACATCATGGCCAGTCTTTTTCTTCATGCCAGCCATCGTATTCGCGCAGGCGGCGAACGTGATGTTGTCCATCTCAAGCGACATGGTCGAAATACGTTGCGCCACGGGGCTTTTGTCAGCGATCAGCATGTTCAGACCGGGGCCATAGGTGACCATTTCGATCGTAACCGTATCGCCTTTGCTCTCGTAATAGCTCGCAACGTTCTGCGCGTTGTTCAGGGCCATATTCATCACCTGCGGGTCGTTTTGATCGACATGAATAGCGACCTTATGGGCCACGCCTTCGGCAAGTGCAGCAAGCGGGGCCAGTGCCAACGCAGCGGCCAGAGCGAATCGTTTCATAGGGTTCTCCTCCTGTTATGTAACGGAACTGTAGCGGTCTTTTCAGACAATGCAGCGCTTTTTCAATCTGCCTCGGAACCCGAACCGCAGATCGGACAATCGGCCCGCTTGCTGACCCCGATCACGCGGTTTTCACCGTATAGCGCGTCATACATCAGCATCTGCCCCCGCAATGGCGCGCCAGCACCGGTGATCAGCTTGATCGCCTCGGCGGCCATCATCGCACCAATCACGCCGGGCAACGGGCCAATGACGCCCGCCTGCGCGCAGGACGGTGCCAGATGCGCGGCGGGTGCGCGTGGGAAAACGCACTGGTAACACGGCGCGCCCGAAGCGGGATGAAATACACTTAGCTGGCCTTCCCATTGGCTTAGCGCGCCTGAAATCAGCGGAATGCCGGCAGCCACACAGGCGCGGTTGACCAGATAGCGGGTTTCGAAATTGTCAGTGCCATCCAGCACAAGATCATAATCC
>NZ_JBFEKM010000134.1:0-11355 GCF_041552635.1 Sulfitobacter sp.
AAACGCCAGACATCAAATGGGACCGCATCGCAGGGCGCGGTCAGCCGTTTTTCTACTTTGCTTACGGCGCGGCCGTCACCGAAGTTGTAATTGACACCCTGACCGGCGAAAACCGCATCCTGCGGGCAGATATTTTGCATGACGCCGGGGCATCGCTGAACCCCGCGCTGGACATTGGGCAGATCGAAGGCGGCTATGTACAAGGTGCCGGATGGCTGACCACTGAAGAACTGGTCTGGGACGATCACGGCACACTGAAAACCCATGCGCCATCGACCTATAAAATCCCTGCCTGCTCGGACAGGCCCGATGTCTTTAACGTTGCGTTGTGGGATCAACCGAACCCTGCACAGACGGTCTACCGGTCCAAAGCCGTGGGCGAACCGCCCTTGATGCTGGGGATTTCCGCGTTCATGGCATTGTCTGACGCCGTCCGCGCCTGCGGCCCGGCCTTTGCTGACCTGCAAACACCAGCGACTGCCGAAGCAGTGCTGGCTGCAACGCTCAAGACCCGCGCATGAGCGACGCCATTTTCATAGAGATCACCGCCACGCGCGGCTCGACCCCGCGCGATGTCGGCACGGCAATGAAGGTCACCGCGCAAGACATCGCAGGCACAATCGGCGGCGGCGCTTTGGAACATCAGGCCATCTTGACCGCCCGCCAAATGCTTGCCCAAGGGCGCAGCGCGCAAACCCTGAAGATACCATTGGGGCCAAACCTCGGGCAATGCTGCGGGGGCGCTGTCACCTTGCAGTTTTCCCACCAGGAACGTCAAACCGATCCGCAACCGGTGCCGCCCCCTGCCCCAGTGATGTCAGGGCCAAAGCGCCAGCTTTGGCTTTGGGGGGCTGGCCATGTCGGGCGCGCTATGATCGCCACGGCACCGACAACAGCATTCGACATCACTTGGGTTGATGAGGACAGCGGCCGGTTTCCGGCATCCGTGCCTGACGCGGTCACTGTCGTGCCTGCGCGCGACATGCCGCGCCTTGCCCTGCTGGCACCGCAAGATGCGCATCACCTGATTTTCACCTATTCCCATGACATCGATCTGGCCCTGTGTGCGGCCTTGCTGACGCGCGGTGCGACCAGGATCGAGCTGATCGGATCAGACACAAAATGGGCACGCTTTTCCAAGCGCCTTGCTGCGATGGGCCTAGATCCCTTGCAGATCACCTGCCCAATTGGCGATAAAGCCCTTGGAAAACGCCCCTCCGACATTGCACAAGGGGTCGTCACCACGCTGCTGAACGACGCTCAATCAAAGGCTAACGCATGACTGAACCCCTTCTGGCCCTTTCGGGACTGACCAAAGCCTATCCCGGCGTTGTTGCAAATGACGACGTATCCCTGACCATAGCCCCCGGCGAGGTCCACGCACTGCTGGGTGAAAACGGTGCGGGAAAGTCCACACTGGTCAAGATGATCTACGGGTTGGTCAAGCCTGACAGCGGCGTGATGCAGATGCACGGTGCCGTGTTCAGCCCCCAGGAACCGCGCGCAGCAAGGGCCGAGGGCGTCGGCATGGTGTTCCAGCATTTCTCTCTGTTTGATGCGTTGAGTGTCGCAGAAAATATCGCTTTGGGGATGGAAAACGCCCCCAAGATGGGCGTGCTAAGCCAGAAAATCACCGAAGTGTCCGAAGCCTACGGCCTGCCCCTCTCTCCCGACAGGATTGTCGGCGATCTTTCTGCCGGAGAACGCCAGCGGGTCGAAATTATCCGCTGCCTGCTGCAAGACCCGAAGCTTTTGATTATGGACGAACCCACGTCGGTTCTCACCCCGCAAGAGGTTGAAATCCTGTTCAAAACCCTGCGCAAGCTCAGCGCTGAAGGCACTGCGATCTTGTATATTTCCCACAAGCTCGAGGAAATACGCACCCTTTGCGACAATGCTACGATCCTGCGCTTGGGCAAGGTCGTGGGCCATTGCACGCCCTCCGAAACCTCGGCCCGTGACATGGCCGAAATGATGGTGGGCAGTACGCTGAAGACTCCGATGCGGGCGGGGAAAACCCCCGGTGATGTGGTTTTGGAGTTGCGCGGGCTCAGGGCGAAATCACCAAGTGCATTTGGCATGCCCTTGCGCGATATCTCGGTAAAGGTCTGCGCAGGCGAAGTTCTTGGCATTGGCGGTGTTGCGGGCAACGGTCAGGACGAATTGCTGGCGGCCCTATCGGGCGAAATGCTGGCGGCCAAAGATATGGTGTGGTTCAAGGATCTCGACATCGGCCCCCTTGGCCCGACGGCGCGGCGCGCTTTGGGCGTTCTGGCGGCCCCCGAAGAACGGCTGGGCCATGCCGCAGCACCCGACATGTCATTGACTGAAAATGCGATGCTGACCGGCGCTGTACGCCAGAACCTTGTGCGGGGCGGAATGTTGAACTGGCCTGCCGCCAGACGTTTTGCTGAAAAGATCATCAAAGAATTCGACGTGCGCACCCCCGGCCCCGGCAATGCCGCGCGGTCTTTGTCTGGCGGGAATTTGCAGAAATTCGTCATTGGCCGCGAGGTTTTGCAACGCCCCGAGGTTCTGGTGGTGAACCAGCCGACTTGGGGGGTTGATGCCTCGGCTGCGGCGGCAATCCGACAGGCCTTGCTGGATTTGGCGGAAAATGGTGCAGCGGTTGTTGTGATCAGTCAGGATTTGGATGAATTGATGGAGATTTCTGACCGCTTTGCCGCATTGAACGAAGGCCGTCTATCTGAACCGCGTCCCGCGCAGGGGCTGACGGTAGACGAGATCGGGTTGATGATGGGCGGTGCCCACGGAATGGAGGTCGCGCATGTTTGACATGGCAGAAGTGGGGGTTTCACACCCCCACACCCCCGTGGAGTTTGTTTGGCAAAATGAAGTTCGGGGAACAGCATGGTAAGGCTTGAGAAACGACCGCAACCCAGTCAGGCGTTTTCGTGGGCAACGCCCTTGTTGGCGGTTCTTGCCACGATGTTTTTCGGGGGGCTGTTGTTTGCTGTTTTGGGCAAAGACCCGGTATCGTCCATTCTCACGATTTTTTGGGAGCCCCTGTTTGGCAATAACGCGTTTTATTATCGCCCGCAGCTTTTGATCAAAGGCGCGCCATTGGTGTTGATCGCCATTGGTCTGTCGCTAGGGTTCAAGGCCGGTATCTGGAATATTGGTGCCGAGGGTCAGTATATCATGGGGGCCATTTTTGGCGCGGCGGCAGGGCTGGCGTTTTATCCGATGGACAGCGCCTTTATCTTTCCGCTCATGGTTGTCGCCGGCGCTTTGGGTGGTTGGATCTGGGCGATGATCCCGGCCATTCTAAAGGTCAAATTCGGCACCAACGAGATTTTAGTCTCCTTGATGTTGGTCTACGTGGCCGAGCAGTTTTTGGCCTCTATGGCCTTGGGGTTGTTGAAGAACCCCGAAGGGTTCGGGTTTCCGGGCAGCCGGAATTTACAGCAATATGCATCTGCCCATAATGGCGATTTGATCGCGGGATCAGGCATGCATTGGGGCGTCGTCGCGGCGTTTATCGCGGTGATTTTCGCCTATTTCCTGCTGGCACGGCACCGGTTGGGTTTTGCCATTCGCGTCACCGGCGAAGCACCAAGAGCCGCAAAGTTTTCGGGCGTGAACCCGACGCGGCTGGTATTGTTTTGCATGGGCATGTCGGGCCTTTTGGCAGGCCTTGCCGGCATGTTCGAGGTCGCAGGCCCCGCCGGTCAAATCACGATCGATTTTAACGTAGGCTATGGCTTTACCGCGATCATCGTGGCGTTTCTCGGCCGCTTGCATCCGATCGGCATATTGCTGGCGGGCGGGCTGATGGCGTTGACCTATATTGGCGGCGACATTGCGCAAAGCCAGTTGGGCCTGCCTGCTGCTGCCATTCAGGTATTTCAGGGGATGCTGTTGTTCTTCTTGCTGGCATTTGATCTTTTCACCAATTACCGGCTGCGCTTTGGCCGGACGGAGGTCGCGTAATGGATCTGTCATCCATCAATCCTGTACTGTTCGTGGCCGGTTTCCTTGTGGCTGCGACGCCGTTGATTTTTGCCGCCTTGGGGGAATTGGTCGCAGAGAAGTCAGGCGTGCTAAACTTGGGCGTCGAAGGCATGATGATCATCGGTGCAATCTGCGGCTTTGCCACGGCGGTTGAAACCGGATCCCCGATGCTGGGCTTTTTGGCAGCGGCTGTGGGCGGTGCGGCGCTCAGCCTGCTGTTTGCGTTTCTCACCCAGATTACACTGGCCAACCAAGTGGCATCAGGGCTGGCGCTGACGCTGTTCGGCCTCGGGTTTTCAGCGCTGTTGGGCCAAAGCTATGTGGGGATCAAACCGCCGCGGCTGGCCGAGGTGAATTTTGGCCCATTGCATGACATCCCCGTATTGGGGCCGGTCCTATTTTCGCATGACATCATTCTATACTTCGGCTTTGTGCTGGTCGTCGCCGTTTGGGCCGTGCTGAAGTACACCCGCGTGGGTCTGATCTTGCGCGCCGTGGGCGAAAGCCACGATGCGGCCCATGCGCTTGGCTTTAAGGTGGTGCGTATTCGGACCCTGGCGATCATGTTCGGCGGGGCCTGCGCGGGGCTTGGCGGGGCCTACATCAGTTTGATCCGCGTGCCACAATGGACCGAAGGGATGACGGCGGGCGTCGGTTGGATCGCGCTGGCGCTGGTGGTGTTTGCCAGTTGGAAACCGTGGCGCTTGTTGCTGGGTGCCTATTTATTTGGCGGCATCACGCAGTTGCAGTTGAATCTTCAAGGCGCAGGCGTTGCCATTCCGGTCGAGTATCTGGCAATGTCCCCCTACATCATCACCATCCTTGTATTGGTGGTTCTTTCCGCCGATAAAAGCGCTGCTCCGGCGTCGCTTGGCCGTACCTTTCACGCCTCTTCCTAGACGGGGCAGACTTCAAAACGCCTGCTAAAAAGGCGCAACACCAAGGGGATTACCTTATGAAATTATCCACACTTCTGGCCAGCGCGGCACTGGCGCTTGGCCTTGCGGGCGGTGCCCACGCCGATGCCCATGGCAAGACCAAGGTCGGTTTTGTTTTTGTCGGCCCCGTGGGTGACGGCGGCTGGACCTATGAACACAACCAGGGCCGTTTGGCCGTCGAAGAAGAATTCGGCGACAAGGTCGAGACCGTGTTTGTTGAAAACGTGGCCGAAGGCCCGGATTCCGAACGCGTCATGACGCAGATGGCGCTGGACGGTGCCGATCTGATTTTCACCACATCCTTTGGCTACATGGACCCGACCATCAACGTCGCGGCCAAGTTCCCTGATGTGAAATTTGAACACGCAACCGGCTACAAGCGCGCCGATAACGTGTCCACCTATTCCGCACGCTTCTACGAAGGTCGTGCGATTCAGGGCCACATTGCGGGCAAGATGACCAAGTCGAACATCATCGGTTATATCGGCTCCTTCCCGATCCCCGAAGTGATCCGCGGCATCAACTCGGCTTATATTCACGCCAAGAAGGTCAACCCTGACGTCGAATTCAAGATCGTTTGGGCCTACACATGGTTCGACCCCGCAAAAGAAGCGGATGCCGCCAAGGTTCTGATCGAACAAGGCGCTGATGTTGTCTTGCAGCACACAGATTCCACCGCGCCACAGGCCGCAGCCCAAGAAGCGGGTAATGTGATCACATTCGGTCAGGCATCGGACATGGCACAATATGCGCCATCGCCGCGCGTATCGTCGATCATCGACGACTGGGCCCCCTACTATATCGCGCGCACCAAAGCCGTGATGGATGGCACATGGGCGTCGACAGACACATGGGACGGTATCGGCGCTGGCATGGTTGGCATCGGTGAAATCACAGACGCGGTCCCTGCGGACGTGAAAGAAGAAGCGCTGGCGCTGAAAGCATCCATCGCTGACGGGTCTTACCACCCCTTCACCGGTCCTTTGAAAAAGCAGGACGGGTCTGACTTTCTGGCCGAGGGCGAAACAGCAGATGACGGCACACTGGCCGGCATGAACTTCTACGTCGAAGGCATCACAGGCGACATCCCGAACTAAGGGATTTACCCGCTGGCAAAGAAAGGCTCCGCTGCGGCGGGGCCTTTTTTGTTTAAGAAGCGCAAATGTCGCATTTACATATATCATTTTTTGAATGTATTTTTCGCAAAGAGTTTTTCAAAGGAAATTCCCATGCGCTACACTTCAAAATTTCAAACCCTTGCCGACCAAGCCCGCGCGCAGGTCCAAGAGGTTGCCCCACAAGACGTGGACGCGCTTATGAAGGGCGGGGCCGTTGCGCTGGATATTCGTGATCCTGACGAACATGAAAAAGGTCATATTCCCGGCTCGATCAACGTTAGCCGTGGCAAGTTGGAAATGAACATCGAAGGGGTCCTGCCCGATCTGGAAACAACCGTGCTGTGCTATTGCAACGCCCATAATCGGGGCGTTTTGTCTGCGGCGACGCTCAAGGAAATGGGCTATGTGAACGCCAAATATATCGGCGGCGGGCTGAACGCTTGGCGCAAACTTCACGAACACGTATGATGGACAAGCGAACCTTTTGTGCAGCTGGCGCTGCTGCCATCGCAGGCGTTTTCGGCATGATGGCATTCGGCGGCCGTGCTACGGCACAGAATGTAACCCTTGAGGCGCTTTCCGGATCGGACCTTGCGTCAGACCCCAAAACGCTGGTGGTGGATATTCGACGCCCCGAGGAATGGATGGCCACTGGCGTCATCGAAGGCGCGCTTTTGATCACATATGAATCGGCTGACGCATTCCTAAAGGCCGTGGGTCCGAAGCTTGGTGACGGTCAACGTTTGGCGTTGATTTGCCGCTCTGGCAACCGGACGTCACGGGCGTCGCAGCAAATTGCCAAGCTGGTCGATTTTCCCGTGGTTGACGTTCAGGGCGGCATGCTGAGGGTCCTAAAAGAAGGCTACACTCCGGTAGGGCCGACGCGTGAAATGGGCTGTCAGATCTGCTAGATCAAACTTGATCCAGCAGATCACCCCCACCAAAAAGCCCCATCCAAAGGCTATGTAACCGGAACCGTGTGGGGCGCGTAATCGATCAACCGGTCTGCTGCCATTCCGGCCAACCACATCGACACCAAAGCCAACCATGCGGTCAGCGCAAAGGTGGACCCACCTGTCACACCTGCCCCGATGGTGCACCCTCCGGCTGTCATCGCGCCGAAACCCATCAGCGCGGCCCCCGCCAGATAGCGCTGCATTGAACGCGCGCCGTCCCACCCCTGCCAGATTAACCGCCCCGCCATCAAGGCAGACACAAACGCCCCCACAGCAACGCCCGGGATCAACCCCACATCAAATTCAAGCGGTGAATCTGTCGACAAAAGATACCTCAATGTATCTGCCGACGGGCCTGAAAAGGTCAGGCTGCCCACGGGAACCGGATCAAAGCTGGTTTGTGCAAGCGTGTATGTCAGGAACCACCCCACAGCGACGGAAAACCCGACGCCGCAGCCAAACAAAAGCATCACCCAGGATACCCGGTTGCGGTAGGCAATGACCAACGCCAGCGCTGCAAAGGCGATGCCGATCACGATCCCGCTGCCGCTTGGCATGTTTAGCTCCCATAAAATATTGGGGTTCGGCCCCTTGGTGATCCAACCACCCGAAATGAACTCACGGATCGGGGATAACGCCCCTTCCAGGCTCATCTGTGCAACAACCGCAAAAACGAGACCTGATAGAATGGCCCGCAGATTGCCGGTCGCCCCCAACACCAGCAACCGTCCGGGGCACCCGCGCGCAAGGATCATACCGATGCCGAACACAACCCCGCCAACAATCGCCCCGGACAAAGTACCCGGCGACGCAAGCCAGCGGCTGGACCCTAAATCAATAATCCCCATCGTATGCATCGCCTGCGTCCACAGCAGCGCTGTCGAAAAAGTCAACAGCCACACGGCCATACGGGACCCAAGCGTTGCCCGCGCGACCTCGACCGCAGCGGCGCGCAGGCAAAACCTGCTTTGCTCTGCCGAGATGCCGAAAATGATGCCGGCCACGACCCCCGCCAAAGCGAACACCGCAGGTTCACCAAGCGCATCAATCAAAGAAACTACATCCATACCAATATCCTCTTTGCAGAATTTATCGGGCTTTGGGCGGGCTATTTCATTGATCTGGGTCATGAACTGCTCGGGAAATACCGCTTTTCCCTGCAATCGGGTACGAAAAACCTCGCGCTGTCCCTTTGACCTGCCAACGGTTAGGCGATGGCAGCCAGTCATTTGATCTTACGGCAAGCAGGGATCATTTTGCTACCCATCCCCCACCAACCCGCTATCATCGGGCGCATGATCAAACTTCATCACCTGAACCGGTCCCGCTCTCATCGTATCTTGTGGTTGCTCGAAGAGATTAAGCAGCCCTATGACGTCATCCCCTACAAGCGCGATGCGCAGACCAATCTGGCCCCGCCGGAACTGAAGCTGGTGCATCCTTTGGGCAAGTCTCCGATGTTGGAAATCGACGATATGCTCGTTGCAGAAAGCGCGGCCATCACCGAGGTGCTTTGCTCCCGTTTCGCGCCGCAGATGATCCCCGATCGTGACAGCGCCGCCTATATCCAGCACCTTGAGCTGATGCATTTCGCAGAAGGATCGGCCATGACCCCGATCCTGTTGAACCTTTATGTTGGCCGTCTGGGCGAGGCAGGCGCGCCGCTGCATCCGCGTATCACGGACGAATTACACAGCCATTTTTCCTATATGAACAGCCTCGTGCGTCCGTCGGGGCATTTCGTCCAAGACAGCCTGTCGGCGGCAGATATCATGCTGAGCTTTCCCGCCGAGATCGCGATGCGCGGCGGTGATGGCGCTGCGAAATATCCCGCCCTTGCCGGTTTCGTCGAGATGATTCAGGCACGCCCTGCTTACGGGCGCGCCACCGAACGCGGTACGACGAACGGCTAGGCATCGCAGGTCCAAGCCTTGCACCGTTGAAATGCAGATCGGGCGCTGTACCCTCAAGCGCCCGATCGGCAATGCCACACATCTGCGCCCCAAGATCGACGTTGCGAAGCCGCGCGCGCCGTGGCACGAATTGGGGATGAAACAAACCCTGACCAGCCCGAACGGCACCCCCGCCAGCCGCCTTGCCTTTGGCACCATGCAATTTGGCGGGCGCGCCGACGCCGACGCTTCGCGCGCGATGTTTGACGCCTGCATTGACGCGGGCATCACGCATTTCGACACAGCGCATGTCTATACCGACGGGGCATCGGAAACCCTGCTTGGCAAATTTCTGGGGGACCGCCGCGAAGATCTGATCATCGCGACCAAGGCCGCCTATGAGGGGGGATCGGGCCGCGCCAATATTCTGGCCTCGGCCCAGACATCGCGCGAACGGATGCAGCTTGATACGCTGGATGTGCTGTACTTGCACCGCTTTGATCCTGACACGGACTTGCACGAAAGCTTTCAGACCTTTGCGGAATTGAAAACGGCGGGCCATATCCGTCATATCGGTCTTTCGAATTTTGCCGCATGGCAGGTCGTCAAAGCCGCAAACATTGCCGCCAAATTCGAGCTGGACATCGCGGTAATCCAGCCGATGTATAACCTTGTCAAACGACAGGCCGAGGTTGAAATTTTGCCGATGGCCGATGATCTGGGCATTCTGGTTGCGCCCTATTCCCCGCTTGGGGGTGGCCTGTTGACTGGCAAGTACACCAAGGGCGAGGCAGGACGTTTGACCGAAGATGACCGCTATGCCGCGCGCTATGCGCCCGAGGTCATGCACAACGCCGCCGCAGGGCTTGCGGCGCTGGCCGCCGAGTTGGACATGCATCCGGCGACGCTGGCGGTCGCTTGGGCGGCAGCGCATCCAACGGAACCGTCGCCGATCATCTCGGCGCGATCTGCCGCGCAGCTGGCCCCGTCGCTGGCCGCCATGGGCTATGATATGCCAGACGACATCTATGCCAAGATCGCCGCCCTGTCCCCCACACCGCCCCCTGCAACGGACCGAATTGAAGAACAATCATGACCGATATTATTGTAATTGGCGGCGGCATTGCAGGCCTGTCCGCCGCCGCACGCCTATCGGCAGATGCTTCGGTCACGCTGATCGAGGCTGAAAAGGCGCTTGGCTACCACGCCTCTGGCCGGTCTGCCGCGCTGATTGAACAGAACTACGGTGCGCCATCCGTGCAAGCGTTGAACCGTGCCAGCGTCAGCTATTTGCACGACGGCGGCTACCTTAGCCCGCGCGGTTTGATGATCATCGCAGACCAGCATGAGGAAGACGCGTTCAAGGCCGATGTCGCAGAAATGGGGGTCGACCCGATTACGCAGGCAGAGGCGATGGCGTTTGTCCCGATCCTTGATCCCGCCAAGATCGCGTTTGCAGCATATCACGAAGACGCCCAAGACATCGACACCGACCGTCTGTTGCAAGATTTCGCCCGCGTGCTGCGCAGCAACGGCGGCACCATCTTGACGGGCCAACGGGTGCAAGCGATCCGCCACGACCCGTCCGGTTGGCAGGTCGATACGGGGGCGCAGACCTTGCGCGCCAAAACGCTGGTCAATGCAGCCGGGGCTTGGGCCGATGAACTGGCCACGATGGCCGGCGTTCAACCCCTTGCCATCACGCCACATCGCCGATCTATGGCACGGATCGCGACACCGGGCGGGCATGACCCTGCACGCTGGCCGATGTTCTTTGGGGTGGGCGAAACGTGGTATGCCAAACCCGACGCAGGTGCCCTGCTGATTTCCCCGGCAGACGAGGACCCCGTGCCGCCGCAAGATGCGTGGCCCGATGACATGGTGCTGGCCGAAGGTTTGGACCGCTATCAGAACATGGTGGCCGAACCCCTGACCAAACCGATTGCCACATGGGCCGGTCTGCGCAGTTTCGCCCCCGATCGCACGCTTGTGCTGGGGCCGGACCCCGCGCAGCCTGATTTCATCTGGTGCGCCGGTCAGGGCGGCTATGGCTTCCAGACCTGCGCTGCGGCGTCGCAGCTTGTCGCCGACCTGACCTTGGGGCGGGCACCTGCAATGGATGCGCAAACCGTCGCCGCCCTGCGCCCAGACAGGCTGCGCGCATGACCGGCAAGCTGCCGCCCACGGCCAGCATCGCACTGCCCCTGGATGGCGCGAAACTGCATGCCCCCGCCGCTGATCGCAACCGCCAAGCGCTTTGTGATCTGCTGCTTGCGTATGCCCCATCAACGGGGACCGCGCTTGAGATCGCCAGCGGTACAGGACAGCATGTCGCCGCCTTTGCTGCGGCTTTACCCGGACTTTACTGGCAACCCACCGAGCCCGACACGGCGCGCCGCGCCAGCATCGACGGCTATGTGGCCGATGCCGGTGTCACGAATGTCGCCCCCGCGATGATGCTAGATGCCACCGCTGA
>NZ_JBFEKM010000135.1:0-11300 GCF_041552635.1 Sulfitobacter sp.
ATCGTTTGCGCACCTTGACGCGACAACCGTTCTGGACCGTTCGATCTCGGAAAAGGGTATCTACCCTGCCGTTGATCCGTTGGGTTCCACATCGCGCTTGATGGACCCGTCCATCGTTGGCGAAGAACACTACAATGTTGCCCGTGACGTTCAGGGTGTTCTGCAGCGCTACAAGTCGCTTCAGGATATCATTGCAATCCTCGGCATGGACGAATTGTCGGAAGACGACAAGCTGGCCGTGGCCCGTGCACGCAAGATCGAACGTTTCCTCAGCCAGCCTTTCGACGTTGCCAAAGTATTTACCGGTGCCGACGGCAAGCAGGTTCCTTTGGAAGAAACAATCCAGTCGTTCAAGGCTGTTGTTGCAGGCGAATACGATCACCTGCCCGAAGGTGCCTTCTACATGGTTGGCGGCATCGAAGAAGTGAAGGCGAAAGCCGAGAAAATGGCGGCAGACGCCGCTTAAGGAGCGCTGAAAATGGCAGACACAATGCAATTCGACCTCGTTTCGCCCGAGCGGCGGCTGGCCTCGATGCAGGTGACGGCCGTTCAGATTCCGGGTGCCGACGGGGACATGACAGCGATGCCTGATCATGCCCCCACCCTCACCACGTTGCGCCCCGGTGTGCTGCGTGTTGAAGGCCCGGAAGGTGCTACGGAATATGTCGTTACCGGCGGTTTCGCTGAGATCTCTCCTGATGGTGTATCGGTTCTGGCCGAACGCGCCGTGCCCAAGGGTGAAATGACCCAAGAGCATCTGGACGAGATGATGGAAGAAGCAAAGACAATGTATTCCACGGCGAAAGCCAATTTCGTCAATGAACCCGGCCCCGTCGATGATGCAGCAAAGCTGTTGTCGGATATGGTTGCCATGGGTGACGAAATCGGATTGTCGAGCAAACAGCCTTCTCTCTAAGGCATTCTTTCAAAAGTCAAAAAAGAGGCCTCGCAGATGCGGGGCCTTTTCTATTTCAATTGTGCCCTAGATGATGAAAAGTCATTGAAGTGTCATGAGTGATCGGAATACAACCTCAGAATGAAGCGTATGAATGGAAATACCGTCGGAGTGGAAAGCGGTGAAACCGTTCTTTTTTCTGATTTTGAGGATGGCGGCGAGATGTGGACCGGTACAGGTCAGCGGGAGCGTCGCCAGCGGATCGTTTTTTCAACGCCGTTCAAAGAAGACCCTACCGTGCAGGCATCGCTGGCGCTGTGGGACGTGGACAATGCCACAGTCATGCGCGCCGACCTAAGGTCGGAGAACATCACAGAAGACGGTTTTGATCTGGTATTTCGCACATGGGGGGATACGCGCATTGCGCGTGTCCGGATCGCATGGTTCGCAATTGGTCCGCTTCATCACGAAGAAGACTGGGACGTTTACTAGCTGTCCCGCCCCAAAGGATCAGAGGGAATTGTACATTCCGTCATAGATCGGCTCAAGAGATTCAGCATCGAACAGGGAGGACACAGAGGTGCCATTCCAGATGTTCAAAATTGCCTGAGCAAAGATTGGTGCTGTTGGAACAATCCGGATATTCGGGGCTTGTTTAACGGCAGTTGTCGGCTGGATGCTGTCGGTAATCACCAAAGATTTCATCACCGAATTGCTGACCCGTTCAACCGCGGGGCCGGACATCACGCCATGGCTGATATAGGAATGCACTTCTTTGGCACCGTTTTCCAGTAACACTTCAGCGGCCTTGCAAAGCGTACCGGCGGTGTCGCAGATATCATCTACGATCAAACAGATCTTGCCGCTGACGTCACCGATTACTGTCATTTCGGCGATCTCGCCGGGTTTTTCGCGGCGTTTATCAACGATCGCAAGGGGGGAATTGATGCGTTTCGCCAATTCGCGTGCACGTGCCACGCCGCCCACATCGGGGGACACCACCATCAGTTCGCCCATACGGTCCTTGAATTCATTCTTGATATCCAGGGCAAACACAGGGGAGGCATAAAGGTTATCCACCGGAATATCGAAAAATCCCTGAATTTGTGCGGCATGCAAATCCATCGTCAGAATTCGCTCGATCCCCGTGCCGACCATCATATTGGCGACCAGCTTGGCGGTGATGGGCGTGCGCGCCTTGGTGCGCCGGTCCTGACGGGCATAGCCAAAATACGGCAGCACGGCTGTTACGCGCGCCGCAGATGACCGGCGCAGCGCGTCAGCCATGACCAGCAGCTCCATCAGGTTGTCATTGGCTGGGTTCGACGTCGGCTGAATGATGAACATGTCCTCACCGCGCACGTTTTCGAAGACTTCGACAAAAACCTCGCTGTCATTGAACCGTTCGACCCGTGCATCGACCAGCCCGACATTGACGCCACGGTGCAGTGACATGCGCCGCGCAATCGCTTTGGCCAGTGGCATGTTGGCGTTGCCTGATATCAGTTTGGGTTCAGATGTTTGAGCCATGTGCAAGGATTCCCCGGTTGCATAACATGTGACAGAATCGTGACGTTGACACCGCTTAACATGGCCTTACGGTCGGGCAAAGCGACACACAGAAAATCGGAGCGGCAAATGGCCCATATCGACTATTTTTTTGCGACCTTGTCGCCTTATGCGTATCTCGCGGGCAACCGTCTCGAGGAAATTGCCGCCAAGCATGGTGCAACGATTACCTATAAACCGTTTGATCTGATCTCTGGTTTCGGGCGTACCGGGGGGCAGCCGCCCAAGGATCGCCATCCCAGCCGGCAGGAATACCGCGCGATGGAGTTGACCCGTCAGGCCAAAAAACTTGGAATGCCGTTCAAGTTGCAACCGGCATTCTGGCCTACCAACGGTGCCCCTTCATCCTATGCGATTATCGCCGCACAGGCAGAGGGCGGCGATGTGGGCAAGCTGTGTCAGTTGATCATGCACGCCGTTTGGGCCGAAGACCGCGACATTGCCCAAGATGATGTGGTGTGCGATTGCCTTGCCAAAGCCGGGTTTGATCCGGCACTGGCAGACAAGGGTCTTTTGCAAGGGGCTGACACCTTTGCCCGCAATCTTGAGGAAGCGGTCGAGCGTGGTGTTTTCGGTGCGCCGTTTTATATTGTGGATGATGGTCAGAAGTTTTGGGGGCAGGACCGCCTAGAAGACCTTGATCTGCACTTGGCGGGCCGCTTGTGACGCTACAGACGTTTACACGACACTTCGGTCATGGCCCGCGCAAGGCCTTAGCGATTCACTGTACACTGGCCCATTCTGGTGCGTGGCGTGGTATCGGCGACGCGCTTGGCGACGATCTGACGTTGCTTGCCTATGACCTGCCGTCTCACGGGAAATCCGGTGATTGGGACGGGCAGGGGAATGTCCATGATGTGGCCACGGATATGGCCCGCGCCCTGTTGACCGAACCCATGGATATCATCGGCCATTCCTTTGGTGCGACCGTTGGCCTGCGTCTGGCTATTGAAAGCCCCGAATTGGTGCGCAGCCTGACCATGTTTGAACCAGTCTATTTTGCCGCCGCGATGGTTGATGATCCGGTCGGGGTATCGTCGGATATGGGCAATAACGCGGCCTTTAACGCCGCCTACGCCAGCGGTGACATGATGGAGGCCGCGCGTGTCTTTAACGTCGGTTGGGGGGATGGCAGCGGGTGGGAAAAGACGCCGGAAAAGTTGCGTCAATATATGGCCGACCGCATCCATTTCGTACCCGCCAGCCAGCCGTTCTTGCGCGATGACAGTGCGGGTTTATTGGCACCAGGCCGCTTTGCCAGTGCCGCGATGCCGGTGCTGCTGATGGATGGGGCGACGTCGGGCGATATTGCGGATGTGATCAGCAAGTCGTTGGAAAGACGATTGCCCAACGTCACCCGCCGCGCCATCGCAGGGGCAGGCCACATGGCCCCGCTGACCCACCCGACCGAGGTCGCGAACGAAGTGCGCGCGTTTCTGGAAACCTGCTAGGCGTTCAGAAATGCGACAAAAACTGGTCGATCGCAGGTTTGCCGATTGACCAGTCACAGACCAGACGCGCGCTGATATATTCCTCGGGGTCCTGACCCGTCAGCGACCCGTTCCAGATGTTATATTTCGCGCCTGAGTCATGCAGCTTTTGGTGGATACGGCGCGGCCAGCTGGCGAAAATCATATTTGCGTCGGGTTGGTGCAAAAACGTCGCCCCTGCCGCGCGCAACCCAGCCACAAGATGCGCTGCGTTGTCATTGGCTTGTCGGGCCATCGTCATCCAAAGGTCATGCTGCATATATCCCGCCATCTGCGCAGATAGATAACGGTGCTTGGAAAACAGATGTGCCCCGCGCTTGCGACGCAGTTCGAATTCCCACGCCTTGGCAGGATCAAAAAACACGACGGCTTCGACCCCCATACACCCGTTCTTGGTGCCGCCAAAGCTGACCACATCAACGCCTGCTTTCCACGTCATTTCGGCCGGGGTGCAGCCCAACGCCACCATCGCATTGGCAAAACGTGCGCCATCCAGATGCACAGGCAGATCATAGTCCTTGGCCACCGCCGTCAACGCGCGGATTTCGTCCAGCGAATGCACCGACCCGCGTTCGGTCACTTGGGTGATCGACACCGGCCCGCGTTGCGCACCATGCACATTGCCATCGGGGTGCTTTTCAATGGCGCGGCGCAGGGCGTCCGGCGTCATTTTGTCGTCTGTCTCGATCACCGTCAGCTTGGCCGCACCGGCGTAGAATTCAGGCGCATTGCATTCGTCTTCGTTGATATGCGACGTGGTTGAACAGAAAATCGTTTGCCAAGGCTGGGTATAACAGGCCAGCGCCAGCGCATTGGCCGCGGTGCCCGTTGCCACCAGATAAACGGCTGCCTCAGGTGCCTCAAAGGCGGTGCGAATTGCATTGCGCACCTCGTCCATGATCGCGTCCTTGCCATAGGGCAGGGCGTGACCCTCGTTCGCCTGTGTCAGTCGCGCCATGATTTGCGGATGCACAGGGCCGCCGTTGTCAGAGGCAAAAAACATCAGGTGGGCTCCTCGATGATGTGGTCTTCCCATTCTTCGAATGGGGTGTCGAATTCAGAAACAGTGTTGTATTGCACCGAAATCCCGGCGCTATGTACCGTTTCGGGGTCGCCTGAGATGAGCGGATGCCAGTCATAAAGCGGTTTGCCCTGCCATAGCAGCCGGTACGCGCAGGTCAGCGGCATCCAATAGGCATGGGTATCCAAAGTCTCGGGCTTCAAGACAATGCAGTCAGGCACAAACTGATGGCGGTTTTCATAATGCGTACAGCGGCAAGTCGAATCGTCGAGCAACCGGCAGGCAACACGGGTCAAAGCGACCTCTTGGGTGTCTTCGTCCTCAAGCTTGTTCAGACAACATTTGCCACAGCCGTCACACAGTGCTTCCCATTCAGCGGGCGACATTTTGCTAAGCGGTTTCTTCTCCCAAAACCGCTTTGCGAGCCCCTTGGCGGCAATCGGATCAGTCATAGCGCGGCCAGAATAGCGCGGGCCTGCGCACTGTCGGCATCCATCTGGGTGATCAACGTTTCCAGCCCATCGAATTTCTCCTCGCCTCGCAGATATTCGATCAAAGCGACCGAGATATGCTTGCCATAAAGATCACCTTTGAAATCAAAGATAAATGTCTCGAGGTTGGCTTTGTTTTCGCCAAACATCGGCCTCACCCCAAGGCTTGCCACCCCGTGGTAGCGTCCGGTTTGTGGCCCTTCCAGCACATCCACCAACACCGCATAAACACCGAATGCAGGGGGGTGCAGGCCGTCAATGGACATGTTCGCCGTTGGATAGCCCAACTCGCGCCCGCGTTTCTCTCCGTGTAAAACAGGTCCTTCGAGGCGGTGCCAATGGCCCAGCATTTCGGCAGCTTTGCGCGGCTGGCCGTTGGTCAATGCAGCGCGAATAGCGGTCGAAGATACAGTGCTTTCACCTTGCGCCATCAGCGGGGCAATCGTCACGCCAAACCCCAATTCGGTGCCGAATTCGACCATCTGCGCTGCCGTACCAGCCCGGTTCTTGCCAAAGCAAAAATCGGCCCCGACTACGACATGGCGCAGCCCCAAACCGTCAACCAAAACGTTCTTGGCAAAATCATACGGGCTAAGCCCCGCCAAAGCGGCATCAAATCCCACTTCATAGAGTTTCTCAACACCGATTTTCTCAAGTTGATGTGCACGGGCTTCAGGCCCCATCAGCCGAAAGGGCGCTGCGTTTGGCGTAAAAAACGCACGCGGGTGCGGTTCAAAGGTCACCACGCCCAATGGCGCATCAGGCAAAGCCGCACGGGCAAGATCGATGACGGACCTGTGCCCCAGATGCACCCCGTCAAAGTTACCAATCGCGGCCGATGCGCCCCGATCCGTCTCTGCCACGAATTGATAGTCACGAATGATTTCCATGGGCTAGGTGGTAGCCCTGTCTGACCCTGCTGACAAGCAGCCCGCACGCTTCTCTGGCTGTTAAATATCCCGGGGGTCCGGGGGCTGGCCCCCGGTCTTCCTTGACGTGTTCAGTCGAACTTCCGCGATGGTGCCAATACCGTCGCTTCTCCGATCAGCACCTTCTTGCCATCCACTGCGCAGTGGCAGTCCAGCTTTACACGGCGCTTTGCGAAATCAATGTCGGTAACCTTGACCTCGGCATAGACCAGATCGCCCGGTCGCACAGGAGCCAAGAACTTGAGCGATTGCCCCATATACACGGTCCCATGACCCGGCAGCTGTTCACCGATCACCGCCGAGATAAGCCCGGCAGTCAGCATGCCATGGGCAATACGCCCCTCGAAAATCGTGTCGCGGGCATAGTCGTCGTCCAGGTGCACCGGGTTTCTGTCGGTAGAAATCTGCGCGAACATTTCGATATCCTCGTCCGTCACCACTTTTTGCAAGTGGCGGGACATGCCCATCTCGATATCTTCGATACAGATCGTTCCGCGCGGAAGGTTGTCCAACATGCTACACCTTTCAGGTAATAAAGTGACGCGCCCGAGGGCATTTAAGACACTTAATTACTTTGCAGGTGCAGAAACGCAAGTGAAAAATGGGTCAGCGAAGGTGCCCTATTGTGAAGGTTGGTGACGATATTTCCTTTTCCAGATAACGGGTTAACGCGTCTTGGTCTGGTTGCACGGTCGTGTTGGTTTCTGCTGCTGCCAATCCGCCAGAGATAAACAGCGAATCAATATCCTCGCCCATGGCCCCTTTAACGTCGGTTTGCGCACCGTCACCGATGGCCAGAATATCGCGATCGGCCACATCTACGCCCAATGCAAACAGCCTGCGCCGCGCCAGATCATAGATCGGTGGGTGCGGCTTCCCGAAATACAAGCTCTCGCCCCCCATCTCGGTGTACAGCGCGGCCACAGCGCCGGCGCACCATTCCCGTTTGTCGCCCCGGTCGACCACGATGTCAGGGTTTGCACAAAGCAGCTTTAGCCCCATTTGCTTGGCCAGCAGCAGTTGCGGGCGTAAAACGCTCGGGTCGGCCGTCGCATCAAAAGGGCCCGTGCAGACGATCCCTTCGGCATCGTCTAGTGCGACGCGCGTGATTTCGACCGGATTTTCCAGAATATCGATCGGATCAAAGAAGCTTTTGTCGCTGGGCGGGCCCAGATGCCAGATATTGCTGCCCACGGTGCCGCGGTACATCGCAGACCGTGCCGAATCGCCCGAGGTCGCAATGTCGTCCCACGCATCGTCAGGCACGCCGAAATGCGCCAGTTGCTTGACCACGCCCGCGCGGGGGCGGGGGGAATTGGTGACCAGAACAACTTTGCCACCACCTTTGCGGTACGCTTGCAGGGCCGTGACCGCATCGGGCAACGCCTTAACGCCGTCATGCACACAGCCCCACAGATCGACGAACAACGCCTCGTAGCGGTCCGAGATTTCAAACAGGTTGTTGATGATCTGGGTCATTATGCTGTCCAATCTGCAAATGTTTCACGCGCAGAAAGCATACATCCCAAGGCGGGGCAACAACGCGGGCGGGTTCCGCAGCTAGAGCTTAGCCAGATTTTCTGCGATCTCAGTCGCGATTGCATGCGCGTCAACGCCATCGCGTTCTGCGGACACGCGCAACCCCAAGACGTCGGATTGATACCTGCGTGCCAAGCTGTCCGGGGCGTGTGCAGCGTCGATGTCGCCTGCGGCTTGGGCTTGCGCGAACAGCTCCGCAAACAGCTGCTCCATCTTTAACAGGTGCTGGTTTGCCTTTTGCGCCAAGGGGTGCCGGTGGGCCTGAAGTTCAAGCAATGTCTTGGACAGCATGCAGGCCTTGGCGGGGGCGTCGTCGTTGCTGATTGCCATTTTCGGAAAGCGTTGCAAGGCGGTGATCGGCCCGAATTCTTTGGCCAATGCCATCAAACGCTCCGCGCCATCCGATGCGTATTTATCAAGCGCCAGTTCGAACAAGGCGTCTTTTGATCCAAACGCCGCATAGAAACTGCCGGGCTTCATTTTCAGGGATGCTTCAAGATCCTTGAGTGACGTCCCCGCCCACCCGCGCTGCCAAAACAGATCGCGGGCACGGTCGATCAGGTCGTTGCGGTCATAGTTCGGTTTGCGGGGCATTGGATCACCTAATCTTGAATGATTGCTCAATTATATACTTGAGTGATCGCTCAATAAAGCCTAAACAGCGATAACAGACATAATTTAAAGGATGCACAGATGACTTTCCCTTCCCACGATCTTGATTCCGCACCAGAAGCGTCGAAACCGCTGTTAGAGAAATCGCAAAAGGCGTTCGGCCGCTTGCCCGGCCTGCATAAAGTTCTGGCCGAAAGCCCGCAGGCTTATGAAGGGTATCAGGTGCTTCACAAGCTGTTTTCGGAAACAGATTTCGACGCAGAAGAGCTGACCGTTGTTTGGCAGGCCATCAATGTCGAAAACGAATGCCACTACTGCGTTCCGGCCCACACCGGTATTGCGAAGATGATGAAAGTGTCGGACGAGATTTCAGAGGCGCTGCGCAATGAAACGCCGCTGCCCACGCCCAAGCTTGAGGCGCTGCGCAGCTTTACCGTCCAGATGTTCCGCGACCGTGGCAATGTGTCGGACGCGCAGATGCAGGCGTTCTTTGACGCTGGATATGGCCACCGCGCCGTGCTGGATGTGATCTTGGGGATGGCGCAAAAGACGATGTCTAACTACGTCAACCATGTCGCACAGACGCCCGTTGACGAGGTGTTCAAGCCGTTGGCGTGGGAGCGTAGCGAGACGCATTTGAAGGTCTGAGCATTTTGCTAAGACCGCTTTGACAGAAAAAAGGCCCCCTCGATGCGAGGGGGCCTTTTGCATTATAAGTCATTTAAAAATGACTAAATCAGACCTTGAGGTTCGGGATGATCTGCTTTTTCCGGCTCATCACGCCGGGCAGGACGACCGTGTCGCCGGTGACTGTCGCACCAAAGCTTTTCTCGGCCACGGATTTGGTCAGATCGTTGGGGATTAACATCGTGGCTTCTTCATTCAGGATGTCGACCACGAACAGCAGCACCTGATCAGCACCGTCTTCGGTCGCCACGCCGGGCATGGCGGCCATCAGCGCGTCTTTGCGGTCCAGCACGGTCTTAGGCGACGTGGTTTCCAGAACCGAGACGCGGAATTGCTTGCCGCCGACTTCGTATTCCTTGCTGTCCATACGCAGCAATTCGGCCTCCGAGAACGACGAGACGTCGGATTTAGCGGCAAACATCTTTGCCGCATAGTCAGGGATGTCGATGCCCAGATCTTTTGCCAACGCATGTGCAATCGCAGTGTCCTCTTGCGTGGTGGTCGGGCTGCGGAACTCCAGCGTGTCGGACAGGATGCAGGTCAGCATTGCGCCTTTGATGTTCTCGGGCATCTGCGCCATGTCGTCGCCGATGATCTTGTACATGATCGTGGCGGTGCAGGCCAACGGCTCCATCACGATGTGGATCGGGCCTTTGGTCTCGAGGCCTCCGACCAGTTTGTGGTGGTCGATGATCGCTTTGATATCGGCGTTGTTGTTGTTGTCGGGCAGTTCGGCCGGGTTGTTGGTATCGACGATGACAACAGGCTGATCGGCTTCGACATCAGAAATGATCTGTGGCTTGTCCAGCTTCCAGTGGTCCAGCATGAACAGCGCTTCGGTGTTGGGTTCACCCAGCAGGGCAGGGGCCGCGTCGACGCCAGCGATCTGGTTCAAGTACCAGGCCCAGATGATCGGGCTGTCGGTGCTGTCGGTGTCGGGGGATTTGTGGCCAAAAACGAGCGTTGTCATATGTGGTATCCTGCAAAGGGAGTGTTGATTTGCGCGCGTTATAGGGGGCGGTGCGGCACTTGTCACCACCTGAGCGTCGCGGGCGTCTTGGGGGTTCTCAGGGTGGGGGCATTTCTGTTAGCTAACGGGAATGAGCAGCCCGCGCGAAACCGATCTGTACCCGCCTGTGAAATCCTTTCTCGAGGATCAGGGATATGTGGTGAAGGCCGAAGTCGGGGCCGCCGACGTCGTGGCGATCCGCGGCGATGAACCGCCCGTGGTGGTGGAGTTGAAACTGGGGTTTTCGCTGGCCCTGTTTCACCAATGTGTTGAACGGCTAAAGGTCAGTGATGACGTTTATCTGGCCGTCGCCCACAAGCCGGGCAAGCCGTTTTACAAAGCAGTCAAGGCGAATACTGTGCTGGCGCGGCGTTTGGGGCTGGGGCTGTTGACCGTGCGCCTGTCGGATGGGTTGGTGTCGGTGCATTGCGATCCGGGGCCCTATGCGCCGCGCAAGAACGCCAAACGCAAGACCTCGTTGCTGCGCGAATTCGCCCGGCGTCAAGGGGACCCGAATGATGGCGGGCAAACCCGGGCGGGGTTGATTACGACGTACCGGCAGGACGCGTTGAAGCTGGCGATATATCTATTCGAGGCTGGTGCCAGTAAAGGGGCCGACGTTGCCCGCGAGACGGATGTGAAGCGGGCGACGGCGATGATGCGCGATAACCACTATGGCTGGTTTGAAAAGGTCGAAAAAGGCATTTACGGCATAACACAAGACGGCGCTGATGCGGTGGAAACCAGTGCGCGTGTGCTTGGGTCCGGCTGATAGTGGCCGTCTGATCCGTGCCGCTAAAATTTTTCACAACACACTGGTTGACTAGGGCAGGTGACATCCTTAGCTACAGATCGTTAGCACTCGAACCTGTTGAGTGCTAACGGCTGCATCCCCGGGCTGGGGAAAGTGGCTTGGAAGAATAACTTTGAGCCTTAAGGAGCTGAAAGATGGCATTAAAACCGCTTCACGACCGCGTGTTGGTGCGTCGCACCGAAAGCGAAGAAAAAACCAAGGGTGGCTTGATCATCCCTGATTCCGCAAAAGAAAAGCCAGCTGA
>NZ_JBFEKM010000136.1:0-11166 GCF_041552635.1 Sulfitobacter sp.
CGTTCCTTGCCGGGTTTCCCATAGCCATAAACATAGGCATTCATGCCAATTTCACCTGCCCCACCGAGGGGCAGATAGATCAATCTTTCGCTGCTCATATGATTAAGCGGTGTCCTTGTTATAATTATAAATCACGGTCAACCCGTGCATTGTCAGATCATCTTGGTAGGCATCGAACAGGTCCACTGCCTGTTGAAACAACGGGGCCAGCCCGCCGGTGGCGATCACACGCATTTCGCGCTCACGCTCCGCCTTTATCCGCGCACATATCTCACGAACGAGCCCGACATAACCCCAAAAAATACCCGATTGTATGCAGGCCACGGTATTTGTGCCAATCACCGCCTGCGGTTTCGAAATGTCTACATGAGGTAAGGCCGCCGCCGCATTATGCAATGCCTCAAGGCTCAAGTTTACGCCGGGCGCAATCACGCCGCCAATATAGGCCCCGTCAGATGCCACAACATCAAAGGTCGTCGCCGTCCCGAAATCGACCACAATCAGGTCACCGCCAAACAGGTCAAACCCCGCAACCGTGTTCACCAAACGATCAGGCCCCACAGCCGTGCCCGCGTCCACGCGCACATCCACCGGCAGATTGCACTCGGGTTTGCCAACAACAATAGGTCGGGTGTGAAAATAGCGATCAGCCAAGACGCGCAGATTGAACACCACCCGTGGCACCGTGGAACTGATGATCACATCGGTGATGTCCGCCTCGACTTTCTGGAACCGCATCAGCGTGCTTAGCCAGACATAATATTGATCCGCCGTACGCTGCCATTCAGTGGAGGTACGCCACGTCCCAATGAACTGCGTCCCGTCCCATATCGAAAAAACCGTATTCGTGTTACCGCAATCAATCGCCAAAAGCATGGTCGGCCCTCCATCAGGCTCTAGAAAAATACATCCGCAGCGGTGACTGGTACCCGGCCCTTTGGCGTGCGCAAAATCAAACTGCCACTTTCATCCACATCCTCAAAGATGCCCCGCGTCTCGTCGCGCATGGTTCTCGCTATGATTTCCTCGCCCAACCGCGCAGCATGCGCCAGCCACGCAGTCCGGATCGGCGCAAAGCCATAGGTCCGAAATTGCGTCTCTAACGGCGCGTACTCAGCAGCTAATGCATCAAGAAACGAAGATGTCGACACAGCGATACCTGTTTCGCCAACCAGGGAAACGGGCCGTAGGGCCCCTGCTTCGACCTGATCAGCCCCAGGTGCATGGGCAAGGTTCACACCGATCCCTATCGCCAAATGATCGTCAATCGTTTCAAGCAGAATGCCAGCGACCTTGCCACCGTTCAACAAGACATCATTGGGCCACTTCAAGGCAAACGCCCCTTCGTCGCCCGTTACCCGAACAAAAGCCCGCCGCAAGGCGAGCGACGCTATGAAGCTGCGCAAGGCTGCGATCCCGGGGGATTCCTCTCGGCGCATCATCAACGTCGCTGCAAAGTTACCCTTTGGCGTCGCCCATGAACGCCCTCGTCTCCCGCGCGCTGCCGTCTGCTCGTCCGCCAGAATCCAGACCGGTCCCGTCAGATCAGGCGCACGGCGCGCCGCCTCGCTCAACGTTGAATCAAGACTTTCGAAAACAAGCCGCCCATAGCCCTCAGGCCACGACGCACCCTGCTTCTCTGGCTTAAAAATATCCCCGCCGGAGGCTCCATCGCTCACGGGGTCCACCATCGGATCAGTTTACCAGCGCCGCCGCTGCCGCCGTCGCTGCACCCTCGACCCCGAAAAGTGTCGCAACGCCCACCACCATGATAACCGCCGAAGCGACCAGCATCGCCGTCAGCAAACCACTTTTACTACCATCCAGACGGTCCTCGCCCTCAGCACCGAAATACATCAAGAACACGATCCGCAGATAATAATAAGCACCGATCGCCGAGGCGACAGCACTTGCAGCAACCAACCAAACGAGGCCAGCATCAACACCAGCCTGCCACACGCCAAACTTTGCGAAAAAGCCCAGCATCGGCGGCACACCGGCAAGCGAGAACAGCAACACCAGCATCGCAAGTGCTTTGCCCGGATTGCGCTTTGAGAACATGTTCAGCGCCGAGATATCCGTAACCGGCTGACCGTCCTTTTGCATGCTCAGAATGAACGCAAATGTGCCGATGTTCATGGTCACGTAAATCGCCATGTAAACGAGCATCGCCTTGACACCAAAGGCCGTACCAGCGGCAAGACCGATCAACGCGTATCCCATGTGGGCAATCGACGAATAGGCCATAAGCCGTTTGATATTAGTCTGACCAATCGCCGCAATCGCGCCAAGAAACATCGACAAGGCAGACAGCAACGCAACGACTTGGCTCCAGTCTGCTACCGCATTCCCAAAGGCATCATGCATAACGCGCGCAAACAGGCCCATGGCAGCGACTTTTGGTGCCGTCGCAAAAAAGGCCGTGACCGGTGTCGGCGCACCTTCGTAAACATCCGGAGTCCACATGTGAAACGGCACTGCAGACACCTTGAACGCCAAGCCCGACACCAACAAGACAATCCCGAACAACAAACCTATGGACGTCTCGCCAGATTTGGTGACCGACATGATGCCAGCAAACTGGGTTGTCCCCGCATAGCCATAGACCAACGAAGCGCCATACAGCAGCAGACCCGATGACAACGCGCCCAGAACGAAATATTTCAGGCCGGCCTCAGTCGATTTCACACTGTCACGACGCAAGGATGCAACGACATAAAGCGCCAAGGATTGCAGTTCCAACCCCATATAAAGTGACATGAGGTCACCTGCACTGACCATCATCATCATGCCCACAACGCTCAACGCGACGAGCACCGGGTATTCAAACCGCAACAGGTCACGCGACTTCATGTACCCTTCGGACATCATCAATACTGCTGCGGCGCTCAACAAGATAATAACCTTGGCAAACCGCGCGAAGCTGTCTTCGATGAACAAGCCGTTAAATGCGATACGTGCCTCGCCTGTCCCGGTCATGCCGATCCAGATCGCAAGCAGGATCATAACACCGGATGTGGCCCAGACCAGCAATCCGGCCATGCCGTCCTTGGATGTGTAAACCGCCCCCAGCAACGCGATTATCGCAAACAGCGACAGCACGATTTCTGGCAGGATGACATTCAGATCAGCGGAAATCATCGCGCGGTCCTTTATTCTGAGGCCATCTGGACAGCGGCTCCTGCCGCCTCCAGGGCCGTATCATAGCTTGCAACAAGGGCGGTCACCGACGGCCCGATAATATCTAGAACCAAGGCAGGGTAGATGCCCAACAGAAGAGTCATCGCTACCAAGGGGGCGAAAATCCAACGCTCGCGACCGGACATGTCCGTAATGGTCTTCAGGCTTTCCTTGATCAGATCGCCCATCACAACACGGCGGTACAGCCACAACGCATAGGCCGCCGAAAAGATGACCCCCGTAGTTGCGACCGCTGCCACCCATGTGTTGACTTGAAAGATCGCCATCAAGGTCAGAAATTCCCCGACGAACCCGGACGTGCCCGGCAGGCCAACATTTGCCATGGTAAAGAACATGAACACCAACGCATATGCGGGCATCCGGTTTACGAGACCACCGTATGCGTCAATCTCGCGGGTGTGCATCCGGTCATAGATTACGCCAACACACAAAAACAGCGCAGCCGAGATAAAGCCGTGGCTGACCATCTGGAAAATCGCCCCGTCAAGGCCCTGTTGGTTGAAGGTAAAGATCCCCATGGTCACGAAACCCATGTGCGCCACTGAAGAATAAGCAATCAGCTTTTTCATGTCCTGCTGCACCAGTGCGACCAGTGAAGTATAGACAATTGCTATTGCAGACATCCACAACACCCATGGCGCTAGAACATCGGACCCCACCGGGAACATCGGCAGCGAAAAGCGCAAGAAGCCGTAACCACCCATTTTCAGCAAGATTGCAGCCAGCACCACGGAACCGGCCGTCGGGGCCTGCACGTGGGCGTCTGGCAACCAAGTGTGGACCGGCCACATTGGCATCTTCACAGCAAAGCTTGCGAAAAAGGCGAGGAACATCAGGGTTTGCATGCCACCCACAATAGATATGCCCGCAATTTCAAATGTCTCGGACGCGAAAGTATTTGTCAAAAGACTGACTTCGCAGCCACCGATACAGGTTGTCCCGGCGTCCGCGTACATGGCGACCATGGCCACTAACATCAGCACCGAGCCCAAGAATGTGTACAAAAAGAACTTGAAACTAGCGTAAATGCGATTGGCCCCGCCCCAGATGCCGATGATCAAGAACATCGGGATAAGGCCTGCCTCGAAGAACAAATAGAACAGCACCAGATCCAGCGCCATGAACACGCCAAGCATCAGTGTTTCAAGCAGCAAGAATGCGATCATGTATTCCTTGACCCGTGTGGTCACGTTCCAACTGGCCGCAATCACCAACGGCATCATGAATGTGGTCAACATCACAAACAGGATGGATATGCCGTCAACCCCCATGCGATAGCGTAGACCCATGATCCAAGACGCCTCGTCAACAAACTGGAAGCCAGTATCGGAGGGATCAAAATCAAACAAAATGAACAGCGAGATCAGGAATGTGACCGTAGTGGTGATCAACGCCAGCCATTTTGCATTGCGTGCCGACGCTGCGTCGTCGCCGCGCAGGAACACAGCCAGGATCAGTGCCGCAAAGCTCGGCATAAAAGTGATGATGGAAAGCAAGTGATGATCCATTAGTTTGCCCCTCCGCTCAACGTCATCCAAGTCACCAGAACCGCAATTCCGATTACCATGGCGAAGGCATAGGTAAAGATGTAGCCCGATTGCGCACGTCCTGCGAGGCGCGTGAGGAACGGGATGATGCCCATGGCGATGCCATTGAGCGTGCCGTCAATAACATCCCCGTCGCCGCGTTTCCAAAAGAAGCGACCAATGGCAGAAGCGGGTTTGACGAATATGACGTTATAAATCTCGTCGAAATACCATTTATTCAACAAGAACAGATACAAAGGACGTTGGTTTGCCGCGAGGCGAGCAGGCAATGTCGGGTTCCACACATAAAACCAAAGTGCCATCAACAACCCGCCGAGCATCGCAATAAAAGGGCTGACCTTGACCAGCCAATGTACTGCATGCGCGTCTTCCAGCACCGTATTGTCGGCCCCGAAATATATCGCGCCATCACCGGGGTTACCGGCAAAGCTGGGCCCGTGATGTGCGTCATCACCGTGGCCTGCATCAGAAGCGGCGGCCCCGTGGGTCTGGTCGGAAGCGGCAGCACCATGACCATCTTCTGCGCCCTCAACTTTGGCATCCCCGGCAGCGGCCATTTCCGTCATCGGGATGCCGTAAAACTTCCCAACATCTTCGGCGTGGCCAAAGAAGCTATTGTAAAACACCATCCCCGAGAAAACCGCGCCAATGCTCAGTACGCCGAGGGGCACCAGCATTACCATCGGGCTTTCATGGGCATGCTCGTGCGTGTGCTTGTCGCCACGCGGCGTGCCAAAGAAGGTCATGAACATCAAGCGCCAACTGTAAAAACTAGTCATCGCGGCGGCAATAACAAGCATCCAGAACCCGTAGGTCGACCCGCCTGCCCAAGCGCTCTCGATGATCGCATCCTTGGACAAAAATCCTGCAAAACCGATATGCGTCAACGGGATACCGACACCTGTGATGGCCAGTGTACCGATCATCATCGCCCAGAACGTATAGGGAATTTTCTTACGCAGACCGCCGTAGTTGGTCATGTCCTGCTCGTGATGCATGGCGTGGATGACCGATCCGGCCCCCAAGAACAGCATCGCTTTGAAAAATGCATGGGTCAAAAGGTGGAACATCGCAGCGGAGTACATGCCAACGCCTGCGGCGACGAACATATAGCCGAGCTGGGACATTGTAGAATAGGCGATCACCCGTTTGATATCGTTCTGGACCAAACCGATCGTGGCCGCGACAAATGCAGTGGTCGCACCAAGGAAGGTCACGAACATCATCGCTTCGGGTGCAAATTCCATCAGCGGTGACATGCGGCAGACCAGGAAGACACCCGCCGTAACCATCGTCGCTGCGTGGATCAGGGCAGACACAGGGGTCGGACCTTCCATCGCGTCGGGCAACCACGTGTGCAAGAACAGCTGTGCCGATTTCCCCATCGCACCAACGAACAACAAGAAGGCAATCAGATTGGCCGCATTCCACTCAGACCACAGGAACTGCAACGTCGTGTCTGCAAGTGCGGGCACAGCATCGAAAACATCGTCAAACTTGATGCTGTCGGTCAGGTAGAAAAGCGCAAAAATACCCAGTGCAAAGCCAAAGTCGCCGACGCGGTTAACCACGAATGCCTTGATCGCCGCCGCATTGGCCGAGGGTTTCTTGTAATAAAAACCGATCAGCAAATAGGACGCGACCCCCACGCCTTCCCAGCCAAAGAACATCTGCACAAGGTTATCTGCTGTCACCAGCATCAACATCGCAAAGGTAAAGAAGGACAGGTAGGCAAAGAACCGCGCGCGATAAGGTTCGTTGTCTTTGAAATTATCGTCATGGGCCATGTAGCCGAATGAATAAAGATGCACGAGGCTCGACACCGTGGTGATGACGATCAACATAATGGCCGTCAGACGGTCCATGCGAATGGCCCAGTCGGTGGACAGGCTTCCACTTTCGATCCAGCGCAGCAGTTGGATATGCTCGGTGACACCGTCGAAGGTGAGGAACACGATCCAGCTTAGAAATGCCGACAAAAACAACATGCCCGTTGCAAACCACTGAGCAGGCTTTTCCCCGATAAGTTTCCAGCCAAAACCAGTGATCAATGCGCCGACAAGTGGCGCGAAAAGAATGATGCTTTCCATGATCTTAGCCCTTCATCACGTTGACATCTTCAACTGCAATCGTACCCCGATTGCGGAAGAAGCAGACCAGAATGGCCAGACCGATCGCAGCCTCGGCGGCGGCGACAGTTAGAACGAACAAAGTGAACACCTGGCCCACCAGATCGCCCAGATAATGCGAGAACGCCACAAAGTTGATGTTCACCGCCAAAAGCATCAATTCGATCGACATCAACATGATGATGATGTTCTTGCGGTTCAGGAATAGCCCGAAAATGCCAATGACAAACAGCGTCGCCGCCACCGTCAGGTAATGTTCAATTCCGATCATGTCGTCCCTCGGTTCTGTGCCCGTTTCAGGCGTTCTTTAGTCTTTGGCACCCAAGGTTTCCACCCAGATCCCGCCTTTTGTCCAAAGATGTTGCGGGCCACCGCGCCGCACCATTTCCCCTTGCCAACAGGCTATCTTTGATATCCCAAGAGACCCTTAAAGGCCCTGCCCCGGTTTCACATCGTTCAACTTCATCGCCAATTTCGGATCACGCATCATCTGGGCAACCACATCCTGACGTTTAACATCGGGGCGGTGCCGCAGGGTCAGGACAATGGCCCCAATCATTGCAACCAGCAAGATCAGCCCAGACAGTTGGAACAACAAGAAATACCCGTCGTACAAGATCAGACCCAAAGCAGCTGTATTCTGTACATCGTTATTCACAACATGTGCCCGCAGCCCATCGGCGGCGGCGTTTGCGTCCCATGCACCAAAGGCCATGACAAACTGCATCAGGATAATCAGGCCGATCAGCAAGGCCAGCGGCATATAGCGCGCCATCTCGGCCTTCAACTCAGCGAAATCGACGTCCAACATCATAACGACGAACAGGAACAAAACCGCGACAGCGCCCACGTAGACGATGATCAAAAGCATCGCGACGAATTCAGCATTCAACAAGACGAACAGACCCGCCGCACTGAGAAAGGAGAGGATCAGCCAAAGCACCGAATGCACAGGATTGCGGCTGATTACAGTGAAAAGTCCGCCCGCGATCACGCAAATCGCGAAGAGGTAAAATGCAAAAACGCTCATGCGTCACCTTCCTTGTCATCCAACACGCCCTGCGCAATCTGCATCGCCAAGGTCATTGCGGGAATACCGGCAAAAACCGCCATCTGCCCGATCGTTTCAATCACTTGCTGCTTGTGCGCGCCGGCCTCGATCGCATGGACCACAGCCTGCCTAAGCGCTACATCGTTTTGGGCACCCTGCATGGTCAGCCCCGCAATCGTCAGCAGCAACCGCGTTTTGGCATCCAACCCGTTGGGGTTCATCGTATTGCCGAAAAACGTTTCCATCATGTCCTTGGGCATCTTGCCCATCATCGCCTCAAACCCTTTTGGCGAAAAGGCATCCATCGCCGGAAAGGCCTTGGCCGCCTCCTGCATCTGCCGCATCATCACTTCAAAAGGGTTTGGCGTGTCGGTCATCTGTAGGGTGCATCCATCTCAAGATTACGTGCAATTTCGGCTTCCCAACGGTCACCGTTTTCCAGAAGCTTGGCTTTGTCGTAGTACAGCTCTTCCCGTGTTTCGGTGGAAAATTCGAAATTCGGGCCTTCGACAATGGCATCTACGGGGCAGGCTTCTTGGCAGAAACCACAGTAGATGCATTTGGTCATGTCGATGTCATAGCGTGTCGTGCGGCGGCTGCCGTCATCGCGCGGTTCCGCGTCGATGGTGATCGCTTGGGCAGGGCAAACCGCTTCGCACAGCTTGCACGCGATGCAGCGTTCCTCGCCATTTGCATAGCGGCGCAGCGCGTGTTCACCGCGAAAACGTGGCGACAAAGGCCCCTTTTCATGCGGGTAGTTCAGCGTCGCTTTGGGGGCGAAGAAATATTTGAACCCCAGCTTCATGCCTTGGTAAAAATCCTGCAACAGGAAGTATTTAGCGTGACGGGTATAGTCGATGTTAGCCATATCAGCCTCCCATGCCCCAGCGGGCATACGCGCCCCAGAACCAGTCGAATTTTGCTGCGAATGCCACGAAAACAACCCAGACCAGCGAGAACGGCAGGAAAACTTTCCAACCCAAGCGCATCAATTGGTCATAGCGGTAGCGCGGCGTGATCGCCTTGACCATCGCGAAGAGGAAAAAGAAGATCGCCATCTTGCCAACCATCCAAAGCACGCCATCAGGCAGGCCGGGGATCGGGGACAGCCAACCACCAAAGAACATCAGGGACATCAGCGCGCACATCAAGAAGATCGCGATATATTCTCCTGCCATGAACAACAGGAACGGCGTCGCCGAATATTCTACCTGATAGCCGGCAACCAGTTCAGATTCAGCTTCGGGAAGGTCAAAGGGCGGGCGATTTGTTTCGGCCAGTGCCGAGATGAAGAACAGGAACACCATCGGGAAATGCGGCAACCAGTACCAGCTAAAGAAACCGTAAGGTCCTGATTGTGCGGCGACAATCCCGCTGAAATTCAACGATCCAGACGAAATGATCACACCGATGATGATCAAGCCCAGCGATACCTCGTATGAAATCATCTGAGCGGCAGACCGGAGTGAGCCGAGGAAAGGGTATTTCGAGTTCGACGCCCACCCCCCCATTATGACGCCATACACCTCGAGCGAGGAAACGGCGAAGACAAACAGGATCGCCACGTTGATATTGCTGAGGACCCAACCGTCGTTAAACGGGATAACGGCCCAAGCCAGCATCGCCAGAACAAAGGACGTGAGCGGTGCCAACATGAAAACGGTCCGGTCTGCACCCGCAGGGATGACCACCTCTTTGACGACATATTTCAGCGCGTCAGCCACCGTTTGCAGCAGGCCGAATGTCCCCACCACGTTGGGACCGCGCCGCAACTGAACCGCAGCCCAGATTTTACGGTCGCCATAGACCAAAAACAGCAGCGAGATCATCACAAAGGCCACAACCGCAAGGGTCTGCGCCAAGATCAGAACGGCAATGCCGCCAGGAGTGTTAAAGAATTCAGCCATAGGTCCTCACACCGTCGGTATGCCGCGTTCCATGCAGTTTTGCACGGTGACTTCGGCATCAATTGTCTTCAAGCCCCGTGGCAGGCTTGGCGAGATGGTGTAAACAGCATCTGCGCGCCAGACGCCACCCACGATCTCAACATTTGTGCGCACGTGACGGGCAAATCCGAAACCCCGGATCAAAGTATACCGCGCCGCCGCACATTCTGCATAATCCGCCACATTTTCAGACGAAAGCGCCTTGGTCATGGCCACGTTAAACTGGACAAGATCCCCGTCCAGCAGCTTGGTTTCTACGCCCTGGTAGTCGGGAATGAAATCGTCAGCCAAAGGGGCGCGCATATCGCATCCCGCCAAGGCCAAAGGAAACATCATCCCCAAAACTCTCACTCCGCCGCCAATGGTTTTTCTAGGCGGGCTTTGGCATTCTGCGAAAGCTCTGCCATCAGCTGGCTTGCGCGGGCGATGGGGTTTGACAGGTAAAAATCCGCGATTGCAGGCTGGAATGCGGCATCCCCCATTTTAGATTGCGCGGGTGCCTGCCAGTCATTTTCGGCAACCTGATCGACATCCCCCAAATGCGGCACGTCGCTGACCAGCGCCTTACGTAGCGCGGCAAGCGAATCAAACGGCAGGGTTGCACCCAGTTCCGCGCTCAAGGCGCGCAGGATGGCCCAGTTTTCCTTGGCCTGACCGGGTGCAAAGCTAGCACGGGCGGCCAATTGGGGACGCCCTTCCGTATTGACGAATAACCCTGCTTCTTCGGTATAGGCAGCACCGGGCAGAATGATATCGGCGCGGTGCGCACCGCGATCTCCATGCGAGCCTTGGTAAATAACGAAAGGTCCGGCAGGAATATCCCCCTCGTCCGCGCCAAGGTTATAGATAACGTCAGCGGAAAGCACATCCGCGATGCCGCTGTCAGCCGTGGCACCGATGTCCATCGCGCCAACACGGCCAGCTGCCGTATGCAGGACCATGAAACCGGATTTTGTTGAATCAGCCAACGCCATTGCAGCAGCCAGGACCGCAGCACCGTCTTCGCGGGCCAGTGCGCCCATGCCAACGATGATAAGGGAGTTCTTATCGGCAACCTCAGTGTGATCGCGCGCCAACAGGTCGGTTAGAACAGATGGACCGTCACCCAAATGGGCGTGCTCATAGGTCAGGTCTGCCGCTGGCCCAACAACGCCAATATCGGCACCGCGCGACCAAGCCTTGCGGATGCGCGCGTTAAGAACGGGGGCTTCGACCGCAGGGTTCGTGCCGATCAACATGATCGACTGCGCGGTATCGATGTCTTCGATTGCGGCCGTGCCGACATAGCCAGA
>NZ_JBFEKM010000137.1:0-11133 GCF_041552635.1 Sulfitobacter sp.
CCACGTTGTTGGCCCCTAGATACTTGCGCCGCCCCGAGTTTACCGGAGGGTGATCTGTTCAACGTCAGGCTACTTTATCGAGTGTGTTTAGGTTTGCATAGAATGCGTCCGCTGCTTCTGCGGGTGTGATGTATCCGATGAGCCCGAATAGCTGGCGGTTGTTATACCAATCGACCCATTTCAGCGTTTCCCATTCGACTTCGCGCATCGATTTCCACGGACCGATCTGGTTGATGACCTCGGCTTTAAACAGGCCAATGACGCATTCAGCGAGAGCATTGTCATAGGAAACGCCGACTGTTCCAACCGATGGGTCAATACCGACTTCGACAAGGCGCTCGGTATACTTGATCGAGAGATATTGCGATCCACGGTCTGAGTAGTGAACCAAGGCATTGTTATCAGGTGTTTTTCTTTGTCAGATTGCTTGATCCAAAGCGTCGAGAACGAACTGCGTCGCCATTGATGTCGATATCTGAACAACATTTTTGGTCAAAATGAACAACACTCATTGTTCAGACAGCAAAAAACAGGCAAAAACAAGCAGAAACGTGCAAGAATTTGAAATGCGAAGCGGAACTGGTTTTGAATAAAAGGTCAATTAAATCAGATATTTGCAAGTCTTCAAGGTTGTCCGTTGCACCCATGATGGATTGGACCGACCGTCACTGCCGCTATCTGCATCGGCTGATGTCCAAGCAGACGCTGCTTTATACCGAAATGGTGACGTCCCCGGCGCTTGTGCGCGGGGGCGCGCTGCATTTGCTGGATCATTCCCCGTTAGAACACCCTGTGGCGTTGCAGCTTGGCGGTTCTGATCCGGCTGAACTGGCCGAAGCGGCGCGGTTGGGGGCGCAGGCAGGATATGACGAGATTAACCTGAATGTGGGCTGCCCGTCGGATCGTGTGCAGTCGGGCAGTTTCGGCGCAATCTTGATGGAGCAACCGGCCTTGGTCGCGCAATGTGTCGCGGCGATGCGCCGCTCGGTTGACGTCGAAGTCACCGTTAAATGCCGCATCGGGGTGGATGATCAGGATCCTGAAATTATCTTGCCGGAATTTCTGGCCCATATCGTGGGGTCAGGTTGTGAACGGGTGACGATCCATGCCCGCAAGGCGTGGCTCAAGGGGTTAAGCCCCAAGGAAAACCGTGATATCCCGCCGCTGGATTATGATCTTGTCCACCGCATGAAGGGGCTGTTTTCGAACCTGCATATCTCGGTGAACGGCGGGATCACCAGCCTTGATCAGGCAGAACATTTTCTGGACATGGGTCTGGACGGGGTGATGATCGGGCGCAGTGCCTACCATAGCCCCGCGGATATCCTGTGTCAGGCCGACCGGCGCATCTATGGCAAGGGCAATGACACCACCGCCGAGGCCGCCGTGCAGCAGATGTTGCCCTATATTGATGCGCATATCGACGGCGGCGGGCGGCTGAACCAGATCACCCGGCATATGATGGGCTTGTTTGCCGGCCGCCCGGGCGCGCGCATCTGGCGCCGGCACCTGTCCGAGAACGCATCCGGCCCCGCAGCAGACCGCCAGGTCTTGCTGGATGCGCTGGATGCAATGCAAACACTGGCAGCGGCGCAAGAACAGGTGTAGCAACACGCCAACCCCAGCAAGGAGCCCCTAAATGCCCGACACCACGTTACTTATTGAAATGACCGTGCTGATCATGGTCATCGGAGCCTTTGCGGGCGTGTTGGCCGGATTGTTGGGCGTAGGGGGCGGCATCGTTCTGGTGCCAGCGTTTTTCTATGCTTTCCAGACGCTGGGGTATGACGGGCCGCAGCTGATGCAGATGTGTCTGGCGACCTCGCTGGCGACGATCATTGTGACCTCGATCCGGTCGGTGCACAGCCACAACAAAAAGGGTGCCGTCGACTGGGCGATCCTGCGGACATGGGCACCGGGCATCGTGATCGGTGCGGTGATCGGGATGTTGGTTGTGGCCCAGTTGCGCACCAGCGTCTTGCAGGGCATTTTCGGAGCATTGGCATTGGTTGTCGGGCTTTATATGGCGTTCGGGCGCGCCGACTGGCGCTTGGGGCAAGCGATGCCCACGGGTGCTGCACGCGCGGCGTTGTCGCCTTCGGTGGGTTTTTTATCGGTGCTGATGGGCATTGGCGGCGGTAGCTTTGGTGTGCCATTGATGAGCCTGTTTAACGTGGTGATCCACCGCGCGGTGGCCACGGCTGCGGGATTCGGGGTGTTGATTGCAGTGCCTGCGGTCATCGGGTTTCTGATGGTTGATGCGGCACCCAACAGCCCGCCCTACACCATCGGCGCGGTCAACCTGCCAACCTTTGCAATCGTGATCGCCATGACGCTGATCACCGCACCGCTTGGCGTCAAGCTGGCCCATGCGATGGACCCCAAACCTCTCAAGCGAATCTTTGCGGTATTTCTGGTTTTCGTGGCGCTGAACATGATCCGCAAATCGCTGGGCTATTGAACAGCCTGCACAAAGACGGGTTTGTTGTTTTTGATGCGACAGACCAAGCCGCCGACTGGGCGTCGGCGGCACATCAGCAGGCGTTATTGATTTCTGCCGATCCGGCGATCAGGGCCCAAAACCTGCGCCATGGGAATACGTGGTTCGTGGGTGTTGATGCGCTGCCCAATGACCCAGATGGCAGCATCGGGGGCGTCCCACTTGCGGGGCCATGGCAGGATTATGTTACGGTGCCAGCAGCGTATCACCGGGCGCAGCTTTCGATCGTGTATCCCGGCTATCCGCTGCAAGACGGCTCTGAGAGTGATGGGGCCCACAGGTTTCGCCGCAACCGCTTTGCCGCCCATGTTGATGGCCTTTTGCCACGCGGACCGCAAAAACGGCGGTTTTTGGAAGAATGGCACGGGTTTATCTTGGGGCTGCCGCTGAATGAGACAGAGGCAGCACCGCTGATGGTATGGCCCGAAAGCCATCTTTATATGGGGGCGGCGTTGCGCGATGCGGTGGGGCAGCAAGACCCGATTGATGTTGATTTGACCGACGCCTATCAGGCGGCCCGTCGCGATGTCTTTGACAAGATTACCCCGGTGCGTATTGTGGCACGGCCCGGTCAGTCGATGTTGTTGCACCGGCACCTGCTGCACGGGGTGGCCCCGTTTGACGCAGGTCACAATGCCCCTGCCGAGGGGCGTATGATCGCCTATCTGCGTCCCATGATGGCGGCGGGGCCCAAAGCATGGCTCGCTGCCGACTGATGGCGAAGTAATCTTTGTGGAAACAATCCTCAAAGATTATTTCGCATTTGGGCAGAAACTTCACGCTATTGCCGTAATCTCGCCTTAACTTCAAAGTTAGTTAACTATGTCGGGATCCTATTAACCGGCATAGGCTCGATCAGCGAATCAAAAGGGCCAAAGACATGAGGGACGATAAAATGGCTAATCAAACGGACAACCGGACAAACGTGGTGATTGCATTTGTACCAGCCGCGCGGGACACCGGATACTGGACGGCGCAACGCGCATTTGGCAATTTGGCCGCCGAAGCTGCGGTAAATTCCGATTACGCGCCAGCGTTTTCAGAAGGGGCCCAGACCAGCGATCATCTGCTTGATTTTCTGTACGGATTGACCCGCCAGGCGCGTTAATCCTGCCGTCTAGCCAATTTAGCAGCACGACCACCCCGACGTTTCCCGAACGCCCCCGCCCGCGAGGGGAGTTCTGCCATGACGGCACGACGCGCTTCTGGCGTCATGCGCGACCAGCCGCCGATTTCGTCGATCGACCGCAAACACCCCGTACATAGCCGCGATTCCGGATGGACGACGCATAGTTTGATGCAGGGGCTCTCAACCTCGTTGCGCTTCCAGATCTCGTCGCTCATGCCAATCCGCCTTTTGCCCGCAAGACCACCAAGCGGTCCAGTACCCCTTGCAGGATATAGCTTGCCGCCACGTGGTCGATCACCTCGGCGCGACGTTTGCGAGATGTATCCGCCTCGAGCAGGGCTTTTTCTGCTGCGACCGTACTGAGCCGCTCATCCCAAAAGCCGATGGGGATGTTGGCCAGCTTTTCGAAATTGCGCGCAAACGCCCGCGTCGATTGGCAACGCGGTCCTTCGGACCCATCCATATTGCGTGGCAAACCCAGGATCAGGCCACCAATGCGCCGGTTTTCTATGATTTCGATCAACCGCGCTGCATCAAGGCCAAATTTCTTGCGGCGCACCGTCTCAAGCGGGGTGGCCACTGACAAAAAGCTGTCCGTGACCGCGACGCCAATGGTTTTTTCGCCCAGATCAAGCCCGATCAGGGCTTGCATCGGGGGCAGGGCTGCGGCGAAATCTGTGATGTCGTCATAGATCATTGGGCAAGGCTCGCACGTTCGCCAGCGCGAAAGATCTCGTCCAATGCACTGGGATCGCCTGCAAAAACCTCAAGGGCATTGTCATATATCGCCTGCGCGCGGTCGGTCTGGCCCAGCACGCCAAGCGACGAAATCAAACGCGACCAATCTTCTACCGGGCCGCCTTGGGTGGCAAGGCGTTCGGACAGACCGTCGACCATCGACCCGATCATCTCCATCCGCTGGGCGGGTGTCATGTCTTGGGCTGCCTCGATATCATCGGCCGATGGGCCGCGCAGCGCGCCAACGCCAATTTCGGGGACTGTGTAGTCCACGCCGGCCATTTCGGCGATGGGTTCGATCTGCGCCAAAATCGGCTCGATCCATGGTGCGTCTTCGGGGCCGCGGCGCAACAATCCATCCCACATTTTGAACGCCTGATCAGGCCGCCCCGTCTGGACCAACATCAGGCCCCAGTAATACCGCGCCGTGCCGTTTTCCACATCGCGTGCAAGCACTGCGCGCAAGACGGCTTCGGCTTCGGGGGACACATAACCGCCTGCGGCCAACACCAGCAATTCTGCATAGCCAGCCACATCTTCAACCGATGCTTCGGCCCCTTTGATCCGCACCACGGCAGATTGCGCTGTTGCAGCGGCCACAAAATTGCCGACGCGCGCCTCGTTTTGGGCAAGCAACGTTTGGCCTTGTATGTCGTCAGGACGTTTGGCGACGGTTTCGCGCAGCTGCTTCAAAAGCGCCGCATATTCCGGGCTTAGATCGGCCAAGCCGGGCGTGGGGGGCAGACCCGCCTGTGCGGCGGCTTGTGTGGGGCGGTTCTCGCGCAGTTCCTGTGCGAAAGCGATCCGGTCTTTCAGCGCCAGATCGCCATATCCCGGTGCGCCCAACTGCAGATACAGCGCCAAGCTCCCGCCGATCATCGCAAGGGCAATAACCCCCATCACCAGTTTCGAGGGCCCTGCGCCGGGTTGAACAGCATCGGCGCGGGACGTGTCGGCAGCCAGAATGCGGCGGGAAATCTCGGTGCGTACGCGGGCGGCATCGGCTTCGGACAAGACCTCGCGGGCCACTTCACGTTCAACTTCGGCCAGTTGGTCACGGTAGACTTGCAAGTCGTGTTCGGTGCGCGCGGGCACTGGGGCTTGTGCGCCCCGCCACAACGCACGCAGCAGCACCAAACTTACAAGCGCGGCACCGGCCGCAGCGATCAACCAAAAGATCATCGGATAAAACGTCCATTCATTGTTGCGGGTGCACATGTAGCCTTTGTTCGGCTGTGACAAAAGGGGCCATCTTGTTGCAGCCGTGCGGCTATTTTGCACGATTGCGGTTGATGTCGTAAAACTGATAAAGAATGCCGCGGGGGGTATCCTCTTTTTTGCCCGCTCACCCAGAAAGAACCAAACGCGCTGTCTTGCGCGAATCCAATGCCGGGGACCGCTTCAATGAAGAAATATTCTGCCTTTGCCATCGCCCGCGAAGCTTTGCGTCACCATACCGGCTGGACGCGGGCCTGGCGCGACGCGCAACCCAAGAAACGCTATGATGTGATTATCATCGGGGCAGGGGGGCACGGGCTGGCGACGGCCTATTACCTTGGCAAGAACTTTGGCATCACCAATGTTGCGATCTTGGAAAAAGGATGGCTGGGCGGCGGCAACACCGGGCGGAACACGACGATTATCCGGTCCAATTATCTGCAAGACCCGTCCGCCGCGATTTATGAAAAGTCGCGCTCCCTGTACGAGACGATGTCGCAGGACCTTAACTATAACGTCATGTTTTCGCCGCGTGGCGTGATCATGCTGGCGCAGACCCATCACGAGGTGCGCGGCTATCAGCGCACGGCCCACGCCAATGCGTTGCAAGGCGTGACAACCGAATTCATCAGCCCCGAAAAGGTCAAGGAACTGGTGCCGATCATCAACCTTGCTGGTCCCCGCTATCCGGTTCTGGGCGGTCTTTGGCAGGCGCGTGGCGGTACGGCGCGCCATGATGCGGTGGCGTGGGGCTATGCGCGGGCCTGTTCCGACATGGGCATGGACGTCATCCAGAAATGCGAAGTCACCGGTATCCGGTCCGAGGGGGGCAAGGTCACCGGTGTATCCACCAACCGCGGCGATATTGATTGCGACAAGCTGGGCATGGTGGTCGCGGGCCATTCGGGTCATCTGGCCGATATGGCGGGGTTCCGTCTGCCGATTGAATCCGTCGCCTTGCAGGCGCTGGTGTCTGAACCCATCAAACCCTGCATGGATGTGGTCGTGATGGCCAACACCGTGCACGGCTATATGTCCCAGTCCGACAAGGGCGAAATGGTCATCGGCGGCGGCACCGACGGCTACAACAACTACACCCAACGCGGGTCGTTCCACCATATCGAAGAAACGGTCCGCGCCTTGGTCGAGACCTTCCCGATGGTGTCACGCTTGAAAATGCTGCGCCAGTGGGGCGGTATTGTGGACGTGACGGGCGACCGCTCTCCGATCCTGAGTAAAACGCCTGTTGATGGCGTGTTTATCAACTGCGGCTGGGGCACCGGTGGTTTCAAGGCGATCCCGGGCTCTGGCTGGGCGATGGCTGAACTGATCGCCAAGGGCCGCTCGCCCCTCACGGACGCATTCGGGCTGAACCGCTTTCAAGAAGGTCGTTTCATCGACGAAAGCGTGGCGGCAGGGGTGGCGCACTAATGCTCACTCAAGCTTTATCCGGCCCCGTTCAGGAGGTCGCTTGCGGCACCCCGCGGGTACGTGGTGACAGCGACGTGCGTTTCATTGGCGGTGTGATGTCCTGCCGCATCCGCGCCGACAAGGCGACCGACCATAGAACTGCTCAGGCAGGAAGCAAAATGCTGGCCACGCGGCGTAGTCACGGTGCTTTGGTGGGTGACGCTGAAGAATACTTGTCGCGGCGCGCAGTTTTTTCGAAGGGCGGCTGGAACGTTTTGGATGCTCACGATGTTGTGTCTTCATATAGAGTATATGAAGGATCAGTAAAATGGCTACGCCAGACAACCAACAAACGCCTAACACAACAATCAACAAAACCAGTGGCACTGGGACAGGCATCGTCATCGGCGTGCTGGTCGTTATTGTCATCGGTTTCGGCTTCTTCTTCTTTTCAAACGGCAACCCGATGGACGACTCTAACGACGTCAATGTCACCATCGAAGGTGCTGGGGATGCTGTCCAAGGTGCTGCAGAAGCCGTTGAAGGCGCTGCGGAATCTGCCACAGGCAACTAAGCCCTCTACCCGGAATAATCTGACGATCAAAGCCGATCCCTTTTTAGGGGTCGGCTTTTTTGCGTCTCGTGCAAGCCTCGCAAGGAGCGTTTCATGCTAGTCCTCACCTGTCCTAATTGCGGTATTACCGCCGAAGAAACCGAATTTCATGCAGGCGGCGAGGCACATTTGACGCGCTTTGGGCCGGGGGCCTCGGATGACGATTTTGAACAATACCTGTTCATGCGTGAAAACCCCAAGGGCGTGCATTTCGAACGCTGGCGGCATGTCTATGGCTGCGGCAAGTGGTTTCATGCCGCCCGTGATACCATGACCCTCGAGATCTTTGGCACTTACACAGCGCAAACCAGCACGGTGCCCCAAGATATCATCGACAAGATAACCCACCGCCGTCCCGACTGGCAAAAACCGGATGCCCGATAATGCCGCTGCTTCATTTTGCCAAAAAAACTCCCGCCGGAGGCACCTGCGCCCCCGCAAACACCAAGGTTTGATCTCATGAGCACCAGAATTGCCACAGGCGGCCGCCTGCTCAACAAATCCACGCCGGTGAATTTCTCGTTCAACGGTAAACAATTGCGCGGGTTTCAGGGCGACACGCTGGCCTCGGCCTTGCTGGCCAATGACCAGATGCTGGTGGGCCGGTCGTTCAAATACCACCGCCCGCGCGGGATCGTCGCCGCTGGCCCGGAAGAGCCTAACGCGCTGATGAACCTTGGCCGCGACGGCCAGTTCGAGCCGAACCAACGCGCCACCACGACCGAGCTTTTCGATGGTCTGGATGCCGCCAGCCAGAACCATTGGCCCAGCCTTGAATTCGACGTGGGTGCCATCAACAAATACCTCAGCCGGTTTTTGCCTGCCGGGTTCTACTACAAGATGTTCATTCATCCGCGGCCGTTCTGGAAGCACGTGTATGAACCGATCATCCGCCACTCCGCGGGATTGGGCAAAGCACCGAAAGACAAAGACGTCGATACCTACGAACATTTCCATGCGTTTTGCGATGTTCTGGTGATCGGTGGCGGCGTTGCGGGCCTTGAGGCGGCGCGCACCGCAGCCCTGTCCGGGGCCAAGGTGATTTTGCTGGAACAGACGTCCCATTGGGGTGGGCGTGCGCCGGTGGATGGCGGCACAGTCGATGGCGCTTCGGTTGACGATTACATCGCCGCCCTCATTGCCGAACTGTCTGCGATGGAAAACGTCCAGATGCGCACCCGCACCATGGGGGCAGGGGTCTATGACCACGGCTATGTGCTGGGCTATGAGCGTCTCAAGGATCACGCGCCCGAAATCAAAGGCCCCCGCCACCGTCTGTGGCGTATCCGGGCGGGTCACATCATCACCGCGACGGGCGCGATTGAACGGCCCTTGTCCTTTGCCGGCAATGACATTCCCGGCGTGATGCTGGCAGCGTCCGTGCGGGATTATCTGGTGAATTTCGGCGTCTGTGTCGGGGACCGCACCGTCGTGGTGACCAACAATGACGATGCGTACCGCACCGCGATTGCCTTGGTCGAGGCGGGTTTGTCTGTGCCTGCCATCCTTGATGCCCGCGTCTTGCCCGAGGATTCAGCACTGATGGCCCGTGCCAAGGCCCTTGGTATTCGTGTGATGATGGGCCACGCTGTGTCCAGCGTCAAAGGCGGCAAACGTGTGACAGCCGTTGATGTGTGCAGCCAAGCGGGCGAAGGGGCCGTGCTGGAAACGATCCAATGCGAAGCCGTTGCCATGTCGGGCGGCTGGTCACCGGTCGTGCATCTGTGGTCCCATTGCGGTGGTAAGCTGACTTGGGATGCAAAACTGGCCAGTTTCCGCCCCGACGTCGATAATCCGCCCCTTGGTTCGGATGGCCATGGATTTGTTACTGCTGCAGGTGCTGCGGCGGGATATTTCGGCCTTGATGATATTTTGCATGATGCGCATGCGGCGGCGGACGGGGTTGTCACGACGCTGGGCTTTGGGTTGCCCGGTGATGCCGCGTCGCCAAATGCCGACCGCCAAGAGGAATCCCCCTTGGCCCCGGTCTGGATGATGCCCCACGGGGCCAACGTAAAGTTGCGCGAAAAAACGTGGCTCGATTACCAGAACGACGTCAAAGTATCCGACGTGCGTCTTGCTGCTCAAGAAGGCTTTGTGAGCGTTGAACATACCAAACGCTATACCACGCTTGGCATGGCAACGGATCAGGGAAAGCTTAGCAATATCAATGGTCTTGCGACCCTTGCAGGGGCCTTGAACGCAGATATACCCACCGTTGGCACCACAACCTTCCGTCCGCCGTACCACCCGATTTCAATGGGTGCGATTGGCGGCGAAGCACGCGGAGAGGTCTTCCAACCGCTGCGCCGCACGCCAATGCACGACTGGCATGATGCCAATGGGGCCGAATGGGAACCTGTCGGCCATTGGCGCAGACCCTATTCCTATAACCGCCCCGGCGAGACAACCCATGACGCGGTGATGCGCGAGGTCACCAACACGCGGACCAACATGGGCCTGCTGGATGCATCGACCCTTGGCAAGATCATCGTCAAAGGGCCGGATGCGGGCAAATTTCTGGACATGCTCTACACCAACATGATGAGCAGCCTGAAACCGGGCAAGTGTCGCTATGGCCTGATGTGTTCGGAAAACGGGTTCCTGATTGATGACGGCGTGGTTGCGCGCGTCGATGATGACACCTTCCTGTGCCACACGACCACGGGCGGCGCGGACCGTATTCACCAACACATGGAAGAATGGCTGCAGACCGAGTGGTGGGATTTCAACGTCTATGTTGCCAATGTCACCGAACAATATGCGCAGATCGCCGTCGTTGGCCCCAATGCGCGTAAGTGCTTGGAAAAGCTGGGCGGAATGGATGTCAGCAAAGAAGCATTGGCCTTTATGGAATGGGTCGATGGCGAACTTGGTGGCTTCAAATGCCGGATCTACCGCATCTCTTTCTCGGGCGAGCTGAGCTATGAGATCGCTGTGGATGCGGGCGTCGGCCAGGCCTTCTGGGATGCGCTGATGGTGGCGGGGAATGATCTGGGTGTGATGCCTTATGGCACTGAATGTCTGCACATCTTGCGCGCCGAAAAAGGGTTCATCATGATCGGGGACGAAACCGACGGTACCGTGATACCGCAGGATCTGGGGCTGAACTGGGCGATATCGAAAAAGAAGGAAGACTACCTTGGCAAGCGCGCGCAAGAGCGCAGCCATATGGTCGACCCGACCCGCTGGAAACTTGTTGGGCTTGAGACAACCGATGGCAGCACATTGCCGGATGGTGCCTATGCCGTGGGCGAGGGCGTAAACGAGAACAACCAGCGCAACATGATCGGACGCGTTACCTCGACCTACCATTCGCCGACTTTGGGCAAAGGCATCGCCATGGGACTGGTCCTCAACGGTCCTGACCGCATGGGCGAGGTGCTGGAATTCCCCGGCACCGATGGCAAAACCTATAATGCGAAAATCGTCGATCCGGTGTTTTACGATAAAGAAGGGGAGAAGCAGAATGTCTGAGCCCATCAGCGCCCTGAACGGGGCAGTCTATAAAGAAGGCATCGCTGA
>NZ_JBFEKM010000138.1:0-11025 GCF_041552635.1 Sulfitobacter sp.
GACCGCCAAGAAATCGAGAACCTGATCGCGCGCATTGCGCTTAAGGATCGTGCCGCGTTCGATCAGCTATACGACCGGATCAGTGCGAAACTATTCGGGGTCTGCTTGCGTGTCTTGAACAAACGCGCCGCAGCAGAGGATGCAATGCAGGACACTTTTGTCAAAATATGGAACAACGCCGACAGGTATCATTCCAATGGCCTAAGCCCGATGACGTGGCTTATCACGATCGCGCGCAATACGTCGATTGACCGGCTGCGTGCGCGCAAGAAGGGCCATCAGGATATTGATACGCCGGGGCTGGAACTGGTGTCGCCGGGCCCCAACCCCGAAGAGTATGCAGTTGCCACATCAGAGGCGTCGCGCCTGTCCGGTTGTCTGGATACGCTTGAAGAAGACCGTGGCAAGGCCATCCGAGGTGCCTATCTGGATGGTGAAACCTATGCAGATCTGGCGGACCGGTTCGGCGTGCCACTGAACACGATGCGCACTTGGCTGCGCCGTGGTCTGATCGCCCTACGGGAGTGTATGAGCCAATGACCGATATTCAAGACACCCCCCCGGACGATGATCTGATGGCTGCCGAACTGGTTTTGGGGCTGGCGTCCTCAGATGATCAGGCCGCCGCGCGGCGACGCATGGCGACAGATGCCGGATTTGCCCAAAGAATGGTCTTTTGGCAGGAACGCTTTGCCGCGATGACCGATGGGATCACCCCGGTCAAACCGTCTGCGAAGCTTAAGAAAAAAACGCTGGAACGGGTTTTCCCGAAACCGCGCGTGTCGGTCTTGCAGCGTGTCTGGCTGTGGCAGGGTTTCAGCATCGCCGCAATCTTGTTTGCGGGATATCTTGGCGTGCAGCTGCTTCAGATCAAGACGGGGCCGGTTACCCAGCCCACCGTTCTTGCTGCACAATTGGTCAGTGAAACAAGCGGGTTGCAGATACTTGCGGTCGTTGAACCGGTCAAGCACGAGATTGCCCTGCGCCGTGTATCCGGCCAGACGATCCCGAACCGCGCATTCGAATTATGGGCAATTTTGCCCGGTCAGGCCCCCGTATCGCTGGGTGTTTTGCCAGAACGTGAAACCGTGCGCGTGCTGGTGCCTGAAGGGCTGCGCAGTCAAGCCGCCCAGATCACGCTGGCCATCTCGGATGAACCTTTGGGCGGCTCGCCTACGGGTGCCCCTACGGGCGATGTGCTGGCAGTGGGGGCGATGACCGAACTTTGACCTCAGCGTGCAAGGTTCGGCCCTGTCAGCCTGTGTGTTGACGTAAGGGGCTTCAAAATTTTATTTCAAAACCACCAAATATTTCCCTCGGCCTGAAACTCTTCGTCATTGTCTTGCGTGGATAAAGGGACAGCGGCAGAAAACTGGCCAGGTTCCGGTATTAAAATCCGGCGCTTTGCATGTGTGATGGGTCAGGTTCTTTCGCTGGAACGGGTCGCGATGCCCTTTGGTTTATCGCAGGCGATAACGAGTTGACTACAGGGTAACGATTTGCCCCGCTAACGAGCTTAACAAGTGCCAGCGCAATTGCGCTATGTAACGAGTAACGCCGGCTGCTGTTGCAGCCGGCGTTTTCGTTTTGGCGTGTGCAGTGCGATGTGTCCTGCCCCGCGGTGTGACCATCGCGCAAGTGCCCTGTTTTTATGTGCCGCGCGGTTTGACCCGCAGCGTGGGGTCCGCCTGCGTGGGATCCTCTGGCCAGGGGTGGCGCGGATAGCGGGCGCGCATGTCTTTGCGCACATCCGCATAGGACCCGGCCCAAAACCCCGGCAGATCGGTTGTCACCTGAACCGGGCGCTGGGCGGGGGACAGCAAGGTCACTTGCAGGGGTTGCCCGCCAATCATTGGATGACGGGTCACGCCGAACACTTCTTGCAGGCGCAGGGAAATCTGCGGTTGCGCCCCGTCATAATCAATTGCCAGCTTGCGGCCCAGTGGTGTGGTGAAATGCGCGGGCACGGCCTTGTCGAGCATTTGTTGTTCGTCCCAAGACAGCCGCGCTGTCAGGGCTGGCAGCAGATCAAAGCCTTTCCAATCGCCGGTGCTGCGCGCGCCGGTCAGATGCGGCAGGAGCCAGTCTTCGATGGTGGCCATCAAATGGGTTTCCGAAAAATCAGGAAAGTCGTCCCCCATCAGCCGCGCACGCGCCAAAAACAGCGACGCGGCCTTGCCCGGCATCAATCCCAACTGTCGGACCCCGTCCAGCATGGCGCGCGCGATGTCTTCGGGTGCGGCATCGGACCATGCGCGATCATCCAGCACCAGCGCGCCAAAGCGTTCTTGTTGGCGGGTCAACACACGCCCCTCGCGGCGCGACCAGTTGCAGACCGCGTGCCAGTCAATCTGATCGGGGAATGTGTCGCGCAGATCGGCATCCGACAGACGCACGGCTTGGCGGATGCGCGCCTCGCGGGGGTCGCCGTCCAGATCGGTCGCCACGATCAGACGCTCTCCGGCCATGGGGTCGCTGTCCTGCACGATGGCCCCTTTACCGCCCGACATCACGAAACGCGGTGCATCGCCCTTGCGCCGCAATGCCACGCGGTCAGGGTAGGCAAGGGCGGCCAGCACCCCCAGCGTGTCCGGCCCGTGGCGCGACTGGCCGCGCGCAAGGCGCTTGGCCTCTTGGCGGATGCGGGCGATGGTGGCATGGTTGACCTCGCCCAAGGTACGCTTGCCCGCCACAGCATCCATGCGCAGCGCCAGATCAATCGGGGCACCGCGCAGGGGATCACGTTCAGACAGGATCGCCGCCAGCGTTGGCGCGTGCGGCCCGCCTTTGGCGACCATATGCGCCAAGCGGGGATGCAGCGGCAGCCGTGCCAACGCGCGCCCGTGTTCGGTGATGCGGCCTGCGTGGTCCAGCGCGCCCAACATTTGCAAGACGCCTTGCGCTTCGGCCAATCGCCCTTCGTGGGGCGGCGTCACAAAGCTAAGGTCGGCCGCGCGTGCGCCCCACATCGCAAGTTCAAGCGCGAAAGATGACAGATCGCCGACTTCGATCTCGGCTGGGGGGAAGGCCGGCAGCGCGCCTTCTTCGCCGCGTGTCCAGAGCTTGAAGGAAACCCCTTCGGACACACGGCCCGCACGTCCGTCCCGCTGGGTGGCCTCGGCCCGGGTCACGCGGTCGGTCACCAGCCGCGACATGCCGGAGGACGGATCAAACTGCGCGCGCCGTGCGCGGCCCCCATCCACAACAATCTGAATACCTTCGATCGTTAGCGAGGTTTCGGCGATGGATGTCGCCAGCACAATCTTGCGTCCATTGGCTGGGGGTTCGATGGCGGCGCGCTGTGCTTTGAACTCCATCGCGCCAAACAGGGGGGCAAGGGCACAATCGGGCGGCAACCGGTTTTGCAGCACGGATTCAACGCGGCGAATTTCGCCCTCTCCAGGCAGGAACACCAAGGCAGAGCCGGGGGCCGTTTCCAAGGCATGGATCACCAGATCAGCCATCGCCTGTTCGAACCTTTGCGTGCCGACGGGCCGGTCCAGCCAGCGCGGCGTCACGGCAAAGCTGCGCCCTTCCGAGGTCACGATCGGCGCGTCCATCAACGCGGCGACGGGGGCGGCATCCAAGGTCGCGGACATTGCGACCAACAGCAGATCGTCGCGCAGCGCGCCTGCAACCTCAAGGCACAGCGCCAGCCCCAAATCCGCATTCAGGGATCGTTCGTGGAATTCGTCAAAGATTACCGCACCAATGCCGGGCAGGTCCGGGTTTTCCTGTAACATGCGGGTCAGGATGCCTTCGGTCACGACTTCGATCCGGGTGTCTGATCCGATGGCCGAAGCACCGCGCACCCGATAGCCGACGGTCTGGCCAACCTGTTGTCCCAAAGTCGCCGACATCCTTTCGGCTGCGGCGCGCGCGGCAAGACGGCGCGGTTCGAGCATCATAATCCGGCCTTGGGTCAGGCCAGCATCCAGCATCGCAAGCGGCACGCGGGTGGTCTTGCCCGCACCGGGTGGGGCTTGCAGCACGACGCGCCCGGTTTGACGCAACGCGTCAATCACCTGCGGCATGACGTGATCTATGGGAAGTTCAAAGCTCATGGGGTGGGTTATGGGTCAATCCGCGCGCGCCGCCAAGCCTTGCCTTGGTCTGGACATTTGCCAAAGATCATCTGAAAGATGCAGGCCAAGATAAAGGGGCTGTTGCATGGATATCGACAAGTTGGCCAAAGGCATCGTCGCGGGCGAACGCCGCGCACTGGCGCGCGGGATCACGCTGGTCGAATCGTCGCGGGCGGATCACCGCGAACAGGCCACGGCGTTGCTGGCGGCCCTACCAAAAGAACACGAAGCCTTACGGATCGGTTTGTCCGGCACGCCGGGGGTGGGTAAATCGACGCTTATCGAAAGCTTTGGGATGATGCTGATCGGGCAGGGGCTGCGGGTTGCGGTTCTGGCGATTGATCCGTCCTCCAGCCGCTCTGGCGGGTCGATTTTGGGCGATAAGACCCGCATGGACCTGCTTGCGCGGGAACGGGCCGCGTTTATTCGCCCGTCCCCCAGCCAGACGCATCTGGGCGGCGTTGCCCGGCGCACCCGCGAGGCGGTCACCCTGTGCGAGGCGGCAGGATTTGACGTGGTGCTGATTGAAACCGTTGGTGTCGGGCAGTCCGAGACTGTTGTTGCTGAAATGTCAGACGTGTTCTTGCTGCTTTTGGCACCCGCAGGCGGGGACGAATTGCAAGGTGTCAAACGCGGGATCATGGAGATGGCGGATATCATCGTCGTGAACAAGGCTGACGGTGATCTGAAACCTGCGGCGTCAAGGACCTGTGCGGATTATGCCGGTGCGTTAAGACTGCTGCGCAAGCGCCTGCAGGACCCCGATGGGTTTCCCAAAGCCATGATGGTGTCGGCCCTAGAGGAAAACGGGTTGTCAGAGGCATGGGCAGAGGTCCAGACGCTGGCCGGGTGGCGCAAGGATCACGGGTTTTGGCAGCGCACCCGCGCAGCGCAGGCGCGGTATTGGTTTGAACAGGCCGTGAAACATGCGCTGCTGGCACAGTTGGAGGCACCAAAGGCAAAAGCGGCCTTGGCCGAGCTAAGCGACCTTGTGGCGCAAGGATTGGAAGACCCGACAAAAGCCGCGCTGGATTTCGTAGCGCAGCTTGACCGGTCCTTGGCGTAAGGGCTGTTTTAACCGCCAGCTTTGGGATGGGCGCGGTTGTAGACATCCATAAGCCGCGCGGTATCAACCGCTGTATAGGCCTGTGTCGTCGATAAAGACGCGTGGCCAAGCAGTTCCTGTATCGCGCGTAAATCACCGCCCGCGTCCAGCAGATGGGTTGCAAAGCTGTGGCGCATCGCATGTGGCGTCGCCGTTGCAGGAAGGCCCAGTTGCATTCGGGCATCTGCCATCACCTGGGCGATGGCGCGCGCTGCCAAGGGGCCGCCGCGCACGGCCCTGAAAAGCGCCGAACCACGTTCTTGTGTATGTGGACATGCCCGCACATAGGCGTCAACCGCATCACGGGCGGCAGGCAACACCGGCACGACACGTTCTTTTCCGCCCTTCCCGACAATGCGCAACACGTCTGGCAGGGGCGCATCGGCCCCTTTCAGGCCAAGCGCTTCGGATATCCGCAAGCCGCAGCCCCAAAGCAGCGTCAATACAGCCACGTCGCGCGCGGCCACCCAAGGGTGGCGCGATTGCAGCTCAACGCAGTCGATCATGGCTTTTGCAGCATCCACAGCCAAAGGGCGCGGCAATTTCTTGGGGAACTTGGGTGACCGTGTAGATAAGACCGCAGTAGGTTCAAAACCTTCACGCTCTGCCAGCCAGCGATAGAACGCTTTTACGGCTGACAGTTTGCGCGCCAGTGACCGCGGGCCAACATCCGGCCCGCGTGTCTGGGCCATCCAGCTGCGCATGTCCGAGATGGTGATTTTCGCCAATGCGCCCAAGCCGATGCTGTCGCCCTTGTGCAATGTCATGAAGGCCAGAAAATCGGTCACATCGCCTTGATAGGCGGTGATCGTATTCTCGGCGGCCCCTTTGAGGGCGCGTTGATGATCCAGCCACGTTTGCAAAGCGTCCCGTGCGGCCGGGCTGATCAAGAGCGTGTTGGTGGCGCTGCTCAAGACAACCAGCGGCGCATCGCGCGCTCAAACACACCCGCGAAAAAGCCTAATAAATCGGTGCCTTGTTGCGGGCCAAACATATGTGGATCTTCTGATCCGAGGATCAGCAAACCGGGCAGGCGGCCATCGCCAAAGTTCAGCTTAAGGCAGGCTTCGGAACGGATCCAGTCTGCAGCACCGCCGTAGACTGTTTCTGGGCTGTCTTGCACGCCGCGCAAAGTCACCTGCCGCACCGTGCCACCACGCCCTGCGGTCAGATAATCATCGATAAACCCCGGTTCGGCGACGTTCAGCACATCGCCCAGACGTTTGACCGCAGGATCATTGTCGTTTTGGACCGATTCAAGCACCAGCCGGACCGCATCCACCCGAAGGATATCGGCGACTTCACCACCCAGATCCCGCAGGAAGGTTTCAAATTCGACCGGGTCCAGCATCCGCAAAATGGCGCGGTGAATTTGATTGGTGCCAGCAAGGTTTTCATAGGCTGCCGCAATCACATTGCGATGCGTATCCTCAAGCCGGTCCAGCCGTGTTTCCAGACGGTCCATCGCGATGCCGCGCAGGTCCACAATGTTGCCACCCATCGCGCGTTCATTCGCCGCGATCAGGGCCTGCATCACATCGTTGTCGTCCAAAATGACATCAGGCTGCGAAATAATCGCTTCCCGAAGAGAATCTTCGATCTTGTGGTTGCTGCTCATGCTCGTCTCGTTTTTTTGATTTTGCCTGTCTTAGCATGCGGTATTTGCAAAATCTGCATTTTTCTTTTGAGAATGCGCCTGTTTTTTCAGCGAAATGGCGCGCACCGCAGCCACGGCAGACGGCATATGCAGCATTTCGATAGCGAGCGCACATGTTGCTGTGTTCACTGGAAAGATGAAAGAAGCCGCACAACCCTTGCCTGAACAGGCCAACAAGCTTTTCCCGCTAAGCCCGTCATTTTTGCGCGCGTTGCTTGAAAGCATCGCGCGCTAGGTTTTTCATCCAGGCAAAAAGCTTAGAGAATATTCTGACCGGTCTTGGCCCAATCGGCCATGAACTGTTCCAGACCCTTGTCGGTCAGCGGATGCGACGCGAGCTTTTTGATCACCTCTGGTGGGGCGGTCATTACATCGGCACCGATGCGGGCCGCTTCCAACACGTGGTTGGGTGACCGGATAGAGGCGGCCAAAATCTGCGTCTCGAACCCGTAGTTGTCATAGATCGTGCGGATGTCCTGGATCAGTTCCATGCCATCAAGGTTGATGTCGTCCAGACGCCCGATGAAGGGGGAGATGAACGTCGCGCCCGCTTTGGCGGCGATCAGCGCCTGATTTGCGGAAAAGCACAGCGTGACGTTGACCATTTTGCCTTCGCCGGACAGCACTTTACAGGCTTTCAGCCCGTCCCATGTCAGCGGCAGCTTGACGGTGATGTTCTCAGCGATCTCGGCCAGCTTGCGGCCTTCGGCGATCATGTCTTCGGCCTTGAGGGCGACGACTTCGGCAGAAACGGGACCATCGACCAGATCGCAAATCTCTTTGGTGACTTCCAGAATGTTGCGGCCTGATTTCAGGATCAGCGACGGGTTGGTGGTGACCCCGTCGACCATGCCCAGATCGTTCAGTTCGGCGATTGCATCAATTTCGGCGGTATCTACGAAGAATTTCATATTTGGTCCTTCTGGTTGGAATGGGAGGCGCGATTGGCTATGTCTCTTGCCAAGGGGCTTTAGCCTATGAACTGCGGTGCCGAAACCCTAATTCTCTTTATCCCAAGCCGGAGACGCTGGTGCCCCCCCCTGAATTCTTTCATCAAGGTGAACTTGTCGGCGTGTTGACCACGCAGCCTTTGGGCCGTGCGCTGGACTATAAAGCCCCCGAAGGCGGTTGCCATCTGGGCGCATTTGTCGAGGTGCCTTTGGGGCCGCGCAAGGTCCTAGGCGTGGTCTGGGGTGCGGGGCAGGGCGATTACGAGCTGTCCAAAATACGGTCGGTTATTCGCGTGCTGGACGCGGCCCCGATGCGCGAGGAATTGCGCAGTTTTTTGGCCCGCGCCGCCGCCTATACCCTGACACCAATGCCTGCGATGCTTCGGCTGGCGACCCGTGCGCCGGGTCTGGGCGACCCGCCGTCGATGCGCAAAATCTACCGGAGGGGCGTGGCGGAACCCGACCGCATGACCGATGCCCGCCGCCGGGTGTTGGCGACTTTGGCAGAGTATGGTGATCTGTCTTTCACGCTTAAGGAGCTGGCCGAAATGGCGGGGGTCACATCGTCGGTCATCAAAGGGTTGGTGGCCCAAGACGCGGTGCTTGAGCAAGACAGCCCGCGCGATGTCCCCTTTGCCCGCATGGATCCAAGCCTGCCCAGCAAGGATCTGACCGCAGATCAGGCCGCGGCATCGGCGCTGCTGGCGACGGGCGTTGCCTCGGGCAAATATGGCACGACGTTGCTGCGTGGTGTCACCGGATCGGGCAAGACCGAGGTCTATCTTGAAGCCGTGGCCGCCGCGTTAAAGGCAGGGCGGCAGGCCTTGGTGTTGCTGCCGGAAATCGCGCTGACGGAACAGTTCTTGCACCGGATTGCGGCGCGGTTCGGGGCCAAACCTGCGGAATGGCATTCGGGGGCGACCATGACAGAACGCCGCAGAATTTGGCGCATGGTCGGGCAGGGGAATGCGCAGGTCGTGATCGGTGCGCGGTCTGCGTTGTTCCTGCCGTTCCAGAACCTTGGGCTGATCGTTGTCGACGAGGAACATGACACCTCCTACAAGCAAGAAGAGGGCGTTTTGTACAACGCACGCGACATGGCGGTCTTGCGGGCGTCAATCTGTGGGGCGCAAGTGGTGCTGGCATCCGCCACGCCGTCGTTGGAAAGTTGGGCCAATGCCGAAGCTGGAAAATACACGCGGGTTGAGCTGACATCGCGGTTCGGGCCAGCGGTAATGCCGCAGATGGGCGCAATCGACATGCGCTCCGAAGGGTTGCCCAGCGATAAATGGGTGTCCCCGACATTGCGCGCCGAGGTCGACAAACGCCTAGAGCGTGGCGAGCAGGCGATGCTGTTCATCAACCGCCGTGGCTATGCGCCAGTGACGCTTTGCCGCGCCTGTGGGCACCAGATCGGGTGTGATGATTGCGACGCGCGCATGGTCGAACACCGGTTTCTCAAGCGTTTGGTCTGCCATCAATGCGGCGAAAGCAAACCAATGCCCGATGCCTGCCCGTCCTGCGAGGCAGAAGGCAAGCTGGCAGCGGTAGGGCCAGGTGTGGAACGTCTGGGCGAAGAGGCCGCAGCCCTGTGGCCTGACGCGCGGGTCGCCACATTGAGTTCGGACATGTACGGGTCGGCGCGGGCGTTGAAGGCGGAAATTGCGGGCATCGCCGAGGGTGCCGCAGATATCATCATCGGCACGCAGTTGGTGGCGAAGGGGCATAACTTTCCCAACCTCACGCTGGTCGGGGTGATTGATGCCGATCTGGGCCTGATGGGGTCAGATTTGCGCGCAGCCGAGCGGACCTTTCAACTGATGCGGCAAGTCGCGGGGCGTGCCGGGCGGGCAGAGGCACCGGGGACCGCGTTGTTGCAGACCTACCAGCCGGACCACCCTGTTATTCGCGCAATTCTGGCAGGGGACGAGGAAGGTTTCTGGAAGGCCGAAGCTGGCGAGCGGCGTCAGGCCGGTGTGCCACCTTATGGGCGCATGGCGGGGATTATTCTAAGCGGGCCGGATGTTGCGGCTGTTTTTGAGGCGGGCAACCAGCTTGCGCGGCAAGACGGACCGTTGCGCGCGGTGGGGGCAAAGGTTTACGGGCCCGCGCCTGCGCCGATTGCACGGGTACGCGGGCGACATCGAGTGCGGCTTTTGGTGAAGGCTGACAAGTCGGTGCCGTTGCAGGATGCTTTGGCGAAATGGGTCGGGCAGTTGCGGTTGAAGGGCGATCTGCGGATCGCCGTGGATATTGATCCGCAGAGCTTTTACTAAATCGAAATGGTGCAGAGTCTTTGTGGTTTTACCCCGCGGAGCAAAAAATGCCTTCGGCGAGGATTCATTTCCATTTGGAAGCGAGGGTCGTGCGTGATGTGCGGCGGGGCGTTTGTTTTGACCTCGTCAAGGGGGGGCAAGAGGCGTAATGGGGAGGCATGACCCAATTTGTGACCCTTGAAGATGCCAAGCATCAGCCGTTTTGGCGCCGCCCCGTGGCGCTGTTGTTCCTGATGGCTTTGGCAATGCCCATCGCCTTTAATACATGGTCGGCGCTGCTGAACAACTTTGTGATCGAGGTGGCGGGGTTTGATGGCGCTGACATCGGGTTGCTGCATACGGTGCGCGAAATTCCCGGGTTTCTGGCCGTCGGTGTCATTGCGATTATTATCTTTGTGCGTGAACAGGTTTTAGGGCTGGTGTCACTGGTTTTGCTGGGCGCGGCCACCGCCGTGACGGCGTGGTTTCCGTCAATGGGCGGGATCTTGACCATCACGATGCTTAGCTCGATCGGGTTTCATTATTACGAGACGGTGAACCAGTCACTGCAGTTGCAATGGCTCAAGATTGAAGACGCACCGCGTATGTTGGGCTGGCTGATGGCCGCTGGGTCTGCGGCGACGCTGGTGGCGTATCTGGCGATCATGGCACTGTGGGACACGCTGTCGCTGTCCTATAATATCGTCTATCTGATTGGTGGTGGCGTCACCGTAGTGATCGCGATTTTTGCGATCTTTGCCTATCCCCAGTTCGAAGCGCCGACGCCACAGATCAAGAAGATGGTGCTGCGTAAGCGGTATTGGCTTTATTATGCGCTGCAATTTATGTCGGGCGCGCGGCGGCAGATTTTTGTCGTTTTTGCCGGGTTCATGATGGTTGAACGCTTTGGCTTTGACGTCCACGAGATCACGCTGTTGTTTTTGGTCAACTTGATTGCCAACATGATCTTTGC
>NZ_JBFEKM010000139.1:0-10932 GCF_041552635.1 Sulfitobacter sp.
ACACCCATAGACCACGGAGTTTCCCGATGAACGCGACACGCACCGCCTGGCACATCCCGCGCTACGGCCGCCCCGAAACCCTCACTCCTGTTACGCTCCCGATGCCGCAGCCCGGCCCGAGAGAAGTGCTGATCCGCATCCATGCCTCTGCCGTGACGCGGGCCGACGGCATGATGCGCAAGGGTGAGCCGCTGTTCGCGCGCCCTTTCCTTGGCCTGAGGCGTCCGCGCAACGGGCTGTCCGGTACAGGCCTGTCGGGCGAGGTGATCGCTGTCGGCGACAAGGTCAGCCGCTTTGCGCCGGGCGATATGGTCTTTGGCGAGGCCGGGATGCGCTTTGGTGCCAATGCGAGCCACATCTGCCTCGACGAGGAAGGTGTTCTGATGCCCAAGCCGGAGGCGCTGTCGCATGAGGATGCGGCGGTCTTGTGTGACGGCGTGCTGACGTCCTGGCATTTCTTGCGCAACCTCGGCCAGGTCCAGAGCGGCGACCGGGTCCTGATCCTGGGCGGGGCCGGCAGCCTCGGCAGCGCTGCGGTGCAGATCGCCGCCGACATGGGCGCAGAGGTGACCGCCACCAGCAGCGCGCGCAACGCCAGCCTCATTGCGTCGCTCGGGGCCACACGCGTGATTGACTACGCCACCGAGGATGCCTTGCGGCCCGGTGCCGCTTATGACGTGATCTTTGACACACTGGGCGTGGCGTCCTTCTCAGCCGCCAAGCCTGCGCTTGCCGAAGCGGGACGCTACCTGTGCCCGGTCCTGACGTTGGGGTGCCTGCCCGCGATCCTGCTGTCCGGCCTTGTGGGCCGGAAACGCGCCCTGTTCGCGGCCGTGGGCCTAGAAAAGCCGCAGCACCTGCGGACCATGCTGTCCGAGATCCTGACCAAGATCGATCAGCACCGTCTTGCGCCGGTTATGGACCGCATCTATCCGCTGGCCGACCTCGTCGAGGCGCACATCTATGTCGAGGCCGGGCACAAGCGCGGCAATGTCGTCGTGGTGTGACAGGCGCGCAGCACAGTCAGCATCGGAACCACTCATTCAACAGGAGAATCCACCATGAAAATGAACTACTTTGTCGTCGGAACGAACGACATCCACGCATCCCGGGCCTTCTACGACGCTCTTTTCGAAGGCGAGGAGCTTTTGAGCATGTCGCCCTCGGCGCGCATGACCTACTGGATCGGCGAGGGTTTTGCCTTCGCCGTTGCAAGGCCGTTCGACGACAAGCCCGCGACCCATGGAAATGGCACAATGGTCGGCTTTTGCGTCGGCACCAAGGAGGAGGTTGAACGGATCCATGCCTTGGCGCTTAAGCTTGGCGGCACCTGCGAGGGCGCGCCAAATCAACGTGGGCCGAAATTTTCGGCCTATGTGAGAGACCTCGATGGCAACAAGTTGTGTCTGTCCGACTAGGCATTTCCAAACCTGTTGAAACGGTCTGGACACCATCCTTGGGTCGCTTACTTTTGGATGGACCTGCCTGCGGAAATCGCGACTTGATGGTGCCGCAGGTTGACTAGACCTTGGACTGAAAGGAAAACCATGCCCCGATTGAACACCAAGACTTGTATCGTCACCGGCGCGGGGCGCGGCATCGGTGCCGCGATCGCGCGGGCCTTCGCCCGAGAAGGTGCCACTGTCGTGGTGACCGACAAGGATGAGGGCAGCGCCGCCGATGTCGCGCGCGAGATTGGCGGAGAGGCGATGCGCCTTGACGTGGCATCCGAGCAGGAATGGGAGGCCCTGGCCGAGATCTGGCCCGAATGCGACGTTGTGGTGAACAACGCGGGCGTAACCGGCTTCGAGGAGGCACTGCGCCCCCACGACCCCGAACATGCCAGCCTGGAAGACTGGCGGGAGGTGCATGCGGTCAATCTTGACGGGACGTTCTTGGGATGCCGCTACGCGATCCGTGCGATGCGCAAACGGGGCGCAGGGTCGATCATCAATATCTCCTCGCGTTCGGGCCTCGTGGGCATCCCGGCTGCGGCGGCCTATGCGTCGTCCAAGGCCGCCGTGCGCAACCACACGAAGTCGGTCGCGCTCTATTGCGCCGAGCAAGGGTTGAACATCCGCTGCAACTCGATCCATCCCGCGGCCGTCCTGACCCCGATGTGGGAGCCGATGCTGGGTACCGGCCCGGACCGAGAGGCGCGCATGGCGGCTCTTGTCGCAGACACACCGTTGCGCCGGTTCGGCGATCCCGACGAGGTCGCCGCCCTCGCCGTCATGCTGGCCTCGGATGAGGCGGCCTACATGACCGGGGCCGAACTCAATATCGACGGCGGCTTGCTCGCCGGATCGGCGGCTGCACCGAAGACAGAATGATATTTTACCGGGCTTGATCCTGCCCCGAACGACCGTTTCGGACAGAACTGCACTGCAACAATGGACTGCCTGACAAACAATACCCGTTCTTCGCTGCGGTACCGCAAGTCCGCTTCGCGCCCAACCTTTGAATTTGAATTTCTCGCTGCATGCGCTCGTAGCACAAAAAATTTCGGCGGGAGCAAAAAGTTCTATGCCGCCTTGCAGCGAAAACGAAGTGCGAGCCCATCTTGCGAGGTGCTGCGCGGATCACCTGCGGTAGCTATGCTTAGGGAGTACCACTTTGCAAAATCGTGAACCGAAATCCGCCTACTTGACGCGCTCGGCCTATTCCTGCCGTTAAAGATGATTTCCTAAGTTGTGATGCGGCGCGCGACGCAGCCACAGTTCAGTGCTGGAGCGAGGCCATAGTTCGACGAAACGCACAACCGGTTGAACAGAGTTGAAGCTGTCAGAGCATTCCTATCTCAGATTTCACTGGTGGCGATGTGGCGGTAATGCTGACGTCGGCTTAGGACAAGCCGAGACGGACAGACCGTCATGACCACATCCTTGCCCACGTGCCTCATTGCTTGCCGCGATATCACCGGAGGGATTCGCGGGCCTGGCAGGCATCGTCTGAGCCAAGCTGACAGCCGTATTCATACAACGCCCGTTGCATGTCGCGGGGAATACGCTTGTCGTATTTGGCGTAGTAGCCAGCGAGATTGCATCCGGTTCCTTCGCCGCCGAGGCATCGGAGGACCTTTTGATCATACTCGGCAACAGAATCGCCCCCGAGGATACCCGCCAAAAGATGACAGTCCAACCGACCGTCCAGCCTGCAGGCTTTTTCAGTGAAAAGTAGGTCCATGGCGGGATCGGGCGTTTGCGAATGTTTGTCCCAATGATCCCCAGCCTGATAACAGGCGCGCGCGGAGCCATGCTCGCAGCCAAGCTTGTTCAGTCCGTATTCGCCCAAGGGATCCGAGGCGAGATCCTCCCGCACCCAATCTGCCAGTTCTGCGCAGCCATCGCCCAGCCCCAGATCACAGGCCTGTCGATGGACAGCATTTGCAAGTTGCCAATGTTGCATCTGGAAGTGCATCGCAGGCAGGTTCGAGCTTTGAAAGTTATATAGCGCCGCAAGGTCCATGCAATCCGCAGCCGTCCCCGACGCACACCCCCGTTGCAGGCGACGCAAAGTTCCTGACGCGTGGGGCATTTCCAACCCAAGGTCGGGCATCAATGCAACAGCAAGCGCGCCGTGTTGCGAGATCAGGTTCGACAGTGTGCGTCGTATGCCTGCAAATAAGACGCCGTCGCAGCCAACGATCGTGTCGCCAAGACGGCAGGCTTGCAAGCTCAAGCGGAAGGTCTGGTCCGGATCATCGGACAGGCCTGCGGCATACGAGCAGGATTCGGGGTCTTCCAACCGGCACCCCTTGGCATAGTCGTCGAACACCTCCTGCGCCGTGCCCTGAAGGCTGCGTTCGGCGCGGGTCGGATTGCTCTTGGGCTTGGCGATGTCGGCCAGACCGCGGCAGGATCGCCCATCGTTCAGATCACATCCCATGCGGTAGAAATCAGCGGCAAGATGCAAATCCCTATCCGGAGACCACCCTTTCGTGCTGCCATCAATCAATATCTGATCCGAATACAGCCCGCCGACCAGTCCGCAGGCCGCCCCGTTGCCCGCAGCACAGCGCGCCAGCAGTTCGGACAGGCGATCTTGTGGCGCGCGCGTTTTCTCGGCTGCGATAGCTCTGGCACAGGATTGGCCGTCGCCGCTGGCGCAGGCCGTATCGGGTGGTGGCGCGCTGGCATATCTGGATGTTGCTTCGGTCTGCCCGCAGGCATCTGCAACCCCGAGGGCGCAGGCGCGCGCGCGCAGGCTTTGGACCGCAACAGTCATGAATGGTGCCCCCTGATAGGCCAGGGCGATGGTGGCCAGGTCGTAACAAGCGTTGCCGTCATCTGCGGCACAGCCCTCACGCGCCTGGGTCACAAGGGGCTGGAGGGCGGGCAAAAACAACGCATCAAACGCTGCCGAGAGCACGTCGAAATCCTCGCTTTCGGTCAGCTGGCAGTCGTCAGAAAATTCCGCATACGACCAAACTCGTTTGTCGCAGGTTTGTCGCAACCAATAGCGGGCTTTGCCCGGGTCACGGATGTCCTCTGGGCCTTCGCGGTGCAACTCCGCCAGCGCGTAACAATCAGGCTGCGAGCCGTCAGCGCACATCAGTTCGTGCATCTCAATCAGCAGTGGTAGATACTCTGGCTGTGTTCTAACCGTAAACAATGCGTACGCAACGTTGCCGCAATCGTCATGCCCCCCCAACCGGCAGGAAAGGGCGTAGAGGGAAAATGCGCGACCCGGATCATCCGCTTCAAAAGCCATTGCCAGATCAAGGCAATCCACCACGATGCCCTTGGCACAGCCTGCTTCCAGTGCGTCCATTTCAGATGCCGATAGCACGGGGAGATTCCTGAGAACGTCACTAAATGAGCTGCACTCGAAAGGTGTTGACGCGGCACGTGTCACAAGCATGCAGGCGTGGCTCAAAAGTGCATTGGCATGATCCCAGCGTACTCTGGGATATTGGACGGTATTCAACTGATCACGGCTGTACGCGTAGAGTTTGGACAAATTCACGCAGGCTTTGGCCTCGCCCTGCGCACAGCGGTCCTCGCGCCACGATATGCTGGGAACAAGCTCGCTGTGGCGAAGGGGGGTTGACACTTCGTGGATCCTGTCCAGCGACCGGCAGGACGCATCGTGCCCCTCGTCGCAGCCCAGCCAGTAGATCGCCTCGGCCAATGGCACATCGCGCGGCACGACCCGTCCGGCGGCAAAGACCTGCGCGACCCCGATGCAGGCATCCAGATCGCCGTCGCGGCAGCCGTTTTTCAAGGTGTCGACATGGGCGCGGTGCGCGGGTGCCACATCTTCGCCAGCCTCTGGTGCCAACGCCATGTCGCGAACATGCCGATACCGCGCGCGCTGGTTGTCAAACCGCCGGGCGATCTGTGCCTCTTGCGCGGCAATGGCCGCTTGCCGTCCGGCATGCAGTTCTTCCACCGTCCGGTATTCCTGAGCGTGAGCAATGCCGCCCAAGAGCATAAAGACCACAAGAACCAAGCCGCGCATCACTTAACCTTCCGATTTGATGCGTAAAGTTTGGACGAGCTTTTTGGCAGAGATATGACGGGGCGGGGACACAATGGTGAAATTACCATACCCGTCGGCATGTACCCTACGGTCTATGAAACGATCATTCTGGCATTGAAACAAGGTGCCGGCGGCTGGCGCTTGAACGCCGTAGAATTGTGCGCCGTGGACGAAACGGTGCGCCGCTTCAACATCACCCATCTGGCAGACCAGCAATTGGCAGAGCTGTCCGGCGGGCAGCGGCAGGCGGTTTCGATTGCGCAGACGCTGGTGAGCTGCCCCAAAGTAGTGCTCATGGACGAGCCGACCGCGGCGCTTGACCTCAATCGCCAGTACGAGGTGCTAGAGTCGCTGCGCCTTTATGCCGAAGAAACCGGAGCGGTGATGGTGTTGGCCTTGCACGACCTGAATCAGGTGATGCGCTGCTGCTCCGCGACCATGGCGTTGGGAGGCGGACGCACCCTTGCCTTCGGTCCCACCCTCGAAGTGTTGACCCCCGACCTGATCCGCCGTCTTTATGGCATCGACAGCCGGGTAGAACGCTGTTCGCGGGGCTGTCCGATGATGATCGTTGACGGACCGGCTGCTTTGGAAGCGGTCTGACGGTAGGTCTGCACATGTTGAAACGGACGAGGCCATTTAACTGAGTCACAATGTTGGTACAGAACTGATTTGGACCGTTCCGCCAGCGATTGATTTTTTCCATCTACCGGAGCTATGCAACAAGCGTTTTCCGCCCGTTGTGAAAGCTGTCGCTACCGGCCCACAGCTGAAGGAGACCTTACCCTGGCGGGTCGCTTCAACTGCGGTACCCTGTTGGGCGGCGAAATCCAGACCACTGCGCATGCGCAACGTTGCGTGAACGGGATGCATCCTTTCTCCGAAAACCGAGCTGAGCCGCGCGCCCCTGATCGCTTGGTCGAATGTCTGCAAGAGTTGCCCATCTTTGAAAATCATGGTCCGCCGGGAACTGTCGTCGGGCCACAGGATTTAATAGCGGCCGTCGGCCAGATCGAGCTGCCGACCGTCGCTTCGCTTGCGCGCCGGACAAAGGCCTGCAACCGTATCACCCAACGGGTACGCCATTGTCGCCATCCTGCCCGCCGCAATCATCGTCGTTAGCACCGGCCTGATTTTGGGCCTGTTGATCAGGTTTCAGATGCGGCTTTGGCGATAGGTGCCCAGAACCAGCCATTCTTACAGAAATAATACGATCGCCACCGTGGCTGAGTATTGCTTCGAGAATAGGATTCAATAAAGCCCGTCAATCTCCAGCGGTAACTTCCTGACTTTTTCCTGCTTCAAAAGACTGCGCGGCTGAACCGTTGTTTCGGCACTTTGGGCGCGGCGGTAGCGCGTTTCGGCGGCGTTTTCCAGATCAGCCCGCGTCAGCATGATCGTCGGGCGTAGAAACACAAACAGCGTGCGTTTATTGCGGCTGTCACTGCGGCTTTTGAATAGATTGCCAAGAACGGGAACATCCCCCAGCAGCGGCACCTTTTGATTGCTTTGCAGCCTGTCATCTGTGATCAGCCCGCCAAGAACCACTGTCCCACCGTTTTCAGCCAGAACGGTGGTGTTGATAACGCGCCGATTGGTCACAAGATCGGCCGCACCGGTAACCGCCTGATTGGTCAGCGACGATACTTCTTGTTCGATCTCAAGCTGCACAACCCCGCCCGCTGTGATGCGTGGCTTGACGACCATGGTGATCCCGACATCTTCGCGTTCGATCACTTCGGCGACGTTCCCGCCGTCGGTTGTCAAACGTCCGGTCCGGAAGGGCACGTTCTGACCAACCACGATTGTGGCGGATTGATTGTCCATCGTGGTGACAGAAGGGGTAGAAAGCAGGTTGGCGCTTGTTGAGGTGTTCAGGGCCTGGATCAGCGCGCCGAAACTATCCGTTGCCAACCCGACCGAAAGTCCGGTTGAAAGCGCAGACGCATTGCTTTGTCCCAACGCGACCAGAATGTTCTGAAGCGCGCCACCCCCGTTGCCAAATGACGTGGCCGCGATCCCGCCGGTTTGCGAGTTTTCACCAATACCAAGCTGCACGCCCAAGCGTTCCGCGATGTCGCCGGATACTTCGACGATTGCGGCTTCGATCATCACTTGGGGGCGTCGTACATCAAGCGCCTTGATCAGCTGTGAAACTTCGGCAAGTTGCCGCTGCGTGCCGCGTACAATGACCGAATTTGTCTCGATCGAGGCCTGTACCGACACAGGCGAAATCGGCGCAGCGTCGGGGCCCACGGCAAAGCGTTGCGCGTCAGGATTTTCGGGGTCTTCCCCCAGACTGGCGGCAACAGGATTGGTGAGGTCCGTGGATCCGGTCAGTGTGTTGCGAACCAGATCAGCGACAATGGTCGCTTCTCCGAATTGAAGCCGGTAAATCGAGGTGCTTACAGTTTCGCTTTGTGCGACCCGTGGCGACGTATCCATTGCCCGCGCCAGACTTCTGATCTGCGAAATATCACGCTGGGTGCCGCGCACCAACAATACGTTCGAACTTGCATCAACCGACAGGCGGGCCCCTGTGCCCGCGGGCCCAAGCACTTCGGAAATTGCGTTGGCGACGGTGCCAGCTTCGGCATAGGTGAAACGGATCACCTCTGCTTCCATTTCCGCCTCACCGTCAAAGGTGGTCGCAATGGCGACGATGCGATCCACGTTCGCCAGCGTATCGGTAATAACAATGGCGTTAGGGTCTTCGATCGCCTCGATATATCCGGCCTCGTCGATCAGCGGGCGCAAGACCCGCACTGCTTCGGCAGAGGGCAACCGGTTTAGCCGCAGCAATCGGGTCACGACGTCCTGACTGCCGGGGGTGTCGAGCTTTTTAGGGCTGCCTTTTGTCCGCGCGTCAAGTTCGGGCACGATCTGCCAGACAGCCCCCGTTTCAACAGCTGCAAACCCACGAACCCGCAAAATTGACTGGAACAGGGCCCAGACCCCTTCGCTATCAAGCGCTTGTTTTGACACAACGGTCACTTCGCCGGTCAGATTCGGATCCAGAACAAGGGTGCGTTCGGTAATGTCCGAGACCTGTTCAGCCAGCAGGCTGATGTCAGCCCCGCGCAGATTGATCACGAACGTCTCTTGCGCCTGTGCCATTTGGGGGCGAACAAAGGCGATTGCCACGAGAATGGCAAACACCAGCAAAAGGGGCAAACGGCGGGTCATCGTAGCGGGAAAGACAAGACGAAGGTCTTGTCACCTCTTACAACTTCTAACCGTGCCACACCCGAAGCCGCGACATCATCGAAAAATTTGCGATCTTGCTCTATGTTTCCCACTGTCTGCCCATTTACTCTTGCAACACGGTCGCCAGCCTTGAGGCCGGCAAGTTTTACGCCTGGATCGTGAGTTTCGTCGACGATATAGCCTTTTTCAGTCGCAAGCAGACCAATTTCGCCCAAAACCTGATTGGGATTGCGAATGATGCGTGCGCGCCACATGCTGATATAGTCTTCTGTGGTCTCAGGTGGCGGAGGATCCTTGATTTCAATCGAACCGGAGCCGACAGAAAGTGCGGCCTGCAAGCGATCCAGATTGCTAAGCGATGTTGGATTTTCGGGGGTCTGATCGATGGACAGATCAGCCATGTCCCCATTTGGAAAGCCTAGAATTTGGCGCGTGCCGTCAACATCCAATACGACGTGGCGGTCGTTTATCTCTATCAATACCGCCTTGCCGGCGATGCTATCACCTGATGCATAGCGCAGCGTGGTTCCATCTGTCGCGATCAATGCAAAAGAAAGCGCGGGGTCAGATTGCAGCAAGATGCCACGCAGCGCCAGATCAAGTGTTGTCGCTTCTGGTGTGGATGTCGTTTGCGGTGCCTGTGCGGTGCTGCCGAAAGGGGCCAATGCAAAAGCCGGAACCAGATCGACGGGCACAGGGGCAGGGGCGGCGGATTGGTCAGCGAAAGCAAACACATCGGGCTTTTCGGATGTTTCACCCATCACGTGCCAGAATGCCTGCCCCGCCGCAACGGCAAGCGAAGCTGTGACGCATACTGCAAGAACAGGTATTACAAAACGCACGAATGGCTTCACTGAGGCACCTCCAAACCGCCGGCAGCGGTGTCGATAAACCCTGTCAGCTTGAACAGGTTGCGATTGTCGGACGACAAAGCAACGGCAACATCAACCCGTTGCAGATCAGGGTCTTGTGTTTCTATACGTGTAACAACGACGTCCCATCGTTGCCCAAGCATATCCACGACGTCGGGCTGTCGCACGCCGATCCGCAATGCAGCCAACCGATTGTCAGCAACCCATCTCGCGACTGTGCGGTTCTCGATCTGCGATATGCGGGTGATGTGGGTCTGGGTCGCGGTCAAAAGCGACACCGCCCCGACGGCAAGCACCGCAAGTGCCACCAAGACTTCGAGAAGGGTAAATCCGGCCTCGCCGTTATTTTTCAGATCGCTCACGGTCGTGCACCGTCCGGGTGTTTTCGAGACTGCGCTGACACACCGTCGAAAACCACCTCCCAGGTGTCTTTTGTGCTGACAAAGGCAATTTGCAAGGGAACGGGGCTGTTGGTGTCAGGGTTCGTCACCGACGGTAACATATCGGACCGGATCAGATATTGGCCGTGCGGCTGGCCGAACACCGAAAGCGACACAGCGCGGTCCAGCATATGTGGTGCAGCAAGGATGCCGTCAGGATGTGCGGCCCAGGTCCCATCTTGCAGACTGACAAAGGAATAGCCCTCGGGCCGCCACGTAAAACCCGCGGGCGTTCCATTCAGCGCGGCACTGTCTGCGGCCCGTTCCAGCCTGACGGATAAAAGCGTCGCTTCCCGCTCAAGAGCGTTTGCACTGCGCGCGCCGCCAGAAACGCTAAGCCCCAAGACAGATGCCATGACGCCGATAATGGCCAGCACGACCAAAATTTCAACGAGGGTCATCCCCGCATCTTTATGGCGCTTTGTCTGCATTTTCTTTGGGGTGGGTTTGTGGTTCATCCCCCTGTCGACGCGCCTGTATTGGCGATGTCGGCATCCACGCCGGTGCCGCCGATGGCACCGTCTGCCCCAAGCGATATCAGATCAAAATTCGCAGTGTCCCCCGGTGACCGGTACAGGTACGCATTGCCCCATGGGTCTGTCGGATCTTCAGGCAGATACCCGCCCTGCACCCAATTAGACGGTTCGGGGGGTGATGTCGGTCTTCGCACCAGCGCGCCAAGACCTTGCGATGTCGTGGGATAGGCCCGGTTGTCCAGACGATAAAGCTCAAGCGCGCTTGCAATGGCGCGGATGTCGGTCTTGGCGACGGCGGCGCGCGCCTCGTTCGGGCGGCCAATCACATTGGGAACAATCATCGCGGCGACCAACGCAATGATGACCAATACCACCATCATTTCGATAAGCGTCACACCTGAATCCGCCCGGCGTCTCTGACGATGAACACCCCGCTTTTCTGAAGCCCTCTGA
>NZ_JBFEKM010000140.1:0-10868 GCF_041552635.1 Sulfitobacter sp.
CGGCGTTAACCGGCGATTTACCAAGGTGGGCGAAGTGGACGGTGTGTCGATTATTGATGACTACGGTCACCATCCGGTTGAAATTACTGCCGTTCTCAAGGCGGCGCGCCAAGCGACCGAAGGGCGTGTGATCGCCGTGCACCAGCCGCACCGCTACAGCCGCCTAAGCCACCATTTCGATGAATTCTGCGCCTGTTTTAATGACGCCGATGTGGTGGGCATTGCCGAAGTCTATGCCGCCGGAGAAGACCCGATCGAGGGGGCGAGCCGCGATGATCTGGTCGCAGGGCTGATCCGCCACGGACACCGCCATGCCCGTGCCGTCCAAAGCGAAGGCGATCTGGCACGGCTGGTCAGAGAACAGGCCGGCCCGGGCGATATGGTGGTCTGTTTGGGGGCCGGTACGATCAGCACTTGGGCCAATGGCCTGCCTGCCGCCCTTGAGGCGATGAAAAAGGAAACCGTCTAGGTGGCGCTGGTCTGGCTTTGCCTTCTCTGGGTTTTTCTCTCGGCTGGGGTCGCAACCCTGCCGCTGCGGGTCCAATATGTGCCCGGCGCGATACTGCTGGTTGCCGCACCGGTGTTGATCGTGATGATCGGCCTTCAGGTCGGCTGGCTTTATGCCTTGCTTGCGCTGGCTGCCTTTGTGTCGATGTTCCGCAACCCCTTGCGGTTCTTGCTGGCAAAGCTGCGCGGACAAAAACCGGAGGTGCCCAGATGAGCCTGTCGTTTATCCTTGCCTGTCTGTGGGCGGTGGTTGCCAATGTTCTGGCGATGACACCCAGTTCTGACAACCACTGGCGCAACGCCTATATCCTGATTGCAATCGGCATCCCGATCTTGGGTTATGTCACCATGCAACACGGGCCATGGGCCGGTTTGTTGGTGCTGGCGGGAGGCTGTTCGGTACTGCGCTGGCCAGTGATCTATCTGATGCGCTGGCTGCGGCGTAGTGCAGTAAGGGGACCTGCGGAATGAACGGCACCCTTGCGCTGTTGATCGCTGTGCTGGCTGTCTTGATGCTGGCGTCGGGGTGGTGCGGCTATTCCAAACGGTTCTTGGGATTTTTGGGCGTGCTTGTCGTGGGCCTTGTGCTGAACGGTGCGTGGATGATCTGGGGTCTTGGGGCAAAACCATTCGAGACACCGGTGATTGCAGCCCAAATGGCGGCGGTGGGCTATGCGCTTTGCGCGTTTGGCACCGGCTGGCTGATCGGGCGTCTGGTCCGGCAGTTGCGGGCGACCCGCGTTGAAAAAGGCGCGAATACATGACCGGTGTGGACAAAGGCGCACCGCAGCCCAAAATTTCAGTCCCCGACATGCGTGGCAAGCTGACACCACAGCGCCCGCTGAACGAACTGACATGGCTGCGCGTGGGCGGGGCGGCGGATTATTTGTATCAACCCGCTGATGCTGATGATCTGGCTGCGTTCATGACTGCCGTACCGTCCGATATCGCGGTTTTCCCAATGGGCGTCGGGTCCAACCTGATCGTGCGTGATGGTGGTCTGCGTGCTGCGGTAATCCGGCTGGGGCGCGGTTTCAATGCGATCGAAATTTCTGACGGGCAGGTGACTGCCGGGGCGGCCGCACTGGATGCCCATGTCGCCCGCAAGGCGGCGGATGCCGGCCTTGACCTGACGTTTTTGCGCACCATTCCGGGCAGCATCGGCGGCGCAGTGCGCATGAACGCAGGGTGTTATGGCAGCTATACGGCCGATCATTTTGTCAGCGCCCTAGCAATCACGCGGGCAGGCGACCGGATCACGCTGACCGCCCAAGACCTGAAGTTCGAGTACCGCCAAACCGTGCTGGACGAGGGCTGCGTGATTATCTCGGCCACCTTCGCGCCGCCAACCGGTGACCCCGACACACTGCACAGCCGCATGGCAGACCAATTGCGCAAGCGCGATGAAACCCAACCCACCAAGGACCGCAGCGCCGGATCGACCTTTCGCAACCCTGCCGGTTTTTCCAGCACCGGGCAGGCTGATGACAGCCATGCGCTGAAGGCGTGGAAGGTGATCGACGACGCCGGACTGCGCGGTGCAACCCTAGGTGGCGCTCAGATGAGCCCCAAGCATCCCAACTTCTTGATTAACACCGGCGGTGCAACGGCGGCAGAACTTGAAGCTTTAGGCGAAGATGTGCGAAAAAAGGTTTACGATTCCAGCGGTATCACGCTAGAGTGGGAAATTATGCGGATCGGCGAACCATAATCGTCCGGGCGCACAGGCACGTCACCGCATTGCGGTAAATCTAAGATAAATAAGGGTCACCAAAGACCCGATTAAAAAGGCACGTTGAGTGGGAATGTCGAGCAGGACACCCCCGAAAGTGGCGGTATTGATGGGTGGCCCTTCGGCTGAGCGCGAAGTGTCATTGTCAACAGGGCGCGCATGCGCCGCCGCTTTGCGGGACAGAAATTTTGACGTCGTAGAGGTCGATGCCGGCCCCGATCTGTGCGCTGACCTGCGTGCCGTGGCCCCTGATGTCGTGCTGAATTGTCTGCACGGTCGCTGGGGCGAAGACGGCTGCGTGCAAGGTATCCTTGAATGGATGCACATTCCTTACAGCCACTCCGGCGTGTTGGCTTCGGCCCTCGCGATGGACAAACAGCGCAGCAAAGACGTGTTCCGCGCCGAAGGCCTGCCCATTGTGGACAGCATTATCGCGTTGGCGTCCGACGTGCGTGCGGCCCATGTGATGGAGCCGCCCTATGTGGTGAAACCCAACAACGAGGGATCATCGGTTGGCGTCTATCTGGTGGATATCGAAAACAACGGCCCGCCGCAGTTGGACGACGATATGCCTGACCTTGTGATGGTCGAAAAATTTGCCGCTGGCCGCGAGTTGACGACAACTGTGATGGGCCAGCGTGCCCTGACGGTCACCGATATTCTGACCACCGGCTGGTATGATTACGACGCGAAATACAAAGAAGGCGGATCGACCCATGTTGTGCCCGCCGACATCCCCCAAGAGATTTTCGAGCTGTGCATGGAGTACGCCGTGCGCGCGCACAACGCGCTTGGCTGTCGTGGTGTCAGCCGCACGGATTTCCGCTGGGATGAAACCCGCGGTGCCGATGGTCTGATCCTGCTGGAAACCAATACCCAGCCCGGCATGACCCCCACATCGCTGTCGCCCGAACAGGCGCAGGCGGTGGGCATTTCCTTTGGCGACTTGTGCGCTTGGATGGTGGAGGACGCCTCGTGTCATCGCTGATCAACCGCGTCAAACCTTCCAAATCCGTGCGGCCCGACCCTGCGCCGTCCCGTTGGGCGTGGCGGATGCAACGGCTGATGCTGACGCCGACTTTTCGGTTCGGGCTGCGGATCGGTATGCCGTTTTGCCTGTCGATGATCGCGGGCACGATCTATCTGGCGGATGATGCGCGGCGGGGGCAGATCACTGATATCTATACCAACACCCGTGCCAGCATTGAACAGCGTCCTGAATTCATGGTCAAACTGATGGCGATCGACGGGGTCCAAGACCAGCTGGCCGCCGATGTGCGTGCCGCTTTGCCGATCGAATTTCCCACCAGCTCTTTCGATCTGGACCTGCCGGTGATGCGCGCCACCTTGATGGAGCTGCCGGGCGTCAAGCAGGCAACCTTGCGCATCAAACCCGGCGGGTTGCTGCATGTCGACGTGCAGCCGCGTGTTCCCGTGGCTGTGTGGCGCACCGAAGACGGGTTGGTTCTGGTGGATATCGAAGGTCGCGCAATCGGCACCATCACCCATCGGGGCGAGCGGAACGATTTGCCGCTTGTGGTAGGGGACGGGGCCGATGCCCACCTGACCGAGGCGCTTCAACTAAGCCGCGCTGCGACCCCTTTGGGCGACCGGTTGCGTGGGTTGGTACGCATGGGCGCGCGGCGTTGGGATATCGTGCTGGACCGCGACCAGCGGATCTTGTTGCCCGAAACCGGCGCGGTTCAGGCGCTGGAACGGGTGATCGCGCTGGAAGGCGCACAAGAAGTTTTGACCCGTGACGTTGCGCGGGTCGATATGCGGTTGGCGCAAAGACCAACCGTTCAAATGAATAAAGAGGCCACCCAAGAATGGTGGCGTATCAGGCAGATTTCGGGGCAATGAGAATATGATGGACCTATACGGTAGTCAGCGGTCGATGCGGCACATGCGCAAGCTGGCGATGCAGCGCGGGGTTGTGGCAATCTTGGATGTGGGCACCTCGAAAATTGCCTGTCTTGTGTTGCGCTTTGACGGCTCGGGCCGGATGTCCGAAGAAGGCGAGATCGGGTCGCTTGCGGGTCAGTCCGGTTTTCGGGTGATCGGTGCGGCGACAACGCGGTCGCGCGGTGTCCGCTTTGGCGAAATCTGTGCCATGCAAGAAACCGAACGCGCTGTGCGCACCGCATTGCAGGCCGCACAAAAGATGGCCAACATCCGCGTTGACCACGTGATCGCCTGTTTCTCGGGGGCCGAGCCACGCAGCTATGGCTTGGACGCGACCATTGATCTTGAGGGGCAGGTCGTATCGGAACAGGATGTGGCGCAGGTGCTGGCCAGCTGCGATGTCCCCGAATACGGCGAGGACCGCGAAGTGCTGCACGCGCAGCCCGTCAACTTTGCGATTGATAACCGGTCCGGACTGTCGGACCCGCGCGGGCAATTGGGCAATGCCCTGTCCGTTGACATGCACATGCTGACCGTCGATGCGGCAGCCGTCCAGCATCTGGCCCATTGCATCAAACGCTGTGATCTGGAACTGGCGGGGATCGCATCGTCATCCTATGTCTCGGGGATTTCATCACTGGTTGAGGATGAACAAGAACTGGGGGCCGCTTGCATTGATTTTGGCGGCGGGTCTACGTCGGTGTCGATCTTTATCCGCAAACACATGATTTATGCCGATAGCGTGCGCATGGGCGGGGATCACATCACGTCGGACATCTCGATGGGATTGCAGGTTCCGACCGCCAATGCCGAGCGGATCAAGACATTCTATGGCGGGGTACATGCGACAGGTATGGACGACCGCGAGATGATTGATATCGGTGGCGACACCGGTGATTACGAACACGACCGGCGCACCGTCAGCCGCGCCGAACTGATCGGCATCATGCGCCCCCGCGTCGAAGAGATTTTGGAAGAAGTCCGCGCGCGTCTGGATGCTGCCGGGTTCGACCACCTTCCCAGCCAGCAGATCGTGCTGACCGGCGGCGGCAGCCAGATTCCGGGACTTGACGGGCTTGCCAGCCGCATTCTGGGGCAACAGGTGCGTCTTGGCCGTCCCTTGCGCGTGCATGGCTTGCCGCAGGCGGCCACGGGCCCCGGCTTTGCCTCGGCTGTGGGGTTGGCGCTGTTTGCCGCGCATCCCCAAGACGAGTGGTGGGATTTCGACATTCCTGCCGATCGTTATCCGGCACGGTCGCTTAAGCGCGCTGTCAAGTGGTTCAGAGACAATTGGTAGCCCCACATGCGGTGTGGAAACCGAAATCCTGCGAGAAGTGGCAAAAAAGCGCCCAGATACTGTGGCAAAACTGTGTTTTTTAGGTGACGCACCAGTCTATTCTCTGTAAGATCGTGCTAACTGATCGAAAAAATGCCCCGCAAGCGGGCAAAACAATACAGGCGGACGGCTCATGACACTTAACCTTTCCATGCCAGGACAAAGCGACCTCAAGCCCCGGATTACCGTTTTCGGTGTCGGCGGGGCAGGCGGTAACGCCGTGAACAACATGATCGAGAAGAACCTCGATGGTGTTGAATTCGTGGTGGCAAACACCGATGCGCAAGCGTTGCAGCAGGCCAAGGCCGAAAGCCGCATCCAGCTGGGCATGAAAGTCACCGAAGGTTTGGGCGCAGGCGCGCGGGCCTCTGTCGGGGCTGCCGCCGCCGAAGAGAGCATTGAGCAGATCGTTGATCACCTTGCCGGTGCGCACATGTGTTTCATCACGGCTGGTATGGGCGGGGGCACCGGGACAGGTGCCGCACCGATCATCGCACAGGCTGCACGTGAATTGGGTGTTCTGACCGTAGGCGTCGTGACCAAGCCGTTCCAGTTCGAAGGCAACAAGCGTATGCGTCAGGCCGAGGAGGGTGTCGAAGCCCTGCAAAAGGTCGTCGATACGCTGATCATTATTCCAAAACAGAACCTGTTCCGTCTGGCGAACGAGAAAACCACATTCACCGAAGCATTCTCCATGGCGGATGATGTTTTGTACCAAGGTGTTAAGGGCGTGACCGATCTGATGGTTCGTCCCGGCCTGATCAACCTCGACTTTGCTGACGTTCGCGCCGTAATGGACGAAATGGGCAAAGCCATGATGGGCACAGGCGAGGCCGAGGGCGAAGATCGCGCGATCCAAGCCGCAGAAAAAGCCATCGCAAACCCGCTGTTGGACGAAATCAGCCTGCGCGGCGCGAAGGGTGTTCTGATCAACATCACCGGCGGTCACGACCTGACCCTGTTCGAACTGGACGAAGCGGCCAACCGCATTCGCGAAGAAGTCGACCCGGATGCCAACATCATCGTTGGTTCCACTCTGGACACCGAAATGGGTGGCATGATGCGCGTGAGCGTTGTCGCAACAGGAATTGATGCGGTTGACGTGAACACGGAAATGCCCGTGCCGCGCCGTTCCATGTCGCAGCCTTTGCAGCAAAAAACAGTCGTCGCAGCACCTGCGCCCGCAGAGCAGGCACCTGCGCCAATCGCGGCTCAGGCTGTGCAGGTCGAATACGAAGAAGACCAGCCCCAGCTGTTCGAAGACGCAGCGTCGCACGGTCAGGGTGGTTACTCGGATGATGTGTTCGAGGATGTTTCATCCGATGCAGACGATCTGCCACCCCCGGCATACCGTCCGGAAGTGGCCTCGTTCGAGCCGCGCCGGGAAGTATACGAAGAAGAAACAGCGCAAGAAGCATTCGTAGCACCGCGCGCACCGGCACCCGGCACACCATCGCCAGAAGCCTTGGCACGTTTGCGTGCTGCGGCCCAAAAAGCAGCGCCACAATCCCAGCCGCGTCCGCAGCCTCAGCAGCGTTCGCAGCCAGCAGCCCCCGAGCAGGGCGAGAAGCGTTTCGGTATCAATTCCCTGATCAACCGCATGACCGGTCACGCCGAAGCAGAGGCCCCGCAGCGCCCCGCGCGCCAGCAGCCCCCGGTTCAGACCCGCGCTTCTTCTGCCGCGCCACAACCACGTGACGTGCAGGACGAAGATCAAGAGCGTATCGAGATCCCAGCATTCCTGCGCCGTCAGGCGAACTAAGCGCAGTCATACGCAGCTGACCAAATCTGAAAAGGCCATCCAACCGGGTGGCCTTTTTGCTTTTCAGCGCAGGGATATTTGCCGCGTTGCAGCAATTTCGACAGTACCATGACTGAAATATGTGAGTGTTTGACACATAAATCTTCACGCTTTTCGATGTATGGTCGGTTTGAATGCCTGGCTTAATTATTATAATTCAATAGGTTGGTGTCATGTGGGCGCATTCGCGCCCGATTGTGACAGTGATGTTTCAGACCGTAGTAATCCTTGAATTGAGCATTCGGAACCGTGCCGCTAGATCATTGTTTAACTTAGACAGATGATCTTTGGGCATTGGAATCGTATCGTGCAGACAACCATCAAGACAGCGATCAGCTTTAGCGGCAAGGGCCTACACTCTGGCCAGCCTGCAACTGTAACGATCCGTCCGGCAGGCGCACATCACGGCATCTGGTTCTCGCGCAGCGATGTGCATGTTGGCGACCGGCTTATTCCGGCCCGCTGGGATGCCGTGAACCGGTCGCCCCTGTGTACCAAGCTGGAAAATGCTGCTGGTCTGTCTGTGTCCACTGTCGAACACCTGATGGCGGCGCTTGCGGGCTGTGGCATTCACAATGCGTTGATCGAAATCGATGGCGGCGAAGTGCCTATCCTTGACGGGTCTGCGGCCCCGTTTGTGCGCGGTATCATGCAGCGGGGCGTGCGTGCCTTGTCCGCACCCGTGCGTGCGTTCGAAGTGCTCAAGTCTGTGACCGTGATGGATGGCGATGCGTCTGCAACCATTGCGCCAAGTCACACAATGGTTATCGATTTTGAAATTGATTTCGTGGATGCCGCAATTGGCCGCCAAAAGAAATCACTTGTCATGAACAACGGATCGTTTGCACGTGAATTGTGCGACAGCCGCACCTTCTGCCGTCAGGCGGATGTGCTGTCGATGCAGGCAAACGGTCTGGCACTTGGGGGCAACCCCGGTGAAAACGCTGTCGTGTTTGATGGCGACAAAGTTCTCAGCCCCGGTGGTCTGCGCCATGCTGACGAACCTGTGCGCCATAAAATGCTGGACGCTTTGGGCGATCTGGCGTTGGCGGGTGCGCCGCTGATTGGCCACTATACCGGCGTGCGTGCGGGTCATTCGCTGACCAACACATTGCTGCGTGCACTGTTTGCCACGCCCGGTGCGGTGCGTCTGGTGGAATGTGACATGGAAATGTCCGCACGCCTGCCCGGATACGGTCTGGTGTGGGACGAGATCCCCGCCGTTGCGTGAACACGCAATGACCCGCGTTGCGAGGTTGAAACTCTGCACGCGCTTGTTTAATCCTATATCGAAGACAGCTGGCAGCAATGAGTGCTGCACACTTAGCAATGCCTAATGCCCGTTTTGTTGCGCAGTTTATTGTGCTAGCAACGGGCAGGTGCGTATCGTAAGCGTGGCTGGTGGAATGAAACGAGGGTGTTTAGCATGACAGGTGCGAAGTCGCGCAAGCGGTTGGTCGGTGCGGTGCTTGTGGTTGCGGCCTTGGGCGCATGCGGGGGCGGCCAAGATACAGGCCGCGTTACCAATAGTTTCTTTAACCCGCAGGAAGTGCCGCTGGAAACCTATTCCGCCGAGCAGATTTACGAGCGTGGCGAATTTGAACTGAACCGCAAGCGCCCTGCTGAAGCGGCCGAGTATTTCTCGGAGATCGAACGTCTGTACCCCTATTCGGAATGGGCAAAGCGCGCGCTTATCATGCAGGCCTTTGCCTTTCATCAAGACCAGGATTATCCCAACAACCGGTCCGCCGCGCAGCGTTTCATCGATTTCTTCCCCGATGATGACGACGCGGCCTATGCCAGCTATCTTTTGGCGCTCAGCTATTATGATCAGATCGACGAGGTCGGGCGCGATCAGGGGCTGACTTTTCAGGCGCTGCAATCGTTGCGTCAGGTCATCGAAGTGTATCCCGACAGCGAATATGCCCGCGCAGCGGTGCTGAAATTCGATCTGGCGTTCGACCATCTGGCCGGCAAAGAAATGGAAGTCGGGCGCTATTACCTGCGTCGCAAGCATTACACCGCATCGATCAACCGGTTCCGGGTTGTGGTCGAAGACTTCCAGACAACCTCGCACACTGCCGAAGCCCTGCACCGCTTGGTCGAGGCCTATCTGTCGCTTGGCCTTACCGACGAGGCACAGACCGCAGGGGCAATCCTTGGGTTTAACTACCAATCGACCGAATGGTACGCCGCCAGCTATGCCTTGCTGACCGGTAAGGGCCTCGAGATGAAGTCGCTCGGCAACAACTGGCTCAGTGCGATTTACCGCCAAAGCATCAGAGGCGATTGGATCTGATACGTCCCGCCCGACGGTCCCACACGGAAATTTATCCATGTTACGCGGCTTAGATATCTCGGATATGCTGATCATCGACCGGCTGGAACTTGCGTTTCAGCCGGGTTTGAACGTTTTGACGGGTGAAACGGGCGCAGGCAAATCGATCTTGCTCGACAGTTTGGGCTTTGTTCTGGGCTGGCGTGGCCGCGCGGATCTGGTGCGCCAAGGGGCCGCACAGGGCGAGGTTACGGCCTGGTTTGACCTGCCCGACGGGCATGCCGCCCATGCTGTGCTAGAAGAGGCTGGCCTGCCCAGCGGTCCAGAACTGATCTTGCGGCGCATCAACGGGTCGGACGGGCGCAAGACCGCGTGGGTCAATGATCGTCGCTGTTCGGGCGAGGTGCTGCGCGCCTTGTCGGAAACCTTGGTTGAACTGCACGGCCAGCATGATGACCGCGGTTTGCTGGACCCCAAAGGCCACCGCGCCATTCTGGATGAATTTGCCGCCAACGCCGCCCTGCGCGATTCATTGCGCAAGGCGTGGTCTGCACTGGCCGCAGCCCGCAAGGCGGCCAAGGTTGCTGCCGCTGAACGCGACGCCATTGCCGCCGAGGAAGAATTCTTGCGCCACGCGGTCGGCGAATTGGACAAGCTGAACCCGCAAGCGGGCGAAGAAGCCGAACTGGATGTGCGCCGCCGCACGATGCAAAGCGCCGAGAAAATCCGGTCTGACGTCGTGAATGCCTATGAGATGATGGGGCAGAGCGGGGCGGAAACCCAACTGGGCGATGCGCTGCGGTGGTTGGACGGCGTGGCGGACAAGGCTGATGGTACGCTCGAGGCCCCGATGGCCGCGCTGTCACGTGCGATCATCGAACTGGACGAGGCGATGGAGGGCGTGGTGGCCGCAATCGACACCATGTCGTTTAACCCGCTTGAGCTGGAAGAAACCGAGGAACGCCTGTTCGCGATCCGCGCCCTTGCGCGCAAACACGAAGTCGCTCCCGATGATCTGGCCGGCTTCGCCGACACGCTGCGCAGCAAACTGGACGCGCTGGACGCGGGCGAGGCGGCACAAGCAGGGCTTGAGAAAGCCGTGCGCGATGCTCAAGCCTCCTATGACAGTGCCGCCGACGCGTTGACCGCTGTGCGTACCAAGGCGGCTGTCAAGCTGGACAAAGCCGTCGCCGCGGAACTTGCCCCCCTCAAGATGGAGCGCGCGGTGTTCCAGACCCAGATCACCGCCGATGCGGCCGGCCCCGAAGGACGCGATGCCGTGTCCTTTACTGTGGCCACCAACCCCGGC
>NZ_JBFEKM010000141.1:0-10832 GCF_041552635.1 Sulfitobacter sp.
ACAGGAATTGGGCAAGCATCAAATCAGCGGCGACATTGGCTGCCATCTTTTTGCTGCGCTGCCGCCGTTTGAGATCGGCGGCGCGACCATGGGCTATGGGCTTGGCCCCGCGTCCAACGCTGCGTTTGATGGCGGCGGTGAACGGCGCGCAATCTCGATCCTTGGCGATGGTGGCTTTTGGCATAACGGGCTTAGCTCTTCGATCGGGAACATGGTTTTCAACAAATCCGATACTGTCGCTGTCATTGTTGATAACTATTATTCCGCTGCGACAGGTGGGCAGGATGTCCTGTCCAGCCGCGCGAAAAACGACACTAAATCTACGAATAATCCGATTTCCGCTGCACTTAAGGGGGTCGGCGTCGAATGGGTTCGCCAGATTGACCGCACCTATGACGTCGGCAAAGTCCGCGAGGTTCTGCGCGAGGCACTGACGACCGATTACGCGGGTCCCAAGGTGATCGTTGCGTCCTCTGAGTGTATGCTGAACAAGCAACGGCGCGAAAAACCGCTGCGCAATCAGGCGATCAAAGAAGGCCGCCGCGTCGATATCCCGCGTTTTGGCGTTGATCCGGATGTTTGCACGGGCGATCATGCTTGTATCCGCCTGTCCGGTTGCCCGTCGCTATCGCTAAAAAAACTTGATGACCCGCTGCGTGACGACCCCGTGGCGCATATTGATCAGACATGCGTCGGCTGCGGAAATTGTGGGGAAGTCGCCGATACCGCAATTTTGTGTCCGTCGTTCTATCAAGCCGATGTCGTGCATAACCCGACTGGGTTTGAGGCATGGCGCGCCAAGCAACGCAGCAAGGTGATCGCTTGGCTGCAACAGCGGCGCGATACGAAACGGTTGGTGCTGCGATGAACGCGTTGATCCCTGCGAAAACGCCAGATGCGCGCGTGGCGCAGATTACGAAATTGGCTGTCATGGCTGTCGGCGGGCAGGGCGGCGGCGTGCTGACTGCCTGGATCGAAACGCTTGCCCGCGCCCAAGGCTATGAGGTGCAGGCCACCAGCGTTGCAGGCGTGGCGCAGCGCACAGGTGCCACGATCTACTATATCGAAATGACGCCCCAAACCGACCACCAGCCGATTTTTGCACTGGCCCCGTCAGCCGGTGACGTCGATATCCTGATCGCGGCCGAGATGATGGAGGTCGGTCGCGCCGTTTTACGCGGTTTCGTGACGCCGGACCGTACGACGCTGATCGGATCGACCCACCGGGCCTTGGCTGTGTCCGAAAAAACGGTTCCGGGGGACGGCATCGCAAACGCTGACGAAGTCCGCGCCGCTGCAGAAATTGCCGCACAGAGACTGATTTTGGCGGATATGGAGGGGTTGGCCGTCGCCCAAGGGTCAGTGATCTCGGCAAGCCTGTTCGGCGCTTTGGCCGCGTCTGAGGCGCTGCCGTTTTCGCGCGACGCCTTCGAAGATTCGATTCGTCAGAGCGGCAAAGGCGTTGATGCCAGTCTGCGCGCCTTTGCGGAGGGGTTTAAGGCCGCGCATGCGGGCGTTGAGCCCGTCAAAGAGATCTCTGACGCGAGCGCCAAAATCGTGGGTCCGCAAACCCTTGTGGAAGATTGGGAGAAGCTGATCGTAAGGGTCGAAGCCCTGCCGTCGAGCGTGCAATCGATGGCACTTGCAGGATTGCAAAAGGTCGTGGACTTTCAGGATTGCGCTTACGGCAGCACTTATCTGGAACGCCTTGATGGAATAATCGCGCTTGATGCTGCCGAGAATGACTGGCTGCTTAGCATCACAGCCGCGAAATATGTCGCCAATGCGATGGCGTATGATGACATCATTCGCGTTGCTGACATCAAGACGCGGCAGCCCCGATTTGATCGGATCAGGACAGAAATGGGCGCAAAGCCGGATCAGGTCATGCAGCTCACCGAATATTTCCATCCCCGCGCCGAAGAAATTGCGGGCCTGCTGCCTGCCGGACTTGGCGCACGGATCGAAGGGCAGCCCAAGACCATGGACCGACTGGATCGCTGGTTTGGAAAAGGCCGGCGTTTGCGCACCGACAGTCTGCCGGCTTTTGCAATGTTGCACGTTTTGGGCGGGTTGAAATCCTACCGTTTGAAAACCCGCCGTCACGCGGTTGAGGTTGCCCATCTTGACGCCTGGTTAAGCCGCAGCATTGACCCGCTTGCCACTGATTATGCGCTAAGCGTTGAACTTTTGCGCTGTCGGCGGCTGATCAAGGGGTATTCTGACACCCACGCCCGAAGCCAAACCAAATTTGATAGCGTGATGAACGGTGCAGCGCTTTTGAAGGGGCGACCGGACGCTGCTGAATGGGTGGCTCGATTGCGGCACGCTGCACTTCAAGACCCCGAAGGCAAAGCCCTATCTGGTGCGTTAGAGACTGTTCGCAGCTTCGTAGATCCCCAAACGCACTAGAATACGTTTGGGGCTGAGCGTTGTTTGAAACGCGCGATTGGCCGGATCAAAGGTAACGGTTCACCAGATTCTCCAACGCTTCCTGCCGGCCCGAAGCAGGCTGCGGGTTCAATGCGTCTGCTTTGACCTGCGCGTTGATTGTTTCAAGGTCGCTGTTCAGCAACCCCTGACCACGATCCGATCCCCAGCCCGCATAACGTGCCTCACGGGCGGCTTCCAGTTTGCCGTCTTCCAGCATCGCGGCGGCTGCCTTTAGCCCACGGGCACAGACATCCATCGCACCGACATGGGCAAGGATCAAATCCTGCGCATCCAGCGATTGACGGCGCAGCTTGGCGTCGAAATTGGTGCCACCAGTTGTGAAACCGCCTGCCTTGAGGACTTCGTAATAGGCCAAAGCGACCTCGGGCACGGAATTGGGGAACTGATCGGTATCCCATCCCGACTGGTAATCGTTGCGGTTCATGTCGATCGACCCGAAAATGCCAAGCGCGGACGCCAGCGCCAACTCGTGCTCAAACGAATGTCCCGCCAGGATCGCGTGCCCCTGTTCGATGTTCACTTTCACCTCATTCTCAAGTCCGAAATCCTTGAGGAAACCATAAACGGTGGCGACGTCGTAGTCGTACTGATGTTTGGTGGGTTCCTGCGGTTTGGGCTCGATCAGGATGCCGCCTTTGAAACCGATCTTGCGTGCATATTCGACCGCCATTTGCAGGAAACGGCCGGCCTGTTCACGCTCACGTTTCATGTCGGTGTTCAGCAGCGTTTCATAGCCTTCGCGCCCGCCCCACAGCACATAGTTTTCGCCACCCAGCTTGTGGGTCACGTCGATGCATTCTTTGACGGTCGCGGCGGCGTAGGCGAAGACATCAGGGTCGGGGTTGGTCGCCGCACCGGACATATAGCGCCGGTTCGAGAACAGGTTCGCTGTGCCCCACAGCAATTTGGTGCCGGTCTGTTCCATCTTTTCGCCGAAATAATCGGTGATTTCGTGCAGACGCGCTGTGCTTTCGGCGAATGTATCGCCTTCGGGGCGCACATCGGCGTCGTGGAAACAGAAATACGGCTGGCCTAGGATCTTGAACATATCGAACGCGGTATCCGCCTTGATGCGTGCGTGATCCATTGTGTTGCCAAACCAGGGACGCTCGAACGTCTGGCCGCCAAACGGATCGCCGCCTTCCCAAGCAAAGCTGTGCCAATAGGCGACGGCAAAGCGCAGATGTTCGGCCATCGTCTTGCCCATCAGCATTTCGTCAGGGTTATAGCTGCGATAGGCGAAATCATGGGTCGCGTCGGGATCATAGGTGATTGTTGGGATACCATCGAAAAATTCAGTCATGGGAGGGGTCCTTATGGATAGGTCAGCGCAGAGATTTAACCGCGCGGTATGTATCGGAATAGCGGGCGTGCGCGTCGGCAAAGGCTGGAACAAGTTTTGAATCAGGCTCTATCACGCGGGAAACGGGGGGTGGGACGGCGATTTCGGCACCTGCGCCAGTCGCAGCCATGCGTCCCAAGCGCGCAGCGCCCAAGGCGGCACCAAAGTCACCAGCAGCAGGCAATTGGATCGGCATATCCAGCGATGTCGCAATGGCCTTGAGCCAGTAGTCGGATTTCGACCCGCCACCGACCGCGATCAGGCTGTCGATCTTGGTACCGGTCAACGCCATCGCGTCAAAACTGTCGCGCAAGGCGTGGGTGACCCCTTCGAGAACCGCGCGGACCATCGCAGCACGGTCTGTTGCGTGGCCCAGATGCAGGAAACCCGCGCGAATTTTTGCATCATTGTGAGGTGTGCGTTCGCCGCCGAGATACGGCATGAAAATCGTCCGGCTGGGTGCTTTCAATTGCCCCAAATCACCGGTCAGCCTTTGTGCATCCTCGTTCAGCATACCCGCCAGCCAGTTCAGCGCGTCCGTTGCAGACAGGATCACCCCCATCTGGTGCCACAGACCCGGCAGCGCGTGGCAAAAACTGTGCAAAGCGCTCTCTGGTGCGGCGGCATAGCTGGGCGTCGCGGCGAACAACACGCCAGATGTGCCAAGCGACACGAACGCCTGACCCGGTTTCACAACGCCCATCCCGATGGCAGAGGCAGCATTATCACCACCGCCCCCCGCGACAGGAATGCCCGCAGGCAAGCCAAGCTTGACGGCGATTGATCCGGTCAGGGTGCCAGAAACGTCGGACCCTTCAACAAGGCGGGGCATTTGTGCCCGTGAAAGACCCGACAGCGCCAGCAATTCATCCGACCAGTCGCGCGCGCCGGTGTCCAGCCAGCTGGTGCCAGCGGCGTCGGACATTTCTGAAACGGCCTCGCCTGTTAACCAAAACCGCAGCGCGTCTTTGGGCAGCAACACCTTGTCGATCTTTGCAAAGGTATCGGCCTCGTGCCGCCGGACCCATTCAACTTTGGGGGCGGTAAAGCCGGGGAAAACGATGTTCCCCGTCACTTTGCGCCAGATCGGGTTGGCGTCCATCTCGGCGGCCTCTGTAGCAGCGCGGGTGTCGTTCCACAGCATACAGGGGCGCAACGCCGCGCCGTTTGCGTCGATCAGCGTCGCGCCATGCATGTGACCGCTTAGGCCGATGCCTTGGACGCCGCTTAGGTCAACGCCCAAACCACGCACTGCGGCCGCACAGGCGGTGAACCAATCATCAGCGGTTTGTTCGCTCCATCCGTCGTGGGGGCGCGATACCTGCAAGGGGGCGTTGGCTTCGGCGATGATGTTTTCATCACGGTCCACCAGCAGGGCTTTCAGGCCGGAGGTGCCCAGATCAAGGCCTAGAAACATGGTTTTTCCTTTTATCAGAGCCTAGGCCGCGTCGCGCGCCTTGCCCATGATGATCATGCTCAGGATGTCATCCTCGGTCACGTCACCGACTTTTTCAGTGCCGATCATGGTGCCGTTCTTCATCACCGATACGCGGTCGCATAGATCCAGCATTTCGCGGGTGTCGTGGCTGATCAGGAAGATGCCCAGGCCCTGCGCCTTCAGTTCCTTGATCAGGTCCGCGACCATCTTGCTTTCGTGCACACCCAAGGCGGCTGTGGGTTCATCCATGATCAGGATCTTCGCATTGAAATATACCGCCCGCGCAATCGCTACCGATTGCCGTTGACCACCAGAAAGCGCCGAAACAGGCTCGCTTATTTTCTTAAAGTTGGGATTGAGCCGCGCCATGATCTTGCGGGTCTCTGCCTCCATCTTGGCGTCGTCCACCAGACCGAAACGGTTGGTCAATTCGCGCCCCAAAAACAGGTTACTTGGCGCATCAAGGTTATCGGCAAGCGCCAGCGTCTGGTAAATCGTTTCGATGTTGTGACGGCGGGCATCACGGGGGGACTGGATATTGACCTTGTTGCCTTCGATCCAGATTTCGCCTTCGTCCATCTGGTACGCACCGGCCAAAATCTTGATTAGCGTCGATTTACCCGCGCCGTTATGGCCCAGCAGGCCGACAACTTCGCCCGGATACAGATCAAGCGACACGTTATCGACAGCGCGAACGCCCCCGAAGGACAGCGAAATATTCTTGAGCTCTACTAAAGGTGTCATATCATTTCCCTCCCGTGCGGCGGCGATAGACAATGTCGATCCAAACGGCGAGGACAAGAACAGCCCCCACAACGATGTTTTGCAGCGGTGCGTCGACGCCCACCATGGCCATGCCCGATTGCAGCGACTGCATGATCAGCGCGCCAAGGATCGCGCCGTGAATGGTACCGATGCCACCAGCAAGGGCCGTCCCGCCGATCACCGCAGCGGCGATCACGCGCAGTTCATCCAGCGTGCCGATGTCGTTTGAATGGTTCGTCAGACGGGCCGACGCGACAACCGCAGACAACGCCACCAAGGCACCCATCAGGGCAAATATCTTCACCGTCAGCATTCGTGTGTTGATGCCGGACAGTTCCGCCGCATCAGGGTTGCCCCCGGTCGCAAAGATATACCGCCCCAGCCGCGTGCGTTTCGCAACGACGGTCATGGCAATTGCAATCGCGATCAGCAGCAACACGGAATAGGGGATGCCGTAAGCCGCTGTATAGCCCTCTGGCATCACCTCACCGCTTGCTTTGAATTCGCGGATCAGGCGGGCGGTTGGCACCTCATAGGCATTCAGGATCGCAACAAAGCCAAGGATACCGACAGCGATGATCAGTCCGACAATCGCTTCTGCCCAGACGGGCTTGACCGGGAAACCATGGTTGACCTTGTTGCGCCGCGAGGCCGATAGCGCCCAAAGCGCGAGCAGCACTGCGATGATGCCAACAATCCAAGACCAAGTTTCGCCCAGCGTCCCGTTGATACCACCAAGCTTGCGGAATGTTTCATCGAGGGGGCCGATGGTTTGGCCGTCCGTCATATACCACGCCACGTTCCGCCAGATCAGCAAACCACCAAGTGTCACGATAAAGGCAGGGATCGTCAGATAGCCCACAAGCCATCCCTGAAACGCGCCGATCACGGCACCCACGACCAGACCAACTGCTATGGTAATCCAAGGGATCAACGGATGACCAAGGCCAAGCCCCAGCATCTTGGGCAAAATGTCAGTTTGGGTGATTGCCATCGCGGCTGAACAGGTCGCGAGCATGGCCCCCACAGAAAGGTCGATGTGGCGGGTGACGATCACAAACACCATGCCAGTGGCCATGATGGCGACGCTGACGGTTTGGATGGTCAGGTTAAAAATATTGCGCGGCGTCAAAAAACGTCCGTCGGTCAGCACGTTAAAGACCAAGCACACCAGAACAAAGGCACCGATCATGCCCAACAAGCGTGTGTCGATCTCGAGCTGGGTCAGGAACGAACGTTTGGCGGCTGTCGGTGACGGATGTGAATCAGTACCGGGTGTTGATGTATCTGTCATGTAATTGGCTTCCGGATTGGGTCGCGGTTTCTTTCAGCGGTCAGGACCTCGGGTAAGGCAAAGGCCCGCGCATAAAAGGAATAAAGGGGGGTGCATCCCGACCGGGGCCGGGATGCAATTGTTTTGATTACTGGCAGGCTGCGACGTCTGCAACACCTTGGCAAAGCGCCTCTTTGGTGATCCAGCCGGCATCCAGAACGGCGTTCAAGTTGTCGATGGTAACCGGCACGGGGGCCAGAAACTTGGCGGACAAGGTTGTGCCGCCTGGCGACGTCCATTCCTGCGCGCCATCAACGGCACCCATTTCAGTACCACCAGCAAGGGCGACTGCGATTTCAGCAGCGTTTTTACCCAGATCGCGGGCGTCTTTCCAAACGCTAACGGTCTGTGTGCCCATGGCAACGCGGTTCAACGCAGCGTGATCGCCATCTTGGCCGGAAACGGGTGTGCCTTCCATGCCTTGCGCTGTCAGGGCTGCAACCGCCCCACCAGCTGTACCGTCGTTAGATGCAACAACCGCATCAACTTTGTTATCTTGCGCTGTCAGGATTTGCTCCATGTTGCGCTGTGCGTTGGCAGGCAACCAGCCATCGGTGTACGCTTCGGCAACGATGGTGATGTCGCCCGCATCAATCGCGGATTGCAGGACTTCTTGCTGGCCGCCACGCAGGAAATCAGCGTTCGGGTCGGTGGGCGAACCCTTGATCATGACGTAGTTGCCTTTTGGCATTGCTTCCAGAACCGCGCGGGCCTGCATGCGGCCAACTTCGACGTTGTCGAATGTCAGGTAAAACGCACGAGGATCTTCGATCAGACGGTCATAGCCAACAACCGGAATACCTTCGTCAGCCGCGGCTGTGATGGCTGGGCCAATCGCTTGGCTGTCTTGTGCCAGAATGATCAGGGCATCAACGCCTTGGGCGATCAGGCTTTCCACATCGGACAATTGCTTGGCCGAGGACGACTGCGCATCTGCGCTGACGTATTTCGCACCTGCAGCATCAAGCGCTGCCTTGATCGCGGCTTCGTCAGTTTTCCAGCGTTCTTCTTGAAAGTTGGACCAGCTAACGCCGACAGTGATGTCTTGGGCTGTGGCGGCGTGGGTGAATCCGGCAGTGGCGACAGCCGCTGCCATAAAGAGTTTACGCATTTCTTTCCTCCCAGATGAAATGTTCCGATTGCCTTTGGTGGCTTCGGGTTCTTCGTATCTCTGAGGTTGCGCAATTTAATTCAGTTGTCAAAATAAATTTTGCAAATGAGGATAAAGAATTTGACAGAGACCGGCAAAAAGCGGCTTATTTCAGGTGGGAGAGGCGGGGTTTTTGATTAAAGCTGCCGCGATTGGGGGATAAAATTTGGCAAGCGAATTAATTCGACACGCCTCGCTGGAAGGTGCTGAAACAGCCTCATTGGGCTGCGGGCCCTGCTTGGCGATGCCTCAGAATGACACGCGGCCGTTGCGTCAGCAAGTGTTTGAACAGGTCCGCGCCGCCGGACATATGCCGCGCATGGATGTTGCCCGCGCGCTGGACATCAGCCCCGGTTCCGTGACGACAATCACCTCTGATCTGATCGCGCGTGGTCTGCTGCAAGAAGTCGAAGACAGCCAGCGCGGCCCCAGTCGCGGGCGGCCCCCGATTGCCTTGCGTGTGGCACCACACAGCGGGTTCGTCATCGGGATGAAGCTGTCGGATGAACGCCATACCGCCGTCTTGATGGACCTTGCCGGTACCGTCATTGCCGAAGCCCAACTGGCCAGCGGTGCCTTGTGTCAAACGACCGATAAGATTTTAGCTGAGGTTTCGACCCTAACAAGGAAGCTTTTGCAGAAATCCGGCCAATCACAAGCGTCAATCAGTGCGATCGGAATTGGGCTGCCCGGCATTGTCGACGCCTGTACCGGTGTTGTGAAATGGTCGCCCGTGATGACCGATACTGAAATTCCCTTGCGCGAAATGCTACAAAGCGCGTTGGGGCTGCCTGTGTCTTTGGACAATGATACCAATCTGTTGACGCTTGCCGAATTGTGGTTTGGGGCTGGCCGGGGCATCTCGAACTTTGCCGTTGTCACGATTGAACGCGGCGTTGGTATGGGGCTGGTGCTGAACAACCGTCTGTTCAGGGGGGCCTTGGGGCCAGGAATGGAGCTGGGCCATACCAAAGTGCAGTTGGATGGTGCCCTATGTCGCTGCGGTCAGCGCGGCTGTCTTGAGGCCTATATCGCTGACTACGCCCTTGCCCGAGAGGCCGGAACTGCCCTAGGCCGCGACCCAAGGCTGGATAGTTCTGCTGTCACGATGATTGAAGCGCTTTACGAACAGGCAAACGAGGGGAACGAGGCCGCATTAGCGATCTTCCGTCGCGCGGGCCGGTTCCTAAGCGTCGGTCTGGCGAATATCGTGCAATTATTCGACCCCGAGCGGATCATCCTAAGCGGCGAACGCATGCGCTATGACTATCTAACGGCCGACGATATGTTGGCCGAGATGAACAGCATGATTCTTCCCGCCGGACGTACGCCCACCCCAGTCGATATTCAGGCTTGGGGCGGATCTGTGTGGGCAAAGGGTGCCGCTGCTTTGGCCCTGTCCAACGTCACCACCGCCCTTCTGGGGGAGAATGTTGCGTGATTGCCCGCCTGACGTCGATTTTCTGTATGATGGGGGGCGCTGTTTGCGCTGATCCGCTGTTCGAGGATATCACCGCTGCCCTGCCCGACCACCAATACACAGGCGGATGGGAACACTTCGTCGGGGGCGGTGTTTCGGCGTTTGAATGTTCTGCCGACGGGCGGCCCGATCTGGTGGCTGCGGGCGGCACATCGCCGATGATTTTGTTAAAAAATGTCTCTGAAACAGGGAAAATCGCCTTTGATGAAGTCTCTGTGGCGGGTGAAATAACAGGCGTGACCGGTGCATATCCTGTAGATATTGACGGGGACGGGGTGCTGGATCTTTATGTCATGCGCGTCGGGCCTGATCGTGTTTTGCAAGGGGGGCCTGACTGCACTTTCACCGATGTGACAGCACGCTGGAATATCCCGCAGACTGATCAATGGACCACTGCGTTTACCGCGTGGTGGGACACGGGCGCACGTTTTCCGACCCTGGCTGTCGGTCATTACGTTGACCGCATAAACCCTGACGGGCCATTTGGCACCTGCGATACCCAGACGATTCTGAATCCTCAGGATGGCGATACGCCCAGCTATCGCGCCGAGCTTCTGACCCCCGGGTTTTGCACCCTTTCGATGCTGGCATCGTCAGATGCGCGCGGGCGAAAATCACTGCGCATATCCAACGATAGACACTATTATGTCTCCGGCGGGTCAGAGCAGCTTTGGGACATAAGGGACCGCCGCTTTCTGACTGCAGATGACGGGTGGGATACGGTTTCGCTGTGGGGAATGGGCATCGCAAGCCGTGACTTGAACGGCGACAAGCGGGATGAACTTATGCTGACCTCGATGGGGGATCAGTTGATGCAGATCGCGCAGGCAGATGGGCGTTATATCGGCGCGCCCTATGATATCGGCACCT
>NZ_JBFEKM010000142.1:0-10750 GCF_041552635.1 Sulfitobacter sp.
GCGGATTTTCGCGCGGTAAGGTTTGTTTGACCCGTCCGCCACAAGGTAGACGCCGAATTCGCCTTTGGGAGCTTCGACGGCGCAGTAAACTTCGCCAGCGGGGACGTGGAACCCTTCGGTGTAAAGCTTGAAGTGGTGGATCAGACTTTCCATGTCGGTCTTCATCGCTGAACGCGACGGCGGCGTAATTTTGCCACGGGCAAGAATATCGCCCTGACCTTCGGGTGCGCGCAATTTGACGATGGCCTGCTGGATAATAGAGATCGACTGGCGCATTTCCTCCATCCGGACAAGGTAGCGGTCATAGCAGTCGCCATTCACTCCGGTCGGAATCTGGAAATCAAATTCATCGTAGCATTCGTAGGGCTGCGCACGGCGCAAGTCCCACGCAAGGCCGGAACCACGGACCATGACGCCCGAAAAGCCCCAGTCCTGAATGTCTTGTTCGGTCACGATGCCAATGTCGGCGTTGCGCTGTTTGAAGATCCGGTTTTCGGTCAGCAGTTTGTCGATATCGGCCATGAAGCCGGACATGAATTTATGCGACCACGTTTCGATATCATCCAGCAAGGCCGGTGGCAGATCTTGGTGTACACCGCCGGGGCGGAAATAAGCGGCGTGCAGACGGGCACCGCAGGCGCGTTCATAGAAGATCATCAGATCTTCGCGTTCCTCAAACCCCCACAATGGTGGCGTGAGCGCGCCGACGTCCATCGCCTGTGTCGTAACGTTCAGCAGATGCGACAGGATACGGCCGATTTCAGAATAAAGCACACGGATCAGCGACGCGCGGCGCGGGACTTCGACGCCGGTCAGCTTTTCGATCGCCAGACACCAAGCGTGTTCCTGGTTCATCGGGGCCACGTAATCAAGCCGGTCGAAATACGGCAGGTTTTGCAGATACGTGCGGCTTTCCATTAGCTTTTCGGTGCCACGGTGCAGCAGGCCGATATGCGGATCGCAGCGTTCAACCACTTCGCCGTCAAGCTCTAGCACCAGACGAAGAACCCCGTGGGCCGCAGGATGCTGCGGGCCAAAGTTGATGTTGAAATTGCGAATTTTCTGTTCGCCTGTCAGGGCGTCTTCAAAACCTTTGGTGCCGTCCATCATTTACGCTCCAGCTCGGTCAGTTTGAGGCCCACCCACCACAGCAACGCAATCGTGCCAAAGGGGACCACACAGGCCACGGACCAATATTTGTTAATGCCAAAAAACGGCAGAATCTTCACCATCGGGATGATTGTCAGGGCCGACAGGATGAACCACCAGATGCCGCCCATTATTTGGCCGCCTCTTTTTCGTCACCGGGAAGGATGTATCCGGCCCCTTCCCAAGGGGACATGAAATCAAACTGGCGATATTCTTGAACCAGCGACACGGGTTCATAGACGACGCGTTTTTCGGCCTCGTCATAGCGGACTTCAGTATAACCCGTCGTCGGAAAATCCTTGCGCAGCGGGTGGCCACGGAAACCATAGTCCGTCAGCAAGCGACGCAAATCGGGATGGCCGGAAAACAGGATGCCAAACATGTCGAAAACTTCACGCTCGAACCAGTTGGCCGACGGATGGATATCAACGATTGACGGAACCATTTCTTCTTCGCGGATGGCGACGCGCAGACGGATGCGGTGGTTCTGGTACATAGACAGGAAATGGTAAACCACGTCGAAACGCTTGGCCCGACCGGGGTAATCCACCGCCGTAATATCGACTAAGGACGAGAACCGGCAAGTTGCGTCGCCCTTGATGAATTCAACCAGCCCCGGCAGGTTTGCCTTGGTCACATCCATGTTCAGCTCGCCATGCGAGATGTCCCAGCCCAGGATGCAATCGGGGCGTTTCGCTTCGAGATAGGCACCCAGTTCGTTCAGTTGCTCTGACATATCGGACCCCTAGCGAACAATTGTGCCGGTGCGGCGGATTTTGCGCTGCAGCTGCATGATACCGTAAAGCAGCGCCTCAGCTGTCGGAGGGCAGCCCGGCACGTAGACATCGACCGGCACGATGCGGTCACAGCCACGCACAACAGAGTAGCTGTAGTGATAATAGCCGCCGCCATTGGCACAAGACCCCATGGAAATCACATAACGCGGCTCAGGCATCTGGTCATAGACCTTGCGCAAGGCCGGTGCCATCTTGTTGGTCAACGTGCCCGCGACGATCATCAGGTCGGACTGGCGCGGCGACGCGCGCGGCGCGGTGCCGAAACGTTCAAGATCATAGCGCGGCATCGATGTGTGCATCATTTCGACAGCACAACAGGCCAGACCGAATGTCATCCAGTGCAGCGATCCGGTGCGCGCCCAGTTGATGATATCCTCGGTCGAGGTCAGCAGGAAGCCTTTGTCCTGCAGTTCCTTGTTCAGGTTCTGGGTGGCCACATCGCGGTCCATCCCGGCCACATTGGCCCCGGCGGCTGCTACTGCCATTCCAATGCTCCCTTTTTCCACTCATATGCAAAGCCAGCGGTCAACACCGCCAAAAACACCATCATCGACCAGAAACCTGCCATGCTCACGTCTTGGAATGCGACCGCCCAAGGAAAGAGAAATGCAATTTCGAGATCGAAAATAATGAACAAAATCGACACAAGGTAGAAGCGCACATCGAATTTCATCCGCGCATCGTCAAATGCGTTAAAGCCACATTCGTAGGCCGACACCTTTTCGGGGTCAGGATTGCGCACGGCCAACACCACCGCAGACAGTATCAGCACAAGGCCCAGACCAACGGCCACAGCCAGAAAAATAAGGATCGGAAGGTATTCCCGCATCATCTCGTCCAAGGGGAGGCTCCTTTGCGTGTGTGGCGCGGCATCGCGCCTTGCCCATCAAGCGGTGAACTTGATGGTTCTCGGTTTACTCCGCTGTCTTGTCAGGGTCAACCAAGCCCGCCACATTTGAACTGTTCTGTTTTAACGCACCATGAACAGCGGTTTGCAGATAGTGTCCGATGCCTATTCCTTGGTCGCCCTGATGTGGTTCCGCCAACCGTGCTGCGGGGCAAAGCCCACCATATCGCGCGCCTTTTTGTTGCTGAAAAACGTTTCGTTTTCACCCATTTCGCGCGTTTTCGGGACGCCTGCATAGTAGCGGTCGATCAATTCCGCCGTGGTCAGATCAACTGAATGATCGTCATTGGCGACATTGAATACCTCAAACCCCAAGCCGTCTTTTTGCAAACAGCATTCGACCATCTGCCCCAGATCGCGCGCATCAATATAGGCAAAGATGTTGCGGCGGCGCTGGTCCGGTTCATGGATGAAATCCGGAAAAATCTTTGCATATTCATCCGGTTCAATAACATTGTTGATTCGAAGCCCGTAAACATCCGCCCCCGTGCGCGCCTGAAAACTGCGCGCTGTCACCTCGTTGCACACCTTCGACATGGCATAGCTGTCATGGGGCACGGTGGGGTGATCTTCGTCGATGGGGATATAGTCCGGCTTGATCTCGCCATCAGCGAAACAGATCCCATAGGTCGTCTCGGAGGAGGCAAAGATCACCTTGCGGATGCCCGCCTTGAGCGCTGCATCAATCACATTGTACGTGCCGATCGTATTGATCCGGAACGCTTCGTTGTCGGTTCGCAGCAAAATGCGCGGGATCGCGGCAAAGTGAACAACGGCGTCGAATTTAGGCAGACCGGAACCGGCTTCCAATTCGCCCAAATTGGCATAGCTTTGCATCACATCGGCCATCTGTCCCGCATCAGAGATGTCAGCGATCCGATTGTCGACGCCTGGATGATCGAACGGCAAGAGATCGACGTTCAGGATCTGGTGGCCTTGCGCCAGCAAATAAGGGATCACATGCCTGCCCGCCTTGCCAGTACCGCCGGTAAATAGAATGCGCATGAAATTCCCCATATCTGTTCAAAGCTGATGGCCCTGCCTTCAGGCCATCCACGCGGCCTTGCGCTTGTCAAAAAACGCACCGATTCCCTCGGCGGCCTCGTCAGTTTCCCACCGCGCGGCGAGGGCTGCAATGGTGTGGTCAACGACGTCGGCGTCAATCCGTGGCCCCAGATCTCGCGCCAACTGCTTGGCTGCGGCGACCGCGCCGGGCGCGCAGGACAGATATGGCTGGACTTCGGCCTCTATCGCCGTCTCCAGATCAGCGGCGGGGACGACCTTTGCAAGCAACCCCAGATCAACCGCTTCGGCCGCCCCGAACAGCCGTGCCGACATGAACACACGCCGCGCGCGACCTTCGCCCATGCGCGCCAGCACATAGGGGCCGATCGTCGCCGGGATGATCCCCAGTCGCGTTTCGGTAAAGCCCATCTTCAACGTGTCGACACCGATCGCCACATCGCAGACTGCTGCCATGCCGACACCGCCACCAAAGGCATTGCCCTGCACCCGCCCGATCAACGGCTTGGGCAGGGTGTTCAGCGCGCCCAACATCGCCGCCAGCTTGCCCGCTTCGGCAGACCGCGTCGCGGCGTCCATCTCGCGCTGCGCCTGCATCCACCCCAGATCACCACCCGCGCAAAATGATTTACCCGCACCTGTCAGAACCACAACGCGCACGGCGTCATCTTCTGCCAGTTGCGTGGCTGCGGCGGTCAGTTCTGAAATCATCTGCGCAGACATGGCGTTGTGTTTGTCCGCCCGCGCAAGGGTCAAAACAGCCACGCCGCGCGCATCGGTTTCGACCGTGATCGTCTCGCACATCAGCCAACCCTCATCTGTTGTGCCATGGCGGCGGCCTGTTCGATCACGGCCTGATCCAACCCGGTTACATAGCCAAGGGCGGTCAGATGCGCATTCACCGCTTCGGTCGCGACATTGCCCGCCGCACCGGGTGCAAACGGACATCCCCCAAGCCCGCCGACAGCGGCATCAAAGACCCGTACCCCCATCGACAAGGACGTATCGATGTTGTCCATCGCGCGCCCGTTGGTGTCATGGTAATGCCCCGCCAAACGGCCAACGGGCACGACATCACGCACCGCCAGCAACATCTTGGCAATCGTATCCGGCGTGCCCGCACCGATTGTATCGCCCAAAGACACCTCGTAGCAGCCCATCGAAAACAAGCGGTCCGCCACTTCGGCAACCTTTTCAGGCGCAATCGCCCCGTCATATGGGCAGGCCACCACGCAGGACACATACCCGCGCACAGGCATATCGACATGGCGCGCCTCTTCAAGGATCGGCGCAAAGCGCTCGAACGCCTCTTCGATGCTCGCATTGATGTTCTTGTGGCTGAACCCTTCACTCGCCGAAGCGAATATCGCAATCTCATCGGCCTTGGACGCCACCGCATCCGCATATCCGCGCAAATTTGGCGTCAGCGCGGCGTATCGCACCCCGTCGGCCCGCGTGATCCCCTCCAGAACCGCGCCGGACCCCGCCATCTGCGGCACCCATTTCTGACTGACAAAACTGGCTACCTCAATCCGCGAGAACCCTGCCCGGCTGAGTAAATCCACCAGTGCAATCTTTTCGGTCACCGGAATTTCACGCGCCTCATTCTGTAACCCGTCCCGTGGCCCCACCTCGAAAATCTCGCAAACGCCCTTGTCCATGTCAGTCCCTCCCCTTCATTTTGCCAAATAAACTCAAGATTCCTTCGCCCGCCTCAAACGATCGGCCAAGGTTCAAAAAACCTCTGGTCAAACAAGGTTTTCCCCGTGGGCAGCGACTTCACAAACCCGTCCCGCTTGGAAATCCGTTCGAACCAAGCAGCCACATTGGGATGATCATTGGTCTTGGCAAAATACTGCCCCAGATAAACCGCTTGTCCCACCCCGATATCTGCCGCCGTAAAGCCGCTATTCAAAAGATATTCCTGTCCCGCCAGACGTGCCTCAAGAGCATCATAGCACTTGTTGATCCGTGCGGCTTCAAGTTTCATGACAATGGGGCTGCGCATCGCATCATCGCGCAGCGCAATGTGCTGTTGGGTCAAGGCCGCGCAATGCTGGCTGATGGTTTCGGCGAAATGCATCCACACCAGCCAGTCCTTGCGTTCTGGCGTGCCAGGCATCCGGCCCAACCCATCGGGGCTGAACACTTCGCACAGATATTCCCCAATCGCGCCGGTCTCGAAAATCGTCTCCCCGTCGATCTCAAGCGATGGCACCCGCCCCGCTGGCGAAATCGTCAGATAGGCAGGATCGCGCAGGGACTTGTCAAAAGGGTGCAGCACCACCTCGAAGGGGACATCCAATTCATGTAGCAGCCAAAGCGTGCGCATAGAGCGGCTTTGTGGGACGTGATGCAGTTTGATCATGCAGCAACCTCGGCCACCTCGGCCTCAAGCCGGACAAGGGCGGCACCCGCTTCGACCTGATCGCCTGCGATGGCCAGCACCTCGGCCACTATACCATCCCGTGCGGCCAGCAGGCTGTGTTCCATCTTCATCGCCTCAAGCACCGCCAGACGGTCACCCTTGGCCACGGCTTGGCCCACAACGGCATCCACACTGCGCACCAGACCCGGCATGGGGGCTTCGACCAGATTGCCGTCGCCATGGCCACCAGCGGCGCGGGCCAACGGGTCGATCACATCGAACACCAGACCATAGCCGTCAAAAACCGTGACCTGACCAGAGTGTACCGCAACTGCCGCAGCGGTCTGCCCGCCGACTTGCCAACCAGTCCCGACACGCTGGGCCACGACTTCGGTCCCATCTACCAGCCAAATCTGTTTGTCTGCCGAGACGACTTGAACCTTCAACAGATGGTCCTCACCGCCCCAAGACAGACCGACCTGACGCAGCAACGGTTGCCACAAGCTGAAACCCGCATCCTCTGCCGGGTCCAGCAACGCCAAAGCGGCCATGCCCGCCAAAGCCATATGACGCCGCTGCACGTCAGGTGCGACGGTAAGACTGTCGATCTCGCGACCAATCAGCCCGGTATCGACATCGCCCGCAGCAAAGCCTTCATGCCCCGCCAGCGCCCCCAGAAACGCAAGGTTCGTCACGGTGCCGCCGACTTCACAATTGCTGAGCGCAGAGCGTAATCTGGACAGCGCAACATCGCGCGTCGGGCCATGCACAATAATCTTGGCAATCATCGGGTCGTAGAACGGGCTGATCGTATCGCCTGCCCGCACGCCGCTATCTGCACGGCAGCCTTGCTGGAATACCAGATGCGTCAGCGTACCGGTCGCGGGCAGGAACCCTTTCGGCACATCCTCGGCATAAAGCCGCGCCTCAAAGGCGTGCCCCTGAATGCCCAGTTCGTCCTGTCGCTTCGGCAGGCTTTCCCCTGCCGCAACGCGCAATTGCCATTCCACCAGATCAACGCCCGTGATCGCCTCGGTCACGGGGTGTTCAACCTGTAGTCGTGTGTTCATCTCCATAAAGAAAAACCCGTCAGGGCGCAGACCATCAGACCCGTCTACGATGAATTCGATGGTGCCGGCACCGGCATAGCCGATCGCCTCGGCCGCCGTGACGGCCGCCTGCCCCATCGCATCGCGCATTTCCAGCGTCATGCCGGGGGCAGGTGCTTCCTCGATCACCTTTTGGTGGCGGCGCTGCAGCGAACAGTCGCGCTCGAACAGATGCACCGCATGGGTGCCGTCGCCGAAAACCTGCACCTCGATATGGCGGGGCTTGGTCACGAATTTCTCGACCAGCACATCGGCGTTGCCAAAGGCTGTTTTCGCCTCGGACCGCGCGCTGTCCAGTGCAGCCTGAAATCCGCTCGCCGCCTCGACCAGACGCATGCCCTTGCCACCGCCGCCCGCGACGGCCTTGATCAGCACCGGATAGCCAATTTTATCGGCCTCGGCTGCCAGCAACGCATCGTCCTGATCGGTGCCGTGATACCCCGGAACGACCGGAACACCTGCCTTTATCATCAAGGCTTTAGCAGCATCTTTTAACCCCATCGCGCGGATCGCCTTTGCAGATGGCCCGATAAACACCAGCCCTGCCGCTTCGACCGCATCCACAAAATCCGGGTTCTCGGACAGAAATCCATAGCCCGGATGGATCGCCTGCGCGCCGGTATCCAGTGCCGCCTGAATGATCACATCGCCCCGCAGATAACTGTCCGCCGGGGCAGAGCCGCCGATATGCACCGCGGTATCGGCCATCGCGACATGCTTGGCCGACCGGTCTGCGTCCGAATACACCGCCACACAACGCACGCCCATCGCTTGGGCCGTTTCCATCACGCGGCAGGCAATCTCGCCACGGTTTGCAATTAAAATTGTATCAAACATCAGGCGTAGTCCTCGATCAGGGTGAAGCGTTCGCACATTAACTTCATGTCAGACTTGAATCCGCCGGTGCGGTGGAAATAGGCTTCATAACTGGCGCGCCAATGCTCAAGATCACGGAACTCGCCTTGTGCGGCGACAAATTCGGCGTCCATCTCGTTGAAACGGCGGGTGGAAACTTCAACCGTCTCTACCATAAAGGCAGGCGTGCCATCCCAGTTCAGCGCAATGTCGCGGCGGCCGACTTCGGGGTATGCATCGCCGCCTGCGCCATAGGCCGATGCGGCCTCGCAGGTGGCGGTCTTTTTGCCGGCACGCACCAAGGCAATGATTTCGGCGCATAGTTTCGGGTTGTCGCCAAAGCGGAATGTTTCCGCGTCAGGATTGGCATCGACGATCTCTTGTAATGTTTTTGTCATGGCGATCCCCTTACATCCGGAACACGCCAAAGCGTGTGTCCTCAATCGGTGCATTCAAACTGGCCCTCAGCGACAACGACAGCACATCGCGGCTTTTGCGCGGGTCGATCACGCCGTCATCCCACAGCCGCGCCGAGGCATAAAGCGGATGGGATTGTTCTTCGAACATATCAATCGTGGGCTGCTTGAATTTGGCCTCTTCTTCGGCGCTCCAGCTTTCGCCAGCGCGTTCAATCGCGTCGCGTTTGACCGTGGCCAAAACCCCTGCCGCTTGTGCGCCGCCCATCACGGATATCCGCGAATTCGGCCATGTCCACATAAAGCGCGGGGAATAGGCCCGCCCCGCCATGCCATAATTGCCCGCCCCGAATGATCCGCCCACCAGCATGGTGATTTTCGGCACGTTGGTGGATGCTACGGCAGTGACCATCTTGGCCCCGTGCCGTGCGATGCCTTCGTTTTCGTATTTACGGCCCACCATGAAACCGGTGATATTTTGCAAGAACACCAGCGGGATTTTGCGCTGCGAACACAGCTCAACGAAATGCGCGCCTTTCTGTGCGGATTCCGAAAACAGAACGCCATTGTTGGCGATGATGCCCACAGGGCAGCCTTTGACATGGGCAAAACCGCAGACCAACGTTTCGCCATAGCGCGATTTGAATTCGTCAAACCGGCTGCCATCGACCAGCCGCATGATCACCTCGCGGATATCGTAAGGCGTGCGCAGATCGGCAGGCACCACGCCCAACATCTCGGCAGGGTCATAGGCGGGCTCTTCGCTGAGTTGCCATTGCACCGTTGCAGGCTTGGCGCGGTTGAGGCCTGCCACAGCACGACGCGCAAGCGCCAGCGCATGGGCGTCATCCTCGGCCAGATAATCAGCCACACCGGACAAACGCGTGTGAACATCACCGCCGCCAAGGTCTTCGGCGGTCACGACTTCACCTGTCGCGGCTTTGACCAGCGGCGGACCGGCAAGGAAAATTGTCCCCTGTTCCTTCACAATAATCGACACGTCGGACATGGCAGGCACATAGGCTCCGCCCGCCGTACACGACCCCATCACGACGGCAATCTGGGGGATGCCCTTGCCGCTCATCCGCGCCTGATTATAAAAAATCCGGCCAAAGTGGTCACGGTCGGGGAACACCTCGTCCTGATTGGGCAGGTTCGCGCCGCCGCTGTCGACCAGATAGATGCAGGGCAGATGGTTTTCCTCGGCGATTTCCTGGGCGCGCAGGTGTTTTTTGACGCTCATCGGGAAATAGGTGCCCCCCTTTACCGTCGCGTCATTGCAAACGATCATGCAGTCGATGCCATGCACCTGCCCCACGCCCGCGATCACGCCCGCACAAGGGGCAGCGCCGCCATAAAGCCCGTGTGCGGCCAGCCCGCCGACCTCAAGGAAAGGCGATCCGGGATCGAGCAGGTTCGCCACCCGTTCTCGCGGCAGCATCTTGCCACGACTCTCATGGCGGGCGCGGGATTTCTCTCCGCCTCCGAATGCGGCGGCCTCGGCGGCGTCGCGCACGGTTTGCAACGCGTCAAGATGGGCGGCTTCGTTGGCTTTGAAGCCTTCGGATGAGGGCAGCGCCTGCGAGGTCAGCTTCATGTGGGTCTCCTTGAATGGGGTCGTGTGTCGGCGGTCATTGGGTTTGCTCGGCAATGGCGCGCGCCTTGAGGTCCTTGCGGATCACCTTGCCCGTGACGGTCATGGGCAGCGCGTCCAGAAAGGTAATTTCGCGGGGATAGGAATAGCTGGCCAGACGGGTTTTGCACCAGTCTTGCAGAATTTCGGCATCCACTGCGCTGCCCTCTTTACGCACGACGTAGGCTTTGACGATTTCGGTGCGCAGGGCGTCGGGCTTGCCCACAACACCGCAGGTCGCAACATCCGGATGGGTCATCAGACAATCTTCAATCTCGGCTGGGCCGATGCGGTAACCGCTTGATGTTATCACATCATCCTCGCGGCCGACAAAGCGCAGATAGTCGCCTTGCCAAATGCCGCGGTCGCCGGTGATCATCCAGTCGCCTTTGAATTTCTCGGCGGTCGCTTCGGGGCGCTGCCAATAGCCCAGCATCATCGCCGCCGATCCCCGCCGGATCGCGACATCGCCCTCGTCGTTTGTTGGCACGCC
>NZ_JBFEKM010000143.1:0-10726 GCF_041552635.1 Sulfitobacter sp.
AAGCGGGTGTGCGCAGTGTTAAAGGCACCTTTTACGTCTACGAGGGTAGCCTGCCGGTGCTGGATGGAATTGACCCTAACCAGCCTGACTATGTCAGCTACAACCCTGCGGTGACAGGCGTGGCCTTGAACTTTAACCGGGTGCATTTCGAATGGAAGCGCGCGAGTGGGGGGTATGCCGTAACCATGGACGGCCGGTCCGAAAAGTACCGCCCCGCAGTTACGATGGCTGCGATGCAGATAACCGATCGTGCTTCACCACTTTATACTTACAGCGACGGGGGTGCGCGCGACAATTGGACCGTGGCCAAGCCGGCGTTGGGCGGGGGCGGGGCGCGGTGGCTGCCGGTGCGTAAACCGGGGCTTTATGCTGGCGATGTCTTTGTCACGATGGCAGGCGCGCAAGGCATTCGGCTGCGCGGGCTGGCCATGACCAAGACGCGGCCCGTAGGGGCCGTTCTGGTGGCACAGCAAAGCGCCCCGCTGCGTGATATCATGCGGGACATGCTAAAATATTCGACCAATCTGACGGCGGAAATGGCGGGTCTTGCGGCCACTCAGGCGCGTGGCCAAAAGCCCGGCACGTTGAAAGAATCAGCAGCCGAGATGAACCGCTGGGCCAAGGGGGCACTGGGGATGAGCAACCCCGCGCTGGTGGATCATTCGGGGTTGGGCGACGACAGCCGTGTTTCGGTCCAAGATATGGTGGCGGCATTGATCAAGGTGAGCGGGTCGGGTGTCTTGAAGCCGATCCTCAAGACGATCCTGATGCGGGATGCAAAGCGTAAACCCTTAAGCAATCACCCGATCAATGTCGTCGCAAAGACCGGCACGTTGAACTTTGTATCGACCCTTGCGGGGTATATGACGGGACCGAACGGGCGGGAAATGGCGTTTGCTATTTTCTGCGCTGATGAACCGCGCCGCGCCACGATCACACGTGCGCAGCGTGCAAACCCTGATGGGGGCCGTGCATGGAATGTGAACGCCAAACGGTTGCAGCAAAGCCTTATCGAGAGATGGGGTGCATATCACGAAGCGTGAGAACCCGCTTTTTTTTTCGAAAATTCCGGTGAACTACATAACATGGCGCGCCCGAGCACCGCGTTCGATGGCTGCAGCGTGAAGCCGGTCCAGATCCAGCTCGTAGCGGATTTCTTCGAGCAGGCGCAATTCGGCTTCTTCCAATCTGCCATCTGCTGCCGCGACATCGCAGGCCAACGCATAGGCGGTTTCGTTCAACCGGTCCGGCAAAGCGCCTTTGATCAGGCCGAACAAAGCATCAAGCCCGTCTTCTTGTTCAAATAAATCGAAAACCATCTGGCTGACGGTGCTGATCCGGTCGACGTCATATTTTGCAAAGATCGGCAGCACATTCACAGCGGTCTCGATCTTGATCAGCTCGGTGGTGCGGATATCCTCATCCGACGCCGACACTGCGATCATCAGTGCCACGAGGCAATCCTGCGCGCTGAGCGTCAGGGATGTATCTTCGGTCATGGGATTTCCTCTCCAAGAAGCTGTATTGGCACAGATTATTGACGCCCCTTCGGGGACGCAATAGGTACGGGCTGCTTGCGCGCATTGGGTGCGGGGCGAAAATGATGGAAAACAAGACATGTCGCAGATGCGTGAAGCAGCCCTAACCAGCAAAGCGTGGCCCTTTGAGGAAGCACGCCGGGTGTTGAAACGCTATGCAAAAAAGGCCCCCGAGAAGGGATATGTCTTGTTTCAGACCGGCTATGGACCATCGGGTTTGCCCCATATCGGGACCTTCGGCGAAGTTGCGCGCACCACGATGGTACGACGCGCTTTTGAGCTGATTAGTGACATTCCTACACGTTTGATTTGTTTCTCGGACGATCTGGATGGCATGCGCAAGGTTCCGGGCAACGTGCCCGACCCCGAAGCATTGGCAGAACATCTGCAACGACCGTTGACATCGGTGCCTGATCCGTTTGGCACGCACGAAAGCTTTGGTGCACATAACAATGCGATGTTGCGGCGTTTTCTGGATACGTTCGGCTTTGAATACGAATTCATTTCGGCCACGGAATTCTATCGTTCCGGCCAGTTTGACGAGGTGCTTTTGCGTGCCGCCGAGAAATACGACGAGATCATGGCCGTGATGCTGAAATCCTTGCGCGAAGAGCGCCGCCAGACCTATTCGATCTTTTTGCCGATCCACCCCGAAACGGGCCGTGTTTTGTATGTGCCGATGAAAGAGGTGAACGCCAAGGAAGGTACGATCACCTTTGACGACGAAGACGGGACCGAAATGACCCTGCCGCTGACCGGTGGCAACGTAAAGCTGCAATGGAAGCCCGATTTCGGTGCCCGCTGGGCCGCGCTGGATGTCGATTTTGAAATGTACGGCAAGGATCACAGCACCAACACCCCGATTTATGACGCCATCTGCCGCATCTTGGGCGGCAAAGCGCCCGAGCATTTCACTTATGAGCTGTTCTTGGATCAGGATGGACACAAAATCTCCAAATCATCGGGTAATGGCCTGACGATTGATGAATGGCTGACCTATGCCAGCGCGGAATCGCTGTCTTATTTTATGTACCTCAAGCCAAAGACCGCCAAGCGGATGTATTTCGACGTGATTCCCAAGGCCGTCGATGAATATCACCAGCAGTTGCGGGCCTATGAAGGTCAGGACGACAAGGCCAAGTTGAACAATCCGGTCTGGCATATCCACGGCGGCGATGTGCCAAAGTCCGATATGGTTGTGCCCTATTCGATGCTGCTGAACCTGGCATCGGTATCCTCTGCCGAGGAGAAATCGCAACTTTGGGGCTTTATCCAGCGCTATGCACCTGATGCCACGCCCGAAGGCAACCCTGGCATGGACGCTGCGGCAGCTCATGCTGTGCGGTATTACAACGACTTTGTGAAGCCGACCAAAGTGTTCCGCGCGCCGACTGACCTTGAGCGTGAAGCGTTGGAGGACTTGCAGGCGCAGTTAAAAACTTGGGACGGTGGATTGGACGCCGAAGCATTGCAGACCATGGTCTTTGCCGTTGGCAAGGAACGGTTCGATCCACTGCGCGATTGGTTCACGGCGCTGTACGAAGTGTTGCTGGGGGCCAGCCAAGGCCCGCGGTTTGGTGGGTTTATCGCACTTTACGGTGTGGATGAAACCATTGCGCTGATTGATGACGCGCTGGCGGGCAAGCTGACCGCTGAATGAAACTCTTGCCCTGTGGTGTGCGTGACTTAGGTTTAACCGCATCACCACAGGGAGACAGCCAATGCGCAGCCTATTTGTTTCGGTTCTTTTCGGGGCGTTGCTGACGCTGTTTATGGCCTTTGGCGCGTCGGCCCAACAGGCCGAGATCGAAGGCACCATCAGCCAGCAATTCGACGCCTTTAAGGCAGATGATTTCGAGGGCGCGTTTCAATTCGCCAGCCCGACGTTACAGATGCTTTTCCAATCGCCCGAGAATTTTAAACGCATGGTGACCACGGGCTATCCGATGGTTCACCGCCCTGCCGAGGTGAAATATCTTGAGCTGCGTGAAATTGCAGGTGCCTTGTGGCAAAAAGTACAGGTCACGGACCAAAAGGGCTTTGTCCATATGCTGGACTATCAGATGACCCAGACGGATGACGGTTGGCGTATATCCGGGGTTCAACTGTTGGACGCGCCTTCTGTGACAGCCTGAACCAAGCCAAACCTTTTAATGCGACCCCTTACCCGCCTCGTACAATCGAGGCGGGTTTTCCCGTTTAAGCGCGCGGTGGTCTTAGACCCGATTAACCGCAGGTGCGTATCCCAGACCCCGTGCCGGTGGCTGCCGGAGTTTCGCAACTGGTGGGGCGGCGGGCCGGTAGGGCTTGCGGTGGATCTTTGAAAGGGAATTTGATGAACAAGGCGATTACAGATGGGGTGGTTTTCACACCCGCAGCGTTTGCAAACGGGCTTGATGTGTATTCAAGCGGTGATGGCACGTCAGGATCTGATACCTACGCCAATGCGATTAACGCCGCATTTATTCCGGCGGATCAGGATTTTGGCGGCGCGCTTGAGTTGATCAAAACGCAAGGTACGCAAAAGCTGCGCTATATGGGGCAAACGCCGCTGCTGCCGGGCTGCTATCTGCGCATCACAGCAAAGGTCAAGGCGATCAGTGGTAACCTGCCATCGGTCCGGATTGCGGGGTATCCCGCACTTGGCAATGGTGCGCGCGTGGGTGGGCTGGTCGAATTTGGTACGTCGGTTCAACTGACAAGCTACGGCGAGGTGGTTGAAATCAGCGCCATCGTCGGGTCCGGCCAGCGCGGCGGCGTCGATATGGTTTGGGGGACGAACCCGGTCTACGGGCATTTCGGCCTTGATATGACAGGGCAAAACGGCGGTGTTGTCCGGATTGACGATTTGCAAATCGACGACATCACCAGCGCGTTCTTGCTGGATATGCTGGCGCAGGTTGATGTGCGTGACTTTGGCGCAGTGGGGGATGGCGTGACCGATGACACCGCTGCTTTCAACGCGGCGAATGCAGCGTCGGACGGGCGCAGCGTGCTAGTCCCCAAGGGACTTTTTCGTCTGAACGGCGATGTGACTTTTGACACCGAGACGTTGTTCGAAGGCAAGGTGGTCATGCCTGCGACGGCGATCTTGTCGCTTCGTCACAACTTTGATCTGCCGCATTATATTGACGCATTCGAGACGGAAGAAATCGCCTTTCGCAAAGCGTTTCAAGCGTTGCTCAGCAACTCGGACCATGAATCTCTCGATATGGGGGGGCGCAAGGTGTATGTGACCGGGCCGATTGATATGCAGGCGGCAACCCCTGAACGAACCAGCTATTCAACGCGCCGGGTTATCCGCAACGGCCAGTTCGAGGCGGCCAGCAACGGAAATTGGGATACAGTGACGGTGACCTCGCAGGGGACGTATTCGCCGTCTGACGCGCGCAAGCTAACCAATGTGACCAATGTGGCCAACATCCCGATCGGGTCTCACATGAGCGGCAATGGCGTCGGGCGGGAAATCTATGTCCGTGACGTTAACATTGCCACCAAGGAAATTACCCTGAACGCCCCACTGTTCGATGCGGCTGGCACACAGAATTTCACCTTTTCGCGCTTTCAGTACATGCTTGATTTCAGCAACTACGGTTCGCTGAGCAAGTTCGTTCTGTCTGATATCGAATTCCAGTGCAACAACGTCGCGAGCGGCATAAATCTGGCACCATCCGGGGTGACGTTCCACATGCGCGATTGCTTTGTTTCGCGGCCCAAGGACCGCGGTGTCACGTCCACTGGTGGCGGATGTCAGGGCATGTTTATTGACCGCTGCCAGTTCCTGTCCTCCGAAGACGGGTTGAACGTTTCGGAGCGCAAAAGCATCGCGATCAACTGTAATGCCAATGATGTGAAAATCCGTGACAACCGCGCGACCCGTTTCCGGCATTTTGCGCTGGTGGCCGGACAAAACAACATCATCACGGGCAATCACTTTTTCCAGGGTGACACGGTAACGAATGGCATCCGTTCGGCCGGATTGATCATTGCCGCGCAACACACCGGATCGGTGATCCATGGCAATTATGTCGATAACTGCTTTATCGAATGGACCAACGAACAGGATCCTGCCCCTGAATACAGCAGCGAATATTCGTTCAGCTCTTTGTCTATTACCGGCAACATCTTTTTGTCGGGCGAGGTGGCACCGTGGTTCAGCTATATCGTGATCAAACCGCACGGTGCAGGGCATGTCATCAACGGTTTGACGATCACTGACAACCGGTTCCGCAGTTTGAACGGCCCGATTGATCACGTCGAACGTATCGACACGACCTATGCGGATATGGATTTCTCGCGGATGCGGAATATCGAAATCACCGGCAATTCGTTCCACGGCGTGAATTATCCCGTGGCCAACCCCGTGCAGGTGGAACATTCGCAAGCAAGCCATGCGCAGACTTGGGTCGTGGATATCGCAGATCGGTTTCCCTTTGGTGGTTGGGCGATTGCGGTGGATAGCATCACGATGGACGGGCCTGTGCGTAACACTTCGAATGTTGCGCAGTTCTCGCATCCATATGTGCTGACGGACCAAGGGCCAGATCGGGATCTGCTGCATCTGGTTTGGAACACCAGCGTTAAAGGTGCGATTTTTATGCAGGCGCGTATGGACAAGCGCTAACCGGATTTCTGGCCCCTCATGCGTGGTGTGTGGGGCCTAGAAATCGCGCCAGAAAGAGACCTTGAACGTTGTCGCCTTAGAGTTGCCGATTTGCGTTTCAGTCCCGACTTTTAGCCTGATGTGTGACTTGTTTTTTAAGGGGCGAAAAATAATGGACGGCGCGATCGAGGTGATCGCGTTGTCATTCACGCGTGCGTGGAATATCTGAACCATCCCCGAGAACCGGTCGTTGAAGTTCATGCCGACCGTGCTGTCGAGTTTGATAAGATGATTGGTATCGTAGACGTCCCACTGGATTGCTGCATCAACACCCATCCAGCCGCCACGCTTGCCAAGGGTAAAATCGCGCCCCCATGAAATCCCGGTGCGCAGATAGGGATTGACGGTTTCACCGGTCCAGCCCGCACCGATACCCAGTTCATATGCCCAGACGTTTGGGCCGTCCTGAACCCCGATAGGGCGGCGTATAAACAGCGTCGCATAATCGGACCGACTGCCATCCGGTAACGCAAGAAACCCCACGTCGGCCCCCAAGGTCACGTCGTCGCGCACGCCGTATTCAAGATAGGTGGTCTGGCCAAATTCCCGAAACATTGAGCCACTGACGGTCAAAGACGAAAAGCCGGTTTCTTTTTCGCGTAGCCACGCACCGGCAAAAGCCGAATGCGCCAGCAAAACTGAAAATAGAAACACCAGAATACGAAGCATGTTCAAAGCACCGACCTTTCGGGAAACATGCTAAAGGAAATTTAGGAATATGCGTATAATTTATAATAAATAAACTACAAATAGCAAAAAACCCGCAGAGCTATCTGCGGGTTTTTTGTCGTTCAATGTATCGTCACTTAGACGTTCACTGCGCCGCCTTTTGGACCTGCAATCAGCCATACGATAAAGCCCAAGACAGGGAAAATAACGATGCCGACGATCCAAAGCAATTTCGACAATGTCGAGGCACCTGAGCCAAGAACTTTGATGATTGCGTAGATGTCAGCGATAAGTATGATCAGACCCAGAATACCATATTCCATTGTCGTTCTCCTTTTAAGTTGTTCTGCTGGGTCAACGTGTCGCGGCTTTGAATCGTTCCCAATTTTGTGAACGTTTCTAAGATTTGATGAATTGTGATCGCAGAAATACGCCCGGTTCCGCTTTCAAAAGCGAATCAAACCCGATCCTCATCGGCCCAAAAAGGTGATCTGACGGGAAATAAAACCCTAACGCTTTTTCCCGCCATAACGTGATTTGCCGCCGCGCATGCCACCACGTCCGCCGGTTGACCGGCCTGACGCCTTTTGCGCGTCATCCACTGCCTTGTCGACGGCATATTGGCGCGCCATCGGATCATCCGCGATTGCAAGATCGACAGCTTCAAGGCGTTTGACCTCGTCACGCAAGCGGGCGGCTTCTTCGAACTCTAGGTTCTCGGCGGCCTTGCGCATGTCGGTGCGCAACCCGTCCAGCACCGTTTTCAGGTTGCCTCCAGCCAGCGGGTTGTCGATCTTGGCGGTCACGCGGTTCATGTCGACGTCGCCCTTGTAGAGGCCCGCAAGAATGTCATCGACGTTTTTCTTGACCGTCGTGGGCGTAATGCCGTGCAGTTCGTTATAGGCGACCTGCTTGGCGCGGCGACGATCGGTTTCGCCCATCGCGCGTTCCATCGAGCCGGTGATGCGGTCGGCATACATGATCACGCGGCCTTCGGCGTTGCGCGCCGCGCGGCCAATCGTCTGGATCAACGAGGTTTCTGAACGCAAGAACCCTTCTTTATCCGCGTCCAATATCGCCACCAGTCCGCATTCGGGAATATCCAGACCCTCGCGCAAAAGGTTGATCCCGATCAGCACGTCAAAAGCGCCAAGCCGCAGGTCGCGCAGAATTTCGATCCGTTCGATGGTGTCGATATCGCTGTGCATATAGCGCACGCGAATGCCCTGTTCATGCATGTATTCGGTCAGGTCTTCGGCCATGCGTTTCGTCAAGACTGTGCACAGCGTGCGGAAACCGTCGGCGGCGACCTTGCGCACCTCGTCCAACAAGTCATCGACCTGCATTTCAACGGGGCGGATTTCGATCATTGGGTCAATCAGGCCCGTCGGGCGAATGATCTGTTCCGTGAAAATGCCGCCGGTCTGTTCAATTTCCCATGCTGCGGGCGTGGCGGATACGAACACCGATTGCGGGCGCATGGCGTCCCATTCCTCGAACTTCAACGGGCGGTTGTCCATGCAAGAGGGCAGCCGGAAGCCGTGTTCAGCCAGCGTCATTTTGCGCCTAAAGTCACCTTTATACATGCCGCCGATCTGCGGGACCGACACGTGTGATTCGTCGGCAAACACAATTGCATTGTCGGGAATGAATTCGAACAGGGTGGGGGGCGGCTCTCCGGGCGCGCGGCCCGTCAGATAGCGCGAATAGTTTTCGATCCCGTTGCAGACGCCGGTCGCTTCCAACATCTCAAGGTCAAAGTTGCAGCGTTGTTCAAGCCGTTGCGCTTCCAGCAGTTTACCTTCGCCAACCAACTGGTCCAATCGCATGCGCAGTTCTTTTTTGATGCCGATCACCGCTTGGTTCATGGTCGGTTTCGGCGTCACATAGTGGCTGTTGGCATAGACGCGGATCTGGTCAAAGGTGCCGGTTTTTTCACCGGTCAGCGGGTCGAATTCCGTGATGCTTTCCAGTTCTTCGCCAAAGAAAGACAATCGCCACGCACGATCCTCAAGGTGGGCCGGAAAGATCTCGAGGCTATCGCCACGCACGCGGAAAGTGCCGCGCTGGAACGCCGCATCGTTGCGTTTATAGGCCTGGGCGATCAGATCAGCGATCACCTGACGCTGGTCGTAGGTTGACCCGGCTTTCAGATCCTGCGTCATCGCACCGTAGGTCTCAACGGACCCGATGCCGTAAATGCACGATACCGACGCAATGATGATTACATCGTCACGCTCCAACAGCGCGCGCGTGGCCGAGTGGCGCATCCGGTCGATCTGTTCGTTGATCTGCGATTCCTTCTCGATAAAGGTATCGGACCGGGCGACGTAGGCCTCGGGTTGGTAATAGTCATAATAGCTGACGAAATACTCGACGGCGTTCTCGGGGAAGAACCCTTTGAATTCGCCATAAAGCTGCGCGGCCAAGGTCTTGTTCGGGGCAAGGATGATCGCGGGGCGCTGCGTTTCCTCTATCACCTTGGCCATCGTGAACGTCTTGCCGGTGCCGGTAGCCCCCAGCAGCACCTGATCCCGTTCACCTGACCGCACGCCTTCGGACAGTTCTTTGATTGCGGTTGGCTGATCGCCCGCCGGTTCAAATTCTGTCGATAAAACAAACCGTTTTCCGCCCTCAAGCTTGGGGCGTTCGCGCACATCGGGTGCGGGATTTGACAGGAATGCGTCTTTGCGTTCCGGTAGGCTGTCGGAATGGGCATAGGCCATGGCAGGTTCCTTTGGGTGTTGCCCCTAAGGTGTCATTTTTTGCGTCAGGATCAAGGGGGGCAAGGCCCTACTTTGTCAGGCGCTTGCGATTGGCGCGCACCTTTTTGCTGACCGGTTCCATTGCGGCGGTCATGATTTGATCAGGTCTGCCCCCTCCGATGGCGGCCTTGGTGGCTGCGGCATAGGCTTTGGCCATAGCGGGACCTTTTTCATTAACCATGCGTTCATTTTCGCCACGCGCATGGGGGAGCGCGCCCGCCATACCCATAAGACGGAGGGTCATCACAGCTTGGGTGTCCAACATCAAGGATGCCATCTGCGTGCTTAATTTCATTAGGTTCAGGGGATTCATTTGCTTGCTCCGTTGCGCGTCCTTTCAGCATATGCTGCAACGCAGCATTTGTAACGCGAAATGTTTAGGATTGGCGGTGATCGCTTGATCCTTTGGCCAAAATGACCGATATAAGATCTGAACCAGCCGGAGAATTCCCTATGCGCGCTCGCATTTACCAACCTGCACGAACAGCCATGTCCTCTGGGACTGCCAAGACTCACATCTGGCTGCTTGAGTTCAATCAGGAAAGTGCGCGTGAAGTTGACCCGCTGATGGGGTGGACGTCTTCGAGTGACACGCAGACCCAAGTCAAGCTGCGGTTCGAGACCAAGGAAGAAGCGGTCGAATACGCCCGCGCCCATGGGATTGATGCGGTCGTCCAAGAGCCCCACAAACGCCGTGTAAACATCCGCCCCGGCGGCTACGGCGAAAACTTCGCAACGGCACGTCGCGGAGCTTGGACCCATTAAGCGTTTTGTAAATCGGGATAAAGTTGTCTCGGAATCGGGGTGAAGATCCCGCGAAGATGAGATTCAATCAGTATATAGATACTTGGCCTATTGCCCTTGCCATATCTTGATGTTCTTCGCATGTCTGCTGCAAACATGACCCAGAGACTACATAAAAGGTGAGATTGAAGCCCCTCAGCTCTGAATGGCCCCGTAGTTTACGGTCGTGTTGATAAGCAGCTTGAGTGTATGAATGTGCTTCGAGGTGAGCGAAAACACCGAATTGCGAGAGCATTTTTTCATGAGATATCTAAGCATAAGACGTGAAATTGAAGGCGCACTTCCAA
>NZ_JBFEKM010000144.1:0-10721 GCF_041552635.1 Sulfitobacter sp.
AACAGCGTTGGTCAAGGAGTTAACCATGTTCCCGCCGTAGTGGTTCAGAACCAGAACATCGGCACCGGAGTTCAGAACTGGTGCGATATAGGAGGAGAAGTCAGTCGCGGCGAGCGGTGTGCGCACGTCGTTGATGGTTTCCCAACCCATTGCCTCGGTTGCGGCTTGGATCGATTCCTGCTGCGTCCAGCCCCATGTATAGTCGGCTGTCAGGCTGTAAACCTTGCGGTCATCGCCATAGAGGTTCTTGAGAACCGGTGCCAAAGCGGCAGCAGACATGTAGGCGTTAAAGAAGTGACGGAAACCGTTGGCCTTCTTGTCTTTACCTGTTGTGTCGTTCGAGTGGGTCAGACCCGCCATGAAGAGCACGCCAGCTTCTTGGCACAGGCCCTGAACAGCAACAGCCACACCCGAGGACGAGCCACCGGAGATCATGATTGCGCCGTCTTTTTGGATCATCGACTGTGCCGAGGCACGTGCCGCGTCGGATTTTGTCTGCGTGTCGCCGGTGACGAACTGGACTTTCTTGCCCATGATGCCTGTACCGTCCAGCGCTTTTGAGCTGAAGGTTTGCAGCATGCCGCCGTCGCCCATGCCGTTCAGGTGCTCGACCGCCAGTTCGAATGCGCGCAGTTCGTCTGCGCCTTCGTCCGCGTAGGGACCGGATTGTGGAACGTTAAAGCCCAGCGTTACCGTGTCGCCCTGTGGCGCGTTGGTGAAGCCGGAATGCGCCGCAGCGCTAAGATACGTCGGCAGAGCAAGACCAGCGCCTGCAACGGCACCGGTCTTGATCAGACCACGACGTGTCAAATTCGAAAATGACATGTATTTCCTCCCAATTGTTGAAACCGCGTCATGGTTATTGTCCATGTACGCGATGCACAGAGGTGCAAATAGGATAAGATGTGAAAACTGAAAACCAATCAATAAGCCCCTTGATAAAAACACTTATTCTGTAAACATATTCGCTAAGTCAGTAGGGAGATTGTAAATTTTATGATGTTGCATTGCAGAAAGCCGTTGAAATCGCGCGCTAATTCAGGATCTACGACTTTTGTCGCGTGAGGCGCTGACCGGCAGTCGTATCCGCGAGCGGCGGATCATGGCAGGGCAGAAGCAAGCAGACCTTGCCAATGTGATCGGTATTTCAGCCAGCTACCTGAATTTGATCGAACACAACCGGCGCAGAATCGGCGGAAAGCTGCTGCTAAACATCGCAAGCGCGCTTGGCGTCGAACCAACCGCCCTGACCGAAGGGGCCGAGGCTGCCTTGATCGGGTCCCTGCGCGAGGCCGCCGATAGTGCGGGCCTGACCGGACCCGAAGCGGGACGTGCCGATGAGTTTGCGGGCCGTTTTCCCGGTTGGGCCGATGTTTTGGCCACCGCGCAGCGCCGCATTGCAACGCTGGAGCGTACGGTGGAGACCCTGACCGACCGTCTGGCGCATGACCCGCATCTTGCGGCGTCGATGCATGAACTGCTGACCACAGCTGCCGCGATCCGGTCGACGGCGTCGATCCTTGCCGATACCAAGACGCTTGAACCGGAATGGCGCGACCGCTTTCATGTCAACATAGATCAGGACAGCCGCCGCCTGGCCGACAGTGCCCAAGCGTTGGTCGGGTATCTTGAGGCCGACCCCGAGGCGTCATCGGTCGCCAATTCCCCCCAAGAGGAGGTCGAGGCGTTCCTGGAAGCCCACCGTTTCAGCTTTGCCACGCTAGAGGTTGCAGGGCATGATGTGGGTGCCATCGAAAAGCTGACCAAAGCCGCCCCCGAATTGCAAAGCGTTGCGGCGCGTCACATCGCGGGGAATGTTTTGCAACAAGTGGCGCGCGATGCCGATGCCCTGTCTCTCTCTGACCTCAGGGCCGGGCTGGAAGCCTTGGGGCCCGATCCCGTCGCTCTTGCTGCACGCCTGAACCTGCCCGTCGCCCGCATCTTGCGCCGCATGGCGTCGGTGCCGGAATTGGGCGCAGGGCTGTTGGTGTGCGACCGTTCCGGGACGGTTATCTTTCGCAAGTCCATTGACGGGTTTGTGGTGCCGCGTTTCGGGGCGTGTTGCCCGATGTGGCCTTTGTTTTCGGTTCTGGGGCAGATTGGCGTCGTGGCGCGTGAACGGCTACACCAACTTGGGCGGGCGTCAGCAGAGTTCGACTGCATCGCGACCTGCGAAACAGTTGGCCCCGCAAGTTATAACACGCCGCCGTTGATGCAGGCGGTGATGTTGATCCTGCCGGCGCGGGATGTGTCCAGCGCCAGACAGGATGTCGGCGCGACCTGTCGGACCTGCCCGCGAGACGGCTGTGCTGCGCGGCGTGAACCGTCGATCCTGTATGATGGTGTCTGAAGGTAGGGGTATCATGCTTTTGACAGGGATGAAAAATCGGTGCATCGTAAACTTCGGCCCGTCGAGACCCCCAGATAAGGGGGCCGTGGCCAAAAGCGGAGGGATATACCGATGGCAAAGCACGTTGTGCTCGTCGAGGATGAGACAAACATCGCGGAGGCGATCAGGTTCTTGCTGGGCCGAGAAGGCTGGCGGGTTGAAACCTTGGCGAATGGCAATGCCGCCGTCGAAGTGATCCGCAACGCCAAACCCGATCTGGTGATGCTTGATGTGATGCTGCCGGGTAAAAGCGGGTTTGAAATCCTCAAGGAACTGCGCGCCGATGCTAGGTTCACGGATATGCCAATTCTGATGCTGACGGCGCGCGGCCATGCCCGTGACCGCGAGATGGCAGAACTCGCCGGGGTTAGCCGTTTCATGACGAAACCGTTTTCCAACGAAGAGATGATCAACGCCGTGCATGAGCTAACGGCTCCGGGATCGCTGAGCGCATGACCAACAGGCCGGGATCTCCGTTGTTTCTGGAACGGCGCAGTTACCGGTTTCGCCGTATGATGGATGCGGTTCGGCTGTTGCCTTTGTTGATGTTGGCGTTCTGGATGGTGCCACTGCTTTGGCCGGTACAAGATTCCGGTGATGCGGTGGCGGTGCCGATGTCCCATGCAGTGCGTTATATCTTTGGCGTCTGGCTGGGCGGCATTGTTTTGGGGTGCTTGTTGTGGCGGCGCACGGCGCGCCAGATTGTCCAAGAAGCCCAAAACTGATGGTATCCCTCAATCAGCTGATCGCAGTGTGCCTGCTGTATGTGGTGGGGCTGTTTATGGTGGCCTTTGCCGCCGAACGCGCCGCGATCCGCGGGCGGGGCGATTGGCTGCTGCGCTCGCCCTTGGTTTATACACTGTCGCTGTCGATCTATTGTACCGGTTGGACGTTTTACGGGGCGGTTGGCTATGCAGCGCGGTCGGGGCTGGAATATGTGACGATTTATCTGGGGCCCAGCCTTGTGATGATCGGATGGTGGTGGCTGTTGCGGCGTTTGGTGCGGATTGGCCGGTCGCACCGGGTCACATCTGTCGCTGATCTGATTTCATCGCGCTATGGTAAATCGAACCTGCTGGCCATTCTGGTCACCGTGATGGCGGTAATCGGTGTCACGCCCTATATTGCCTTGCAATTGCAATCGGTTACCTTGTCGCTGTCGATTTTCGCGGCCCCGACGGGTGTTGCAAACGGCGTGTTGGATGGGCAGGCTGATCCGATCAACACCGCCCAAGCGGCATTCTGGATTGCCATCGGTCTGGCGCTGTTCACCGTATTGTTCGGCACCCGCAATCTGAACGTAAACGAACGTCACCACGGTGTTGTCATCGCCATCGCGGTAGAGGCTGTCGTTAAATTGCTGGCGTTGATCGCGGTGGGCGTGTTCGTCGTCTGGGGCCTTGCCGGTGGCGTGACCGAGGCGATGACCCGCATCGATCAATCCGCCATTGGCACATGGCAGGTGGACGGCGGACGCTGGGCCGCGTTGACCTTTCTGGCGGCGGCGGCCTTTGTGTGTTTGCCGCGCATGTTTCAGGTGATGGTGGTCGAAAACGACGAAGAGCGGCATCTACAGACCGCCAGCTGGGCCTTTCCGCTGTACCTGATGATGATGAGCCTGTTCGTCGTGCCGATCGCGGTTGTTGGACTTGATCTGCTGCCCGCAGGGTCCAACCCTGATCTGTTCGTGCTTAGCTTGCCGCTTAGTCAGGGGCATAATAATCTGGCGATGTTCGCATTTTTGGGCGGGTTCTCCTCTGCCACATCGATGGTGATCGTGGCGACGCTGGCGCTGTCGACGATGGTCAGCAACCATATCGTGATGCCGATCTGGCTGGCCTTGGGGCAGACCAGCGTTCAGCAATCAGGCGACGTGCGCCATGTGGTGATCTTGTCGCGGCGGATATCGATCCTGTTCATCATCTCGCTGGGGTATTTCTATTACCGTGCGTCCGGCGGCAGTGGCACCCTCGCGGCGATCGGGACGATCTCGTTTGGCGGGGTAGCGCAATTCTTGCCGGTGTTGCTGGGCGGAATATTCTGGCGTGGGGCCACGCGGATGGGCGCGCTATGGGGGTTGGGCACCGGCTTTGGGCTGTGGGTCTTTACGATGCTGTTGCCCAGCTTTGGTCCCGGTGCGGCGCTGTCCGCCGCAACGCTTGAACAGGGGCTTTTCGGGCTTGGCTGGCTGCGCCCGCAGGCGCTGTTTGGCGTGGGCGGGCTTGACCCCACGGTTCATGCGGTGGTCTGGAGCCTGTCGTTGAACACCTTGGCCTTTATTATTGGTTCGCTGTTCAGCTTTCCGTCCCCGGTCGAGCGTCTGCAAGGCGCGCAATTCGTGAACATCTTTGACCACTCAAGCCCGGCGCGCGGCTGGACCGCATCGGTTGCCGCCAGCGAAGACCTGATGATCATGGCGCAGCGTATTTTGGGAGCCGCCGAGGCACAGGCGTTCTTTCGGGCGCAAGCGCAGCTTCAGGAAAAATCCGAAGGCCTGCCGGAACCAACCCCGGCATTTGTACAGGCTCTTGAGCGTGAGCTGGCCGCCTCGGTGGGGGCTGCGACGGCCCATGCGATGGTGTCGCAGCTGGTCGGGGGGGCATCGGTATCTGTTCAGGATCTGTTGGCCGTGGCGGACGAATCGGCGCAAATGCTGGAATACTCCAGCCAGCTCGAGGTGAAATCACGCGAATTATCCGATACAGCCGCAAAGCTGCGCCGCGCCAATGACAAGCTCACGCAGTTATCCCATCAAAAAGACAGTTTTCTTAGTCAGGTCAGCCACGAGTTACGGACACCGATGACGTCGATCCGGTCGTTCTCCGAGATTTTGCGCGATGCCGAGGCATTAAGCCCGCAGGAAAAGACCCGCTATGCGTCGATCATCCATTCCGAGACAATTCGCCTGACGCGTTTGCTGGACGATCTGCTGGACCTCTCCGTGCTTGAGAACGGCGAAGTAACCTTGAACCAACAACGCGGATCGCTGCGGGATGTGCTGGATATTGCCGTTACGACGGGACGCGCCGCCAATACGCGGGACATTGCGATTGATAGGGATCGTGACAGCGAAGATATCCCGCTTGAGACCGATTTGGACCGGCTGTCGCAGGTTTTTATCAATCTGATCACAAATGCGCAGAAATACTGTGTGTCCGATGCGCCCTGTCTGTCGGTGCGCGTGCATACATCAGGCAACATGGTCGCCGTCGATTTTATTGACAATGGTGCAGGCATCGACGCCGACGCCCGTGATCTGATATTCGAGAAATTCACCCGCGTGGCAGGGCAGGGCGGCGAGGGCGCAGGCCTTGGCCTTGCTATCTGTCGCGAGATCATCACCCGGCTGCGCGGTGATATTGCCTATCTGTCAGACAGCCCCGGAACCGGGTTTCGCGTGACGTTGCCGACAACCCAACCGGGCAAATTTCCGGAATTAAACCCCTTCGCTGCATCTGCATAAAGACCATAGTAACCATTAAGCCTTTAGAACGGACGCAAGTGGGACAGGTGCCGGGCGGAGTATTAGGTGACGGATCAACTTCAATCAGCGATGCGGCGAAAGACGCAGGCAGGACAGGCATTGCACCAGTCCCGCACTGTTTCAGTACCCAAAGCGCTGCGGTTGACCCTGTCCAAAGTTGGCAATGATCTGTTTTCGCTGCCTTTGGCCACGATCGGGGTGACCCAAGAAACCGTCGATAATGAAAGTTGTCGGGATATTTTCAAGGATGAAAACCTGCTTGTCCTGATGGATGGTCCCCGTGGGCTGTGCGGGGCAGTGATGATTGATCCGTCCCTTGTCGGCGGCTTGATACAGCAACAAACCATGGGGAAGGTGCTTGATGCACCAACCGGTGCTGCCCGGACGATGACCGGCACGGATGCTGCATTGGCTGCCCCGATGATCGATTCATTGCTTCAGCGTGCCACCTTGTTGTTGGAAACTGACGAAGATCGCGCAGTGCTTTCAGGGTACCGGTTCGGGGCCAGATCGCACAATGTGCGGTTGTTGATGTTGTCGCTGGACGCGGCAGAATTTCACGTCTTTCGGATGACCGTTGATATGGCGCAGGGGGCCCGCCAGGGTGAACTTGTGATTTGTCTGCCTGTGCCGTCCCGTCATTCGGTGGCGGTGCAACCCAGTCTTGAGGGTGAAACCGTCGAAGTTCCCGTCGCGCCCAAAACGCTCAGCAGCTCTGTATTGCAGCTAAAGGCTGATCTGATGGTCTCGCTTGCGCAGGTTACCATGTCTATTCGCGACGCAGGCGACCTGCATATCGGGCAGGTATTGGAATTGGGGACCGTTTCTTTTGATTCTGCGCAAGTCAGGACGAAAGATGGCCGTGTTCTGGGTTTTGGGGCGCTTGGACAATCGGACGGGATGCGGGCCTTGCGTCTGAAACATCGCGCTAAAACACGTGACGCGCCTAAACGCCGCGCGGAAGATGTAGGGGAATTGGCTGCCCAAGGTGCATATGATGCCTCGTTCGAGGCTGTCTATGACCCTGACAATCTGCCCGCCTTGGAACATCAGGGTGGTGGCATGACCACCCCTGACTGGCAAAACGATGCGCCCCAGATGCCGGATATGTCTGATTTGCCGGAAATGTCCCCGATGGCCGATTTCTCTGCCATGGACGGCATGACAGAGATGCCGGAGATGGAGACGATGCCTGACATGTCTGATTTGCCCGGTCTCGAAGACGGGTTCGGGATGTCAGATGATGAAGAAAGTGATGTGCCTAGCCAATTTAACATCGGCTAGGTATCGGGGCGTTTCAGCCGTAGCTGGCGCTAAGCAATCCACGCATGTGGCTGACGTCATACCCGCCAGCCCGCGCCGCCGCGATCAGGTCGTCAGCGGGCTGTTCGCCCGCCTGACCCAAGGCCCATGCGATGGTTGATCGGGTACCAGACGCACAATAGGCCAGCACGGTTTCATCCAGCGCCACGCTGATGTCGCGATTGCGGGTGATGATGTCCGGCGTCATTGTCTGATGTGTCAGCGGCTGGAACGCAAATTTGATGCCCGCCGCCTCAGCCGCCGCTTGGATTGCGGTGTGCTGATGGCTTGGGGGCACTTCCGCGTCCGGGCGGTTGCACAGGATCAGGGTGATGCCCGCCTTTGCGATCTCCGGCATGTCGGCCGGGTCAATCTGGGGGGCAGCAAAGAAGCGGGGGGTGATTTGACGCATATCCATGGTTTGATCTACCCCAGCCCCTTAGGCTCTGTCCAGCATTTGCCGCGCTTTGGGAGCGACCAACATGCCGGCCAGCATTGCTGCTAGAAAAACCAGCCCGCCAAGCCCGCCAAACCCTAGCGATGCAAGGGCAGGGCCGGGGCACAGTCCTACAAGCCCCCAGCCCATCCCGAACAAAATCGCGCCCACAACCAGCTTGCGGTCAAATTTGGTCTCTGGACGCTCTGGGAAATTCCCGCCGATCAGCGGTTTGCGACCATGTGTTAGTGCCCAAGCCGCGGCCATTGGCAAGATCGCACCGCCCATGACAAAGGCCAGCGTCGGATCCCAATTGCCGAAAAAATCTAAAAAGCCCTGAACCTTGTCGGTATTGGTCATGCCGGACAGGTAAAGGCCAATGCCGAACAATGCGCCCGAAACGAGTGATAAAAGGTGCCGCATTTCAAAGCCCTCCCAAGATGGCGCGCAATACGACGACGACCAGCGCCCCCGCTGCGATATAAACCAAGGTCGCAACAATGCCGCGCGGGCTAAGCCGCGAGATACCGCAGACGCCGTGGCCTGATGTGCAGCCGTTGCCGATCCGCGTGCCCAGCCCGACCAGAAAACCGGCCAGAACAACCATGAAGATATTGCTGGTCAGATTGGTTTGGGCCACACTGCCCGATGCATAAACCACGAGTGCGGGTGCGATGATCAATGCGGCCAAAAAGGCAAGGCGATCAACCCATTCATGCCGGCCAGATCCATCAACAAGACCGCCGATGATCCCACTGGCCCCCATGATCCGCCCGTTGCCCAACAGATAAACCGCGCCGCCGCAGCCAATCGTCAGCCCGCCGATCAGGCCCCAAATCCAGTCCATCTCAATCATGCTACATCCATTTCAAATTTTGCGCATAAAACTGGGCGCAAAGCCAAGCTTTGCACCGTTCAACCGGATATATATACTTTTTTGAATATGTGTAAATGGTCAAAACGAAATGACCTTGGGCGGATCTAGCCCAGCAATATCCCGACGACGACCATCATCAATTCGATCACCGAAAGAAACAGCGCACCAAGGTTCAACGGCAGTACGTTTTGCAGAACCGCCCGCATTTCTTCTTCGCCAAGTTTCGCGCGCTTGGCACCGGTCACCCGGACAATGCACCAGACCAGCCCGACCAGCCCGACCAATGAAATGGCGGCCCCGGCCCAGATGAGAATTTCGAACAGCGACGTTGATGTATTTTCCATAAGGCGCGGGCTATCTGATTTGCGCTCATGGAGCAAGTGTGGCTTGCGGGGGGGCAGGCGCGGCGTTAGTCAGGGCGCTGACCCTTGCCAGACACAGGATACCCGCCATGAGCGACAGCGACACAAACCCAGAGACCCCCGACGTCGTTGGCGACGCCACATACCGCGTCACTGCCAATGAATTGCGTCAGTTCATTGAACGGATCGAACGGCTTGATTCCGAAAAGAAAGACCTTGCCGAGCAGCAAAAAGAAGTCATGGCCGAAGCGAAGTCACGCGGCTACGACACCAAAGTAATCCGCAAGGTGATCGCACTGCGCAAGCGCGACAAAGATGATATCGCCGAAGAAGAAGCCGTGCTTGAAATGTACAAAGAAGCTTTGGGGATGTGATTTACCCCTCTGCTATGCGCTAAATCGCGCGGCAGCCGGGCGCTATGGCCCAAATCCGCTTGCGCCCCGGCGCAGGCCCAAATAGAAGAGCGGAAATTTTTCCGCCCGCGCCAAAACATGCGCGGCCTTACCCTATGGAGCTAACATGCAGGTCAACGAGACGCTGAACGAAGGTCTGAAACGCGGCTATGCCATCACTGTGACAGCCGCCGAGCTGGAGGCCAAGGTCAACGAAAAGCTGGCCGAAGCACAGCCCGAAGTCGAAATGAAGGGCTTTCGCAAAGGCAAAGTGCCGATGGCGATGCTGAAAAAGCAGTTCGGCCCCAAGATCATGGGCGAAGCGATGCAGGAAAGCATCGACGGTGCCATGCAAGAGCATTTCGAGAAGTCCGGCGATCGTCCAGCGATGCAGCCTGACGTGAAAATGTCTAACGAAGACTGGAAAGAAGGCGATGACGTTGAGGTCACAATGACCTACGAAGCTCTGCCCGAAATCCCCGAGGTCGATTTGTCTTCAATCACGCTGGAAAAGATGGTCGTCAAAGCGGACGATGCTGCCGTTGACGAAGCATTGGCGAACCTTGCCGAGACAGCGCAGGATTTTAAATCGCGCAAAGCTGGCGTGAAATCCAAAGACGGTGACCAGATCGTGTTTGATTTCCTTGGCAAAGTAGACGGCGAAGCCTTTGAAGGTGGTGCCGCAGAAGATTATCCGCTCGTGCTGGGCTCGAATTCTTTCATTCCCGGTTTTGAAGAGCAGCTGGTCGGCGTTGTTGCAGACGAAGAAAAAGATGTGACAGTGTCCTTCCCTGACGACTACCAAGCCCCCCATCTTGCGGGCAAGGAAGCCGTGTTCGAGTGCAAGATCAAGGAAGTCAAAAAGCCCGTCGCAGCCAAGATCGATGACGAGTTGGCCAAGAAGTTCGGTGCCGAAGACCTTGAAGCACTGAAAAAGCAGATCGCAGAGCGTCTGGAAGCCGAATATCTCGGCGCATCTCGCGCTGTTATGAAGCGTGGTCTGCTCGACGCGCTGGACAAACTGGTCAGCTTTGATCTGCCCCCGTCGTTGGTCGAAGCCGAAGCCGGTCAAATCGCACACCAGCTGTGGCACGAGGAAAACCCTGACGTCCAAGGTCACGATCACCCCGAGATCGAAACCACAGACGAGCACAAGGCACTGGCAGAGCGCCGTGTGCGTCTTGGTTTGCTGCTGGCAGAGCTGGGTCAGAAGGCCGAAGTTACCGTATCTGACGCAGAGATGACCCAAGCGATCATGAACCAGGCGCGTCAATACCCGGGCCAGGAGCGTCAGTTCTTTGAATTCGTTCAGCAAAACCAGCAGATGCAGCAGCAAATGCGCGCACCTTTGTTTGAAGACAAGGTCGTTGACCATGTGTTCGATCAGGCGACACTGAATGAAAAAGAAGTGTCCAAAGAAGATCTGCAGAAGGCCGTAGAGGCGCTGGAAGACGAAGAGTAAGTTTTCCCGAACTCTTA
>NZ_JBFEKM010000145.1:0-10708 GCF_041552635.1 Sulfitobacter sp.
GCCCCGTGCCCGATGGGGTTCGGCGGCTTCCTCTAAAACGGCCATCAAGGGTGCCTGACGCAGGTGCAAATCGTCTTTGCCGACGCGTCCCATATCGCGCAGAATGTCCCGACAACGATCCGCCTGATCACGGATCAATGCAGCGTCCTCTGCAAGTTCTGGGTTGTCTTGCAGTTCGTGCAGCAGCTCTGTGCTGGCCAGCTTGATCGTGGCAAGCGGTGTGCCCAGTTCATGCGCGGCCGCCGCGACGACACCGCCCAGATCGGTTAGTTTCTGTTCACGCGCCAGCGCCATTTGCGTGGCCGTCAAAGCATCTGACATCGAATGGATTTCGGTGGTGACCCGACGCGAATACGAGGTTGAAAACAAGATCGCGATGACCAGTGCAACCCAGTTCCCAAAGACGAATATCTGCGGGATCTCAAGCAAACCGCCGCTTTGTGTGATCAAGGGGAAATGAAAAATCGCCAATACAGTCGCCAGCGCAATCGCGGTGCTGCACAGCACGATGGTCGACCGCAAGCTAAGCGCAGTAGCTGAGATTGTGACCGGACCAAGCAGCAAAAGCGAAAACGGATTGTGCAACCCGCCTGTCAGGAAAAGCAAAAACCCGAGCTGCAACAGATCGAACATCACCATGGACAGGTTTTCATATTCAGACAGGCGCTTGTTCTCGGGAAAGACCAGGATAGCGACAAGGTTTCCGATCACGGAAGCCCCAACCGCAAAATAGCACAGGGCCAACTCAAGCTGTAATCCGTATATCCGGTCGGCCACGGTGATCGCCGTTAACTGGCCCGCGATTGCGACCCATCGCAGCACAATCATCGTGCGCAATCTGATCCAATTCGCACGTGTGCGTTCCCCTAAGGGCTTTAATGTCGCCTGCGTCATCGGCGCACCTTTTCAACTTTAACCATTTCAATGATATAGCCCAAGGTTAAGACTGCACCCAACTGTGATCAAGAGCGCGATTTCGCGCAGGAGACTGAAGATGAGACGCCTTTATGCAATCGCCGCCGTTGTCGTGGCACTCGGATTTCTTGCTGTAATGCTTTTTATGGGAAACCGACCAGAGACCAACGATAAATATGCCCAGTGCAAAAGCTCAACCATTGCAGGGGGCGCTGATCTGGGAGGGCCGTTTGAACTGGTAAATGCCCAAGGCCAGACGGTGACGGATGCGGATGTGATCACCGAGCCAAGCTTGATTTACTTCGGTTATACGTTCTGCCCCGATGTCTGCCCCTTGGATGTGGACCGTAACGCAAGTGCTGTTGATGTGCTGGCTGAACGGGGCATGTCGGTCACGCCGATCTTTATCTCGATCGATCCGGCGCGCGACACACCCGAGGTGGTCGGTGAATTTGCCGACAACATGCACCCCAAGATGATCGGCCTGACCGGATCCCCCGAACAGGTTGCCGCGGCAAGTGCGGCGTATCGGACGTATTACAAGGCACACGAGGCGGTGGATGACTATTATCTAGTGGACCATTCGACCTTTAGCTATCTGGTCATGCCCGGCGAAGGCTTTGTCGATTTCTTTCGGCGCGATGTAACGCCGGACCAAATGGCAGATAAAATTGGTTGTTTTATCGAAAATCAGTAGAAAATTTGACCAATGCCCTATGGTGACACATATCAATGGAATGAATGTGACACCAAATCAGATGGATGCGAGGCAAAACATGGCTGACAAAGCGCTTGATCTTGGCGAAGACCGCTCTTTGCTGCTTGTGGATGACGACGAACCATTTTTGCGGCGTCTGGCCAAAGCAATGGAAAAACGCGGTTTTGAAATTGAAACCGCAGGGTCTGTTGCTGCGGGTCGCGCCATCGCAACCGCGCGTCCGCCAGCCTATGCCGTGATTGATCTGCGGCTTGAAGACGGCAATGGTCTGGATGTCGTCGAAGTGCTGCGTGAAAAGCGCCCGGATGCGCGGGTCGTGGTGCTGACTGGGTACGGTGCGATTGCGACGGCTGTGGCTGCGGTCAAGATTGGTGCGACGGATTATCTGTCGAAACCCGCGGACGCCAACGACATCACTAACGCGCTTTTGGCGACGGGCGATGATCTGCCCCCGCCCCCTGATAACCCGATGAGCGCAGACCGCGTACGGTGGGAACATATTCAGCGCGTCTATGAGTTGTGCGATAGAAATGTGTCCGAAACCGCGCGCCGGCTAAGCATGCACAGGCGGACCTTGCAGCGCATTTTGGCGAAAAGATCCCCGCGTTAGGGTCTAAACGTCATATCTTTTGCTGATCTTGTTTACGATCTGACCTGACTCAAGCCTGACGCCTTCATCGAAATGCCAATCGCGAAAGCCACGGCTTTGGTAATAGGTCAGGCCGCCGGTATTGTCCGCGCGGATGGTCGCATTGATCCAGACATATCCCAGCTGTTTTGCCGCCGCTGCCGTGGCTTCAAACAAGGCCGATCCGATACCAAGCCCGGTACGCCCGACTTGAACAAACGTTGCCACATCGCAGGCCTCGGGCGGCAGGTTCGGGTGGGGGCCGATCCATTGGAAACCCACCACTTTCTCCACTTCGTCCAAGGCTACATGCCAGGCGCTTTGATCCGCATTCGACATCATCCATTCGTTCAGATCATCACCGGTCACCGGACGGGTAAGTGCTGTCGTTCCGCCGATCTTGATGATCTCGTTCAAGAGCCGCGCCATGTCGGGGGCATCCAGCGATATTGGCCGCCGTACCTTTGCCATCAAATTTCCTTTAGTAACGCATCATGCCGGGCTGTGAATTCAGTGCGCGTTTCAACGGGCGGGCGCAGCACGATGGACAAGCCTTCCATGATTTTTGTGTCGGGCCTGCCGAAAAACTTCGTTGCCTCGGCCGATGAAAAGCCAGCGATCTGCGTTGCTTCCATCCAGGCGCTGATTTTGTCGGCTTTTTTGATTTGTTGCTTAACGGTCTTGGGGATGGCAGCGGGCAAGCCGAACCTGATGTGAATGGCTGCTGTCAGACGATCATCCAGCGCGCCATAGCTGGGGCCAACAGCGGCTTTGACTGGCGAAATCATGTCGCCGATCACATATTCGGGGGCATCATGCAGCAAAGCAGCCAATTGCCATTTTGCGGGGGCCTTCGGGTTCATCCGGGTAAAAAGCGTCTCTACCAAAAGGGAATGTTCAGCCACGGAATAGGCATAGTCGCCATGGGTCTGCCCATTCCAACGCGCTACAAAGGCCAAGCCATGGGCGATATCTGCTATTTCGATATCGACGGGGGTCGGGTCCAGCAAGTCAAGCCTGCGCCCAGATAACATGCGTTGCCACGCGCGGGGCTGCTGCGCCATATGATCGCCTCCTCTTTCGCGAAATCGTTAATACAGACAATACATGACATGTGGTTTTCGCCGTGACGTCAACACCCGTTGAGATTGGACAGCGAAAGTGCTAGGCGCGTGTCAAATATTCGATGTTTGAAAAGGAACGCCAGATGGCCAACGATTATATCGTTAAAGACATTAACCTTGCTGCGTACGGCCGCAAGGAACTCGATATTGCTGAAACCGAAATGCCAGGCTTGATGGCCCTGCGTGCCGAATACGGCGAGAAAAAGCCGCTTAAAGGCGCGCGTATCGTTGGGTCGCTGCACATGACGATCCAGACGGCTGTTTTGATCGAAACGCTGGTTGAACTTGGTGCTGACGTGCGCTGGGCATCTTGCAACATCTTCTCGACCCAAGATCACGCGGCTGCTGCGATTGCTGCGGGCGGCACACCTGTTTTCGCGATCAAAGGCCAGTCCTTGACCGAGCATTGGGATTACCTTGATAAATCCTTCATGTTCGAAGATGGCCCGAACCTGATCCTTGACGATGGTGGCGATGCGACGTTGTACATTCTGCTGGGTGCCCGTGCCGAGGCTGGCGAAGACGTGATCGCCGTGCCAACATCCGAAGAAGAAGAAGCGATCAAGGTTCAGATCAAAAAGCGTATGGAAGCAAGCCCCGGCTGGTTCACCAAGATGCGCGATCAGATCAAAGGCGTTTCCGAGGAAACAACAACCGGCGTTCACCGCCTGTACGAACTGGTCAAGCAAGGCCAGCTGCCGTTCCCTGCGATCAACGTAAACGATTCAGTAACCAAGTCGAAGTTTGACAACAAATACGGTTGTAAGGAATCGCTGGTCGACGGCATCCGTCGCGCCACAGACACCATGATGGCCGGTAAAGTTGCTGTTGTTATGGGCTACGGCGATGTTGGCAAAGGGTCGGCAGCGTCGCTGGCTGGTGCAGGTGCCCGTGTCAAAGTCACCGAAGTCGATCCTATTTGCGCGTTGCAAGCCGCGATGGACGGTTTCGAAGTTGTGCTGCTGGAAGACGTGTTGGCAACCGCTGACATCTTTATCACCACCACAGGCAACAAGGACGTTATCCGGATCGAGCACATGCGCGAGATGAAGGATATGGCGATTGTTGGGAACATCGGTCATTTCGACAACGAAATCCAAGTTGCGTCGCTGAAGAACCACAAATGGACCAACATCAAAGAACAGGTCGACATGATCGAAATGCCAAGCGGCAATCGTTTGATCCTGCTGTCCGAAGGTCGTTTGCTGAACCTTGGCAACGCCACCGGCCACCCGTCCTTTGTGATGTCCGCGTCCTTTACCAACCAGGTTCTGGCGCAGATCGAACTTTGGGAAAACAACGGTCAGTACACAAACGAAGTGTACATCCTGCCCAAGCATCTGGACGAAAAAGTCGCACGTTTGCACCTCGACCGGATCGGCGTAAAGCTTACAAAGCTGAGCAACGAGCAGGCAGCCTATATTGGCGTGTCCGCCGATGGCCCGTTCAAGCCCGAGCATTATCGTTACTAATCAGGGTGTGGGGGAAACCCCACCCTTCGGCATCTTCAACGCCGCCCCGCAGAAATGTGAGGCGGCGTTTTTTATCTTACATCCCGCCCTTGGTTCAGGATTATCACGTTTCCGCTGGATATGTCTCCGGCGGGAGAGATCAGAAAACCAACCCATGCCGCGATCTCGGACGGTTGCATCGCGCGGCCGTGCGGCATTTGCGCGATGGCTTTTTCCAACACCTCTGCGCTGACCACACCGAACAACGGCGTTTCTGTCATGGCGGGCGCAATTGAATTCACGGCGATCTTGTCGGTCGCATAGCGCCGCGCCAGATCTTTCGTCAATGTATCCAACGCGGCCTTGGACGCACGATAATGCGGCGGATCAAACGCATCGAAATTATACGCCCCGTTCGAACTGATGTTCACGATTTTGCGGACGCCATCCCGCCCCGCCATCAATTTGATCGCCGCCTGACAGCAATGAAACGCGCCGGAAAAATTCAACGCCATCTGTTTTTCAAATTCGGCTTCGGGGATGTCGGGGAATTCCGACATGAAACAGGTGCCGGCGTTGTTCACCAAGGCATCAATGCCACTATGCTTTTGCTCGATCTGCGCGAAAGCTTGGGCGATGTCCTTGGCGTTGGTCAGGTCGACCGAGATGCCTTCGAAACTGTCGCCAAGCATGTCAGCCAGTCCGATCGGGTCGATGTCCAACCCGACGACGTGAAACCCGTCAGCAATCAGACGGTCCACGATGGCGCGCCCCATACCGCCTGCGGCCCCTGTAACTACTACAATTTTCTTCATTTCTACCCCCTCACCATTTGCGATTGGCTTTTCCAGCCCGACCGCGTTATCCAATTTAGATGTAAACGCATGTATTTTCCCATGCAAGGAGAGCAAGATGCCCATTCGCCCCGCCCGCAGGATCACCGATACCAGCCCCAAGAACTTTGGCATGTTCGCCAAAGCGGTGGCCATGACAGGCGACCTGATCCATCTTGAACTGGGCATGCCTGCCGAAGATACCCCCCAGCACATAAAAGACGCGACAATTGCAGCGCTTCAAGGTGGGGCTGTGCATTATTCTGACCTGCAAGGTCTGCCAGAACTGCGACACGCGCTGGCGGAAAAGCTGCGCCGGCAGAACAAGCTGGACGTGACTGCCGATAATGTGCTGATCACTAACGGACTGACCCAAGGGTCTTTTGCGGCCTTCATGGCGTTCCTAGATGATGGCGATGAGGCGCTGTTGCTGGCCCCATACTATCCCCAACATATCGGCAAGGCCGAGCTTGCAGGCGCCAAAGTCACCATTGCGCCCTTGGATGCGGCAAACGGGTTTTCCATCAATCGCGCCTTGATAGAGCCACATATTACCCCCGTAACCCGTGTGATTGCCCTGATAAATCCGTGTAATCCAACGGGGCGCGTCTATTCGAGAGCTGAGCTGCAGATTATCGCTGACCTTGCCCATGAATACGATTTGTTGGTGATTTCGGACGAGGTCTATGAAGAGATCACCTATGATGCCACCCATATCTCGATCGCGGCACTGCCGGGGATGAAAGAGCGGACGATTTCAATGTTCGCCTTTACCAAGGCCTATGCGATGGACGGTTGGCGTTTGGGGTATGTCGTTGCCGACAGCGCCCTGATGGGCCCGCTGATGAAGATCACGACCAATGAAGTGACCCATGTGAACACGTTTATCCAACATGGCGCACTTGCGGCTGTCACGGGGGACCCGTCGGTGTTGGCTGGCATGGTCGCCCGGGATCGCGAGCGGCGCGATCTGGTGGTGACGCGGTTAAATCAAATGCCCGGCGTTACCTGCGCTGCCGTTGAAGGGACGATATATGCCTTCCCGGATATCACAGCGACCGGGCTTACTGCGCAAACTTGTGCGGATCGTTTGCTTGAGGAAACCGGCGTGGTGGTCGAGGCAGGTAGCTTTTACGGTCAAGCCGGCGAAGGGCATCTGCGTGTCTGTTTCGGCTGTGCAGAGATTGACGTGCTGACCGACGCGATGGACCGGATGCAGCGCTTTTTCAACAGTCTCTAGATCAGGGGGTTGAGTGCCTGAAACAGCATTTCAACATGGGTTTGTGTCGTTATGGCACCCGGTGAAAGCCGCAAGATTTGCCCGCGGCAATCCACGTGAATTTGCTGGTGCCGTAGCTGAGTGACCAGAGTTTGCGTGTCAGTGTTGTCCGGCAGTTTCATCATCACCGATCCGCCGCGCTGCGCTGTGTCGCGCGGTGTGGCAAGTTGTATGCCCGCATTGTCAGCATGTTCGATGATCAGGTGTGTCAGGTCCCGGTTATGCGCCAGCAAATCAGGCTGCGCTGCATGCCATTTCAGCGCCGGAACAGACCCCAAGCATGCCATGACAGACGGCGTTCCATGGTCAAAGCGGCGGGCATCAGGGGCATAGTCAAATGCATCCAGATCCCATGAGAACGGATTATCTTGTGAAAACCAGCCCCGCAATTCGGGTGTAACCTGTTCAATCAGGTCATGGCGCATCTGAATGATACCGGCCCCCGGCGTGCCACAGAGCCACTTTAGACTGGTGGAAATCACGAAATCTGCCGGATGATCTTTTAGGGAAAATGGAATGATCCCAATCCCTTGGGTCAGGTCGATCCCGATCAGCGACCCCATATCGCGGCCATGGGCCAGCAAGGCTGTCAGGTCGCATCTGTGTGAACTGGTTGATGTGACAAAGGTCAAAAGGGCTAGGCCAACATCCGGCCCCCAAGCGTCCAGCATATCCTCATCACGGACCCAGAACTCTCCTGCTCGGATCGGGACTGTATGGAGGGTAAAGCCCATGCGGTCGGCCACCCCGTTCAGCAGGAAATGCAGTGATGGAAAACAATCTGCCGCGATCAGGACGCGTTTGCCGCGCAGACGATCTTTTGGCAGACCGCCAAGGATAGAAAACAGCGCAGTCGTGACGTTTTCGGCGCTGGTCAGGCTGTCCTTTGGCGCGTCTATCAATCTGCGCCAAAGGGACAGAAACTCGTGGCGCTGCCCAAGGACCTTGGGCCATTGTTCATCGTTGTATGCCCCCCAGATATCCGAGAAACCGGCAAGTGCGGTCGCCATGTCTTTTGCTTTGCCGGGGTATTGGCCAATCGAGTGGTATAGAAAATAAGCAGGATCAGTCATGGCACCCTCGTTTTGCTAGGCGCACTATGCCAGATGGGATTTTAGTTGCAAACGCATATAACGCTACCTAACATCTTCTTCCAACAACCGTGCCTTGGCACCCAAAGGGAGAGATGAAGATGAGCGGCGCAGACAGTCTGACGAACCTTGCCATGATGCTGGCCTCTGGCGGTGTCGAAGTGGTCGATTGCACGGGAATTCTGGGCCCGGATACGCCGATCCTTCAACTGCCCGAAGATTTTGCTAAGAATACCCCCAAGGTCGAGATTCACAAGATTAGTGAATATGACAATGATGGTCCGTTTTTCGCGTGGAACTGGATGAAACTGGGCGAGCATTCCGGTACGCATTTCGACGCCCCGCATCATTGGATCACCGGCAAGGATTATGAAGACGGCTTTACCGATACGCTGGATGTCCAGCGCTTGGTCGCGCCGGTGAATGTGATCGACTGCTCAAAGCAGTCCGCCGAGAACGAGGATTTCCTGCTGACCGCAGAGGGTGTCAAATCCTGGGAAGCCGTAAACGGTGAAATCGGCAAAGGCGAATGGGTCGTGATGCGCACCGATTGGGATAAACGTGCAAACGACGAGGCGAAATTCCTGAACGCTGACGAAACGGGCCCGCACAGCCCCGGTCCGACGCCCGATTGCATCGAATATCTGCTGTCCAAGGGGATCGTTGGCTGGGGGACCCAATGCATTGGTACCGACGCCGGTCAGGCTGGCGGGATGGAACCGGCATATCCGGCCCATAATCTGCTACACCGCGACAACTGCTTTGGTCTTGCGTCCCTTGCCAACCTCGACAAACTGCCAGCAAAGGGTGCCATTCTGATCGCCGCACCGCTAAAGATCCAGCGTGGCACAGGTAGCCCTATTCGGGCGCTTGCCTTGATCCCAAAGGGCTGAAGTGGCATGAGGAAAGGACGCAGATGACCAGCGCAGATACCGCTTTGGACCAAACCCATGAACTTGGGGATATGGGGTTGGACAACTTTGCGCCCTATCTGATGAACCGCATCATGGGCCGCTATAACGCCGCCTTGCAGGAAGAGATGGCCAAGCTGGGGTTAACCACGCCTCAGATGCGGTCCTTGGCGGTTTTGTCTGTGCGTGACGGCATCTTGATCCGCGAACTCGCGGTATATGCGGTTGTGCAGCAATCGACCCTAAGCCGCGGTTTGGACGCTTTGTCCCAAAGCGGTCTGATCCTGCGCGAACCCGACCCCGACGACAGCCGCGCCACCCGGATTTTCCTGACCGACGCCGGGCGTGCCGCATATCGGCAGCTTTGGCCCCATATGTCAGAGGCCTATCAGGCGATGTTCGCGGGTGTGTCCGATAGTGAAAAGAACGCCTTTGTCGGCACATTGCAAAAGATGTTGAAAAACATTCGCAAGCACGACTTCTGAAAGGAACCGGATGGCCGAACGATCCTTTAAAAAAGAGGTCGCACATCTGCGCAAAGGTGCAGGCGATACATTTACCGGAGAAGGCATTCTTGCCATCACCAAAGCTCTTTTGGAAAATGGTGTTGGCTATGTCGGCGGCTATCAAGGTGCGCCGATCAGCCATTTGATGGACGTTCTGGCCGATGCGCAGGATGTGCTGGGCGAACTGGGTGTCAGGTTCGAGGCGAACGCAAGCGAAGGGGCCGCCGCCGCGATGCTGGCTGCTTCTGTGCACTATCCGATCCGTGGTGCCGTGACGTTCAAGGGGCCGGTGGGCGTGAATGTTGCCTCTGACGCGCTGGCGAACCTCAGTTCGTCTGGCGTGACCGGTGGCGCGTTGGTGATCGTGGGCGAAGATTACGGCGAAGGGTCGTCGATCATGCAGGAGCGGTCCCATGCTTTTGCGATGAAGTCGCAATTCTGGATGCTGGACCCGCGCCCCAATCTGCCCAGCATCACCAAGGCCGTAAAAGACGGGTTTGAGTTGTCAGAGGCCAGCAATACCCCCGTCATGTTGATGGTGCGCATCCGGTCGTGCCATGTCACGGGCAGCTTTGAGACCCGCGATAACGTGCCGCCGCCGCTGACCGTGCGCGACGCACTTTCAAACCCGCGCAGTGACTTCGCCCGTGTCGTGCTCCCCCCGATGAGCTATCTGCATGAGCAGGATAAGATCAAGAACCGTTGGCCCGCGGCCGAGGCCTTTATCGTCGAAAACAAGCTGAACGAGGTCTTTGGCCCTGACCAAGCACCATTGGGGATTGTGGTGCAAGGTGGCATGTACAACGGTGTTGTTCGTGCGCTTCAGCGACTTGGGCTTGCCGATATTTATGGCAAAACCGATGTCCCGCTTTATGTTCTTAATGTGACATATCCTTTGGTCAGAGACGAAGTTGATCGGTTTTGTCAGGGCAAGGACCACGTCTTGGTGGTTGAAGAAGGCCAGCCGGAATTCATTGAACAGCAGCTTGGCAATTTCTTGTATAAATCCCGCAGCAGCGTGAATCTACATGGCAAGGACATGCTGCCGATGGCAGGGGAATATACCGGACAGGTAATGCTGGATGGCGTGACCGCGTTTTTGAAGAAAGCCGCGCCGGACATGTTGCCCGGTAACGTCCGCGCCCCGAACGCAGAGGCATCGCAGATCCCGGACCTGTCAAAAACGGTTCCGATCAGGCCACCGGGGTTTTGCACAGGGTGCCCCGAACGCCCCATATTTGCCGCGATGAAA
>NZ_JBFEKM010000146.1:0-10641 GCF_041552635.1 Sulfitobacter sp.
CCATTTGCGGTCTTTTTCCTCTAGCGCGAACAGCACCATCACCACGCCCAAAAGCGCGGCAAACGGCGACCAAGGGGCGTAGAACTGCCATCTTGGCGTCCAGCTGGCCGGATCATAGGTGAATAAAAACACCGAGAAATATTCGGGCCCCGGCCCGCCGACCGCCTTGAGCGGCGAGGTGAAAATACGCTCGGGCAGGCCAATGTAAGGTGCGATCAGCAGCAGCGGTGCCAGCGCCAGCGTCCAGGCCCCGATCACGCATTGACCACGAACCAAAAGGGACCGCCGGATTGGCAGCACTGCGCCCACCAGTGGAAATAGTGCGAGCAGCGCCCACCCCTTGGCCCAGCCGATAGAGGATTTTATCGTCTGTTTCAGTCCCAGGCCCCAGTCCAGATGCCCGGCCCACAGGGCCACCAGCATCACGAACATGCCGATGAACCAGCACCAGACCAGCGGCGGCACCGACCCTGTAGCGCGCAGATCGTCACGCATGGCGGGGCCAAGGTACAGCGCCAGCGCCGCCATGCCGCCCAGCACCCACGCCAGAACCGGCCCGACCACATAAAGCGCGCCGATGGCATAGAACGGCCAAGTATAAACCATCGCCTTGTAGACCATCCGTTCGGCCGGGTTTTGCGGCGTCATGCTGCGACCTTTCGCGCCCCGATAAGACGGCCGATCACCGCCGAACGCATCCAGCCCATCAGCAGGCCCATCAGCATCATCAATGTCGCGGCCCCGCCTGCGGCAATCGCCAGCTTGCGGTTGGGGGATGACGGACGGTCCGGCAGCGACGGGTTTTCCAGCACCTGCACCAGCGGATACGAGGCATAGACATCGGATTTGGTCGATTGGGTGCGCGCAATCGCGGTGGCAAACACCGCCTCGGCGACCGAGAAGTCGCGTTGCAGATCCTGCAAACGTGCGGCGGCGGCGGCAAGGGTCTGCTGTTTCGCCAGATCCTCGGCCAATCGCGCGGACAAGGTAGCGTGTTGGCGCACGATGCCTGCCCGTTCCGCATCCATGCGCACCAGTTGCGCCAAAAGATCGGCCCGCGCGCCCGCAGGGGCCAGATCCAGCCCACCAAGCTGGGTCTCGATCAGCCCCGTCACCGCGACCGCCTGCCGCAACGCCGCCGCCGTCGCTGCGGCATGGGCCGCGCGGGCGTCTTGGACCTTGGGGTGGCCTTCGCCAAACAAGGATCGCGCTTCAGAGAGTTTTGCAGCCTGTGCGCCCACTTCTTCGGTCAGCGAAAGGAATTGCGCGTCGGCATAGACCTTAAGCGTGGCGGCGGCGGACTTGGCCGGCAGACCCAGTGTCGCTTCAAGCGATGCAACGCTTTCTGTTTTTTCGCTAAGTGTCGCCGCAAGGTCTTGCACGCGGCTGTGCAACAGGCGGGTGGTTTCGACAATGGCATCGAATTGATCGCTGGACGCAAGGCCTGTGTCATCCTGCAGCTGCGCAATGTCGGCGCGGGTGGCCGCGACCGAGTTGCGATAATCGGCGATGGCAGCCAGCCCACTATCCTCGCGGGTGTTTTGTTCGTCTGCGCGCAAGGCGTCCAGTTCGACAAAGAAGGCCGCCAGCAGCGCGTCACCACGCGCCTGCGCATCTTCGGCACTGCCGCCGGTCATCTCCAGATGGATCAGACTGGTCTGGTCCACCAGATTGATGCGCGGCTTGCCAAAAGCCTGACGGGTCAGACCCATCGTTTCTGCCGCTGCCGCCAGAATACGATCGGCCCCGATCAAACGCTTGTAGGTTTCCGTCGGGCTGACCGAGTTGCTGGAGAACGCCGAGTTCGCATAGGAGGACGCCTGCCCGATACCGTTAAGGTTGAGTGACGCCGACGCGCCCGACCCGGGCAGGATCAAAGAGGTGTGGGATTTGAACGACAGCGGCGCTGTGCGCAAATATCCGGTGATTGGGGCCCAGATCAGTGTGCCACCGATCAGCGCGAAGGCAAGGTAGCGCGGGAAACGACCCAGATCGCTGATCCGTCCGCCCAACAGGATTCGGCGCAGCGAAAGGCGGCTTTTGGCAGATTCGGGGGCTGCGAAAGCAGTGGGGTCTTGGAATGTCATGGGGCGTCTCCTGTCCCGATGACATTAACCAAGTCACCGGAAAAAGGCGCGCACGCGCATGGCTTGAAACGGGTGCATCGGGGGCACCACCCCTATCCATCGGGATATGTCAGTAAAGCCCCGCCTCGCGCGCGATCATCGCTGCTTGGGTGCGGTTGGCCGCCCCGACCTTGCGATAAAGCGTTTTCATATGCAGCTTGACCGTCGGTTCGGCAATGTCCAGATCGCGGGCGATTTCCTTGTTGGACTTGCCTTCGGTCAACCCCTTGAGCACCTGCAATTCGCGTGGCGACAGTTTTTCGGCCAGTGGATGTTTGGGCGTGTCATCCACCGCAGTCATAAAGTCGATGGGCGCGTATTGTTCACCCATCGCCATAAACTTGACGGCATTGATCATGGACTTGGCGGGCAGCGTCTTGGGAACGAAACCGGCAGCTCCGGCCTCAAGGGCCTGTTCTGCAATCTCGCGAGTTGCCTCGCCTGACAGCAGCGCCACACGTTGTCCGCCCTTCAGGGTCAATGCGTGTTTCAGCCCGTCAAGCCCGTTCATACCCGGCATGTTCATATCCAGCAGCACCAGATCAAAGCGGTCTTCGGCTTCAATCATTGTACATGCCCCCGAAAGATCGGCGGCAGTGCGGGTCACGATGTCGCCTTGCGCCTCGAGAAAAAGAACCAGCGTGTCCCGTAGTAAGTCGTGATCGTCTGCTATCAAAACGCGCATCTTGCTCTCCGTTAAGTAGAACAACCTCTAAACAGAGATTGTGGATCTTGCACGCTTAAATTGGGGTCTGATTGTGACGCGCAAAAGGCGCAATGGGGGTGGTCGCCTGTTCGCTCGGATAGGTTTGCACGCCGCATGTAACAATACGTTAACCAAAGTGGCGGGTGCCTGTCCGTCCGCTCAGTTGAGCGAAGATGCGTGATCAGCCAGCAAGGGGCAACATCTGCACCTCAAGGAATTTGACGATGAAACATGCTGACTTCAACACCGATCCCGCCTTCTACACTCCCGTCGAAACAAGCCGCTTGAAGACAACATACCTGCGCGCCCTTGGTCTGGATATGGTCGACGCCACCGCAGATCAGGCGATCTCGGCTCTGCTCGCTCCGGGGCGTCGGCGTGCCTATTTCATGAACGCGCATTGCTGCAACATACGTCGCAGCGATACGGCCTATGCGCAGGCCGTCGCCGCCGCGGACATGCTGCTGCCGGATGGTATCGGTGTAGAACTGGCGGGGCGGATGACCGGCGACACGCTGACGGCCAACCTCAACGGCACCGATCTGGTGCCTGACCTGCTTGAAAAAGCGGCGCGCATGGGGAAATCGGTTTACCTGTTCGGCGGCACCCCTGGCACGGCGGACGCGGCAGCCAACCGTTTGATCAGCACGATTCCCAACCTGCGGATCGCTGGCACCCGCGACGGGTTCGGCGGTGCGGCCGACAGCAACGCAGTGATCGCAGACATCAATGACAGCGGTGCCGATATCGTTCTGGTCGCCTTGGGCGTACCGATGCAGGAACTGTGGTTGCACAAAAATGCCCACCGTCTGGACGCGTCGCTTACGCTGGCCGTGGGCGCATTGTTCGATTTCCTTGCGGGCACAGTCGCGCGTGCGCCCAAATGGGTCCGCCGGTCGCGACTGGAATGGGTCTGGCGTCTGGCGCAAGAACCCAAGCGGATGGCGAAACGCTATCTTGCCGGCAACGTCAGCTTTCTGGCGCATGCAGCGTGCAAGACGCTGGGCCAGCTGCCTGTCGCACGGTTTCAAAGCCGGTTTCTGGATATCGCCGTCTCTGCCAGCGCGCTGGTGTTGCTGGCACCGCTGCTGGCGCTGACCGCCATCGCGATCAAGGCCGACAGTCGCGGCCCGGTGCTGTTCAGCCAGATCCGCATCGGCCGTGGCGGCAAGGAGTTCCGCATTTTCAAGTTCCGCTCAATGAGCACAGACGCCGAAACCCGCCGCGACGCACTGCTGGCGACGTCGGATCGCGAGGGGGTTTGTTTTAAGGCGCGCCATGACCCGCGCATCACCCGTGTTGGGCGGTTCATCCGCCGCTTTTCCATCGACGAACTGCCGCAGATCCTGAATGTGCTGCGCGGCGAAATGGCAATCGTGGGGCCACGCCCCGCTTTGCAATGCGAAGTGGCAGCCTATCCTGCGCGCGCGCTTGGCCGTCTGTCGGTCAAACCCGGCATCACCGGCATCTGGCAGGTGTCAGGTCGCGCCACGATCGGCTTTGACCAGATGGTCGAAATGGACCTGTCTTACGCCGACTCGCGCACATTGATCCTCGACCTGATCCTGATCCTGAAAACCTTTGGCGCTGTCACCTCTGGCCGTGGTGCCTACTGATCCCCACCCCACAAAAAGGACCCAAACCATGACACATATCCGCAAAGCCGTCTTTCCCGTAGCAGGCATGGGCACCCGTTTTCTGCCCGCCACCAAAACCATCCCGAAAGAGATGTTGCCACTGGTCGACCGTCCGCTGATCCAATACGCGGTGGACGAGGCCCGGGCCGCTGGTATCGAGGAGTTCATCTTTGTCACCGCCGCAGGCAAGGGCGCGCTGGAAGATTACTTCGATACCGCCGCGGCGCTTGAGCAGCGCCTGACGGCAAATGGCAAAACCTCGGCCCTTGCAGCCCTCGAAGGCACCCGCATGGCCGAAGGCGCGTTGTCCTTTGTCCGGCAGAACAACCCGTTGGGTCTGGGCCATGCCGTGCGGCTTGCCAAGCGCCTGATCGGAAATGAACCCTTTGCCGTGTTGTTGCCCGACGACGTGATCCGCGGCCCCCAAGGCGCGCTGAGCCAGATGGTCGCGGCCCATGCCAGTCACCGGGGCCATATGGTCGCCACCATGGACGTGCCCCGCGCGGCAACGTCGTCCTATGGTATTCTCGATGTGGACCAAACCAAAGGGCGGCTGGCATTAGCGCGCGGCGTGGTGGAAAAGCCCCGCCCCGAAAACGCGCCCTCCACCAATGCGATTGTGGGCCGCTATATTCTTGAGCCGTCAATCTTTGACCGGCTTGCCAACATCGGGCCCGGTGCCGGCGGAGAATTACAACTGACCGATGCCATCAGCGCAGATTTGAAAAGCGTAGGCGTTACCGGCTACCGCTTCGAGGGAGAGCGGTTCGATTGCGGATCGGTGCAGGGTTTTGTTCAGGCGACCGTTGCCTTTGCACTGGACCGGACCGACTTGCACGGAGAATTGAGCGGATTTCTGGACGGGCGCACCAAACCGATGGCCTGCGCGGCCTGAGCCGATATCTATCCAAAGGGATAGGTATCTACCCCTCTTACCTGATGCGTGCCGCGCGGGTTTCTGCCATACAGTCATAAATCCAATCAAAGGACGCTTATCATGCTTCGCCATTTAACTCACGCAACCGCCGTCCTTGCCCTTGGCGCGATGCCCCTTTTTGCGCAAGACCTTGCCGTACCTCAGGGTGACGTGATCCTGACCGTTTCAGGCCAGATCGAAAGCACAAACATCAATGGCACGGCGCAGTTTGACCTGCAAATGCTGCAAGATCTTGATGGGACCGAATTTCAAACCTCGACGATCTGGACCGAAGGAACGCATATCTTTCAAGGTGTGTCGTTGAAAGTTCTGGTCGAGCGGCTGGGTATCACAGGCGAGAGCCTGCTTGCTACGGCAATCAACGACTATTCGGTCGATATTCCGCTGACAGACGCGGTCGAAGGCGGCCCGATGGTCGCCTATAAGATCGACGGCGAAACGATGTCCGTGCGCGACAAGGGGCCGCTTTGGCTTGTCTATCCCTATGACGACAAGGCCGACTACCGGTCGGAAGTGATCTATTCGCGCAGTATCTGGCAGCTCGACCGTATCGAGGCGGTAGACTAGGGTTGGACGGGCCGGAGTCATTTGAACCGGCCCACCCCAAAAACGGGACAACCGGTGTGCTGCCCATGAAACATTTTGCCTATCGTGTCCGCCTGTTTGCCTTTGTCCTTCTGGGGGCCCTTTGCGTTGTGGCCATCATTCTGCTGTCGCGCAACGTATCACGCGACCTGAAACTGCTGAACTCCGCCAGCTCGGATAATGTGCAATGGACTTTGTCGCAGGCCGAGGTCGAATTCCTCGAATTCCAGATGAAGCTTTCGACCGCGCTGATAACGCCCGCGCCGAACCTCAAGGTGCTGCGGCGGGAATTCGACATATTTTACAGCCGGATCACAACGCTTGAGCGGGCATCGATCTATGCCGACATGCGCGAACAGCCCGAATTTTCCCGCAACCTGCGTATTATAAAGACATTTCTGGCGCGCGCCGTTGCGCAGATTGATGCCAGCGATCCTGAACTGCGCGCAGCTCTGCCACAGTTGCTGGCCAACACGGTTGATGTGCGTTCGAATGTTCGGAAGCTTTCCAATTCGGGGCTGGATTACTTTGCCAATGATTCCGACCGGCGGCGGGGCGCGATCAAGATAACCTTGGTGCAACTGGCTGGCGGCGTGAGTTTCCTGATGCTGGTTCTGGTCTTTTTGGCGGCCTATCTTGCGCGCTTGAATGCCCAGAACGTCAAACGCCGCGCCGAAGCCATCGAGGCCGGTGAAAGGATGAACATCGTCACCAGCACTGCATTGGATGCGGTGATTGTCAGCGATGCGCAGGGGCGCATTCTGGTGTTCAACAGCGCCGCCGAGCAAATGTTCGGCTACAGCGCCAAAGATGCCATTGGCAATAAGCTTGGCCAGTTGATCGTGCCGGACCACCACGTTGCGGGCCACGAGGCCGGGATGGAACGTTTGCGGGCCGGCGGCGCGCGGCATGTGGTGGGCAAAGGCCGCATCAAGCTTGAGGCAAAGCGCGCGAACGGGGACATCTTTCCGGTTGAATTTGCAATCCAGTCGGCGAACACCGACGATGGCGAGATTTTCATCGCCTTCCTGCGCGATATTTCCCTACGCGTCCAATCCGAACGTGAACTGGTCGTGGCCCGTGACCGCGCGCTGGCCGGTGAAAAGGCCAAGACCGATTTTCTGGCCACCATGAGCCACGAAATCCGCACACCGCTGAACGGTTTACTGGGCAACCTTACCTTGCTGGGCGACACGCGGCTCAGTGCGAAACAAGCGCGCTATATCAAGAACATGGACACCTCGGGCAAGCTGCTGATGGGCCATATCTCGGACGTGTTGGACATCACGAAATACGATGCGGGCAAGCTGCGGTTGCGACCCGTAACAATGAACCTCAGCGATCTGTTACAAGACATCATAGACAACCAAAGCGGTGCGGCACTGGCCCATGATACCACGCTGGAATGGGGCTGGACGGGCCAGCAGGTGGACTGGATCTGCGCCGACCGCGACCGCATCCAGCATATCTTGATGAACGTGATCGGCAACGCGGTGAAATTCACCCGCAATGGCCGCGTCACCGTCGATGCACAGGTTCACGCAGACGCAACGGACGGGCCGCTGTTGCAGATCACAGTCAGCGATACCGGCATCGGCATTGATCCCGACCTGCAAACGCAGATTTTTGACGATTTCATGACCGGCGACAGTTCCTATGACCGGGATGTGGGCGGCACCGGTCTGGGGCTTGGCATTGCGCAACGTTTCGTCAAGGCGTTGGGCGGCACGATCACGGTAGAAAGCGAAAAAGGCAAGGGCAGCAGCTTTGCGATCCATCTGCCCATCATGCCAACGGCATCGCCCGCATCTGAAAAAGTACAGCGGGCGGCACGGGCCGAAGCGCGGCCCAGCGACATCCTTCTGGTCGAAGACAACGAGATCAACCGCATGGTTGCGCGCGAAATGCTGATGTCGGCAGGCCACAAGGTGACCGAGGCGCATAATGGCCAGCTTGCCGTTGACATGGCGCAGGATCACCGGTTTGACTTGATCCTGATGGACATCAGCATGCCGGTTCTGGACGGACGCGGGGCCACGCGGGCAATCCGGTCTGGCAGTGGTGCCTGTGTCCACACGCCGATTGTTGCCCTGACCGCCAACGCCATGGCCGAAGAACAAGAGGCGTTCCTGTCGGACGGCATGAACGACATTCTGACCAAACCGCTGAACCGCGAGGGGCTGATCCGCGTCATCGCCAACCATATGGCCGCAGCCCCCGACGCGCAGAGCACTGCGAAGGTGACCACGCCCGCAGTGGCCTTTGCCTATCTGGACGAACTGCGCGACATGTTGGGGGTCGAGGCATTGGTCAAGCTATTGATCCGTTACGCCGCCGAAGTGGACGAGACGATTGCCTATTTGCAAGACTATGACAGCCATACCCACGACGACATTGCGCAGCGTGCCCACCGTATTGCGGGCAGCTCGGCGGCATTGGGGGCGGTGGACCTGCGCACGGCGCTGGTTGCGGTCGAGACTGCCGCCAAAAAGGGGGAGCAGGCGCAGATGGTCGAAGCCATTGGGTGCCTGCCTGCGATCTGGGCCGCCACGCAACCCCAGATGAGCGCCGAGCGTCGCACCGCACCGCGCATGCCTTAAGCCCGCTTCAAGTCCGCCCTGGATCCATGTGTAAAAGCCATGTTTTACAGGGCAAGCTGCCCCAGAACCTTGCCGACTTCGCCGATGTTGGTGATCGTGCTGTCGTAACACGCGATTGAATCGCCCGGCAGCAAGAAGGGATCGTAATCATCCCGGTCCGCACGTCGCAGCAGGTTTTCGATGTCGCGTTCGATCACCACCGAAACCCCCGTCACCGGATTGCGCGAGAACAGCACCGACGACCGGTTCGCACTGGTGGCCCGCGCGCCACCGACGCAGTTGGTGTTGATCACAGCCTGCAAGTACCGCGTACCATATGGAATTTCGCGCACGTCGCGCCCCACGGCAGACAGCGCATTGCCCGCAGCAGGTTGGGTCAGGTTGGACAGAAACAGCGACACGCCCGGCGGGCTGATCGGGCTGGGGCGCATCAGATCTTCCTGAAAACAGCCCATGCTGGGTACCGACACTTCGTCACCGGTCAACAGCATGATATCGACAGCATTCTGCCCTTCAAACACACCGCGCATGTCCAGCAGATAAACCTGCCCGCCCCGCCGTACTGCGACAGCAGAGATATCCGCATCGGGCCGCACGCCCCCCGCCGCCCGCAACGCAGCCGACAGGTTGCGCCCCTCGGTCGAGGCCCCCAAAGCACCCTGACGGCGACTGTCCACCTGATCGCCAGGTACACCGCCGATTTCAACGCTGCGCGGTTCGAACACAGCACCCGCAACGCCGACCGTGACAGAGGCAAAGTCCGCCACCCGCACGGAAATGCGAGGACGCTCCACAAAGAAATCCCCAGCGATCAGCTGGGCTGCGATGTCACGCTCGACCTCGCTGGTCAGGCGACCCTGTGCGCGGATGGGCGGCAGAAAAGGCAGCTTGATCGTGCCATCGCGCGACACCACGTAATCGCCGTTGAACGTATCATCATCCCCGACCCGGACATTGACCAGATCATTGCGCGTCAACCGTTCGCCGCGCAGGGAACTGGCGGCAAGGCCCGACCCTTTGCCCGCAACACCACCGCGCGGTGCGGTGCATTTCTGGGCGTTGATCTGTGCTGACCGCAGGAATTGCGCATTTCTGCGGCTGACATCCGGCGCGCGGTATTGTGCCTGATAGCCATCGCCCGCCGAGACCGGCTCGAGGTTGTCGGGCGTGTCGAGGCGCGCACAGTTGCCAAGCGCAAGCGCCGCCAAAAGCATCGATCCAAATCTGAGTGTCTGCGTCATCATTGCTTTCAATTAATAACCTTCAGTTGTCCCTTTGATAGGCACTTCGCTTTCATCGGTCGAGGGTGCGTTCGCTTTAGCATACCTATCCGTTCGAATATGATGCAGTTCGGTTGCGCCTTGTCCCTCTCCGGTGGCGTCCGAGACACCGGAGGGCTGCAGCCGATAGAGTAGGTCCAACAGATTTGATTGGACCACGATGCTGACCGCGCCCCAAAACACATCCCGCCTTGCACAGAACCTGTTTGCCTATGGCGCTTCCGAAGTGGCGGCCAAGGCATCGCGGTTGCTGGTTGTGGTGGCGGTTGCCCGGTCGCTGGATCTGGCACAGATCGGTGTGGCAGCAGCTGCACTTGCGGCGGCGGATATCCTGAAGGCGCTCACAGAAAACGGTGTCGGTCAAAAGATCATCTCGGCCCCCGACCACGCGCTGCCCCAAACCTGCGCCACGGCGCACCGCATCTTTTGGGTTTGGTGCATTGGGCTGTTTCTGGCCCAATCGGCCATCGGCTTTGCGCTGTATGCTGCCAACGGAAATGCGTTGTTATTGGTGATGATCCTGCTGCTGGCGGGCGAATATCTGTTTATGCCCGCAGGACTGGTGCAAACCGCCCTTGCGATGCGCGCCGGAAAGCTGCGCCAGACGGCGGCGATCTCGGGCGGGCAGATTGTCGGCGCGAACATCCTGTCGATGCTGCTGGTGCTGGCCTGGCCCACGGCGGTGGCGCTGATCCTGCCGCGCCTGTTGACCGCCCCGTTCTGGTTGATTGCGATGCGCCGCCTGCATCCGTGGACCATCGACCTGTCTC
>NZ_JBFEKM010000147.1:0-10543 GCF_041552635.1 Sulfitobacter sp.
GGCCCCAAGCCTGATGTGGATGTGTTGGCGCAGGACTTGATGCGCAGGATTGCGGATGAAATGCCGTTGCTATTCGTTCCCCTTATGGCGCGTATCATGCTTTTGGCCCAAGGGCCGTTGGATCAGGCCAGTCTAGAGGATGCAATGCGACGTTTGATTGCGCGCACAAAGGTTTCGGATTCGATTGATCATGCAGATTTTTCCGCCTCGGTGGCAAAAGCGCGCGAGCATCTTGTGCAGCGGAGTTTTATCACTCGGGTGGGCGATGGCTATGTCGCGACGGTCGATGAGCGGCCTGCACTGACGTATTACGCAAACTCTGTCGCACATTTCTTTGACGGTTAGGCGGCAATTCGCGAAATGCTGCGGTTGCGAGGTTATAAAATTACAAAAAACGACCAATTCATGTTGCATTATTGCGTAAGCGGCCATATTCCAGCTTTAGACGCCGCGATTCTGCACTGCGGCACAACTCTATTCTGACTGTTGGAGACGGACATGGCCTTGGACACCAATATCGCGCAATATGACGCCCCCGAAAAAGACCTGTATGAAATGGGTGAAATTCCGCCAATGGGATACGTTCCCAAGCAAATGTACGCATGGGCGATCCGCCGCGAGCGGCACGGCAATCCCAACACGGCCATGATCGAAGAAGTGGTCGATGTACCCACGCTAGACAGTCACGAGGTGCTGGTTCTGGTGATGGCAGCCGGCGTAAACTATAATGGCGTTTGGGCTGCACTGGGCAAACCCATCAGCCCGTTTGATGGCCACAAGCAGCCGTACCACATCGCGGGTTCCGATGCTTCGGGCATTGTCTGGGCGGTTGGTGACAAGGTCAAACGCTGGAAAGTCGGCGACGAAGTTGTGATTCACTGCAATCAGGATGACGGTGACGACGAGGAGTGCAACGGCGGCGATCCGATGTATTCGCCAAGCCAGCGGATCTGGGGATACGAGACGCCGGACGGGTCCTTTGCCCAGTTCACCAATGTGCAAGCGCAGCAGTTGATGCCTCGCCCCAAGCACCTGACCTGGGAGGAATCGGCGTGCTATACACTTACGCTGGCCACCGCCTACCGTATGTTGTTCGGCCACGAGCCACATGACCTGAAGCCGGGCCAGAACGTTCTTGTCTGGGGCGCGTCGGGCGGGCTTGGATCTTATGCAATCCAGCTGATCAACACTGCGGGCGCGAACGCAATCGGCGTGATTTCAGACGAATCCAAACGTGATTTCGTGATGGATCTGGGGGCCAAAGGGGTTCTGAACCGCAAGGATTTCAATTGCTGGGGTCAGATGCCCACGGTGAACACGCCTGAATATGCCGCTTGGTTTAAGGAAGCGCGGAAATTCGGTGCCGCGATTTGGGAAATCACCGGCAAGGGTGTGAACGTTGACATGGTGTTCGAACACCCCGGCGAGGCAACGTTCCCGGTGTCGACTTTCGTTTGCAAAAAGGGCGGCATGGTCGTGATCTGCGCGGGGACAACAGGGTTCAACCTGACCCTGGATGTGCGTTATATGTGGATGCACCAAAAGCGTTTGCAGGGCAGTCACTTTGCCCACCTCAAGCAAGCGTCGGCTGCCAACAAGCTTATGCTTGAGCGTCGGTTGGATCCGTGCATGTCGGAAGTGTTCACTTGGGCAGACCTGCCTGACGCGCACATGAAGATGCTCGCGAACGAGCACAAGCCGGGCAACATGTCGGTTTTGGTTCAATCCCCGACCACAGGGCTGCGCACTCTGGAAGACGCGCTGGAGTTCAAAAAGTAGTCTGATTGTTTACAATTCAGAAACAATCGCCCGCGAATCAGGTCTCTGATCCGCGGGCGATTTTCGTTCCGAGAGACAGTTCTTGTCTAAACAGAGGCTTGGAAATCGGTGCCTCACCATAATTGGGGAGTTGGAATATGCGAATATACTCCAAATAGGCCACATGTTATGGTTGTGTTAATGAAGAATTAACCAATTAAGCGAGAGTCTAAACATGCAAAGTGACTGGATACTTGACGTTCTCACCGATCTTAAAACTTTCGCGACAATCAACGGTCTGCCTGCCCTCGCAGAGCAACTGGATGATACAGCGATAATTGCATTGGCCGAGATATCTGCACTGAAAGAACGGATTGGACGGCAAACGCATGGCAACGACCCTTACGCTGGACCAAATATTGGCGGCGCTGGAAAAGACCGACACGCTTGACGGTCTTCAGACCGCCAGCGAAGCGCTGCGCAGTTTTCTTGGCGTAGCGCATATTGTGTATCACTGGGTCGATTCCGCAGGTGATCAATATGGATGCGGAACCTATTCAACAGAATGGCAGACCCGCTATATCGAGCAGAATTATCTACGTGTTGATCCGGTCGTTTCCGGTTGCTTTCAACGATTTCATCCCGTCGACTGGAAGCGGCTTGATTGGTCCAGCAAGGCAGCACGCTCCTTGCTGACAGAAGCCATTGACTACGGCGTCGGCAATCAGGGCTTTACGGTGCCGATCCGGGGCCCCAACGGGCAATTTGCACTGTTCACCGTCAATGATAATTGTACGGATGACGCTTGGCAGGAATTCACAGAGTCCAACCGGCGTGACCTGATTTTGATTGCGCATTACTTTAACCAAAAGGCGCTAGAATTTGAGCCGGGGCGCACGCCAGAGGCCGCTCAGGCTTTGTCGCCGCGCGAGATTGATGCGATGACCCTGTTGGCGATAGGATACAACAGGGCGCAGGTAGCAGATACGCTGTCGATTTCGGAGCATACGCTGCGCGTCTACATTGAAAGCGCGCGATTCAAGCTGGGGGCTATGAATACAACCCATGCCGTGGCCCGTGCGCTGAGTCGCGGACTGATTGTCGTATAGTCACCGTTGCAAGAGGGGGGCCAGCCCCCCCCGTCCTACGGACTCTGCCCGGGATTTTGATCCATTTGGAAGCGGGATTGTTGCGCGTCTGTGCCATGGGCCGTACGGGCAGGTGCGGCGGTGTTAAGGGTCGGTTTGTTATTCCTTTTCTCACATTCAGTGGGGAAAGAGACACATTATGTTGCGATATCTTTATGGCGATGAACTAGCATCGCATCGGCGTTTGGCAGAAAGCATGTTTCGGGATCGGGCAGAGCAGTTCAAGATGCGCCTGAATTGGGATGTGACCGTCGATGCCAACGGGTTCGAGCGGGATGAATATGACGATCTTAATCCGCTCTATGTGATCTGGGAACGGCCCGACGGCACGCATGGCGGTTCGATGCGGTTCTTGCCGACCACCGGCAGGGTGATGGTGAACGAGCATTTTGCAGATCTCTTGAGCGGTCCGATCAAGAGCCCTTTGATCTGGGAATGCACGCGGTTCTGTTTAGCCAAAGGGGCACCGGCGCATGTGGCGGCGGCGCTGATGTTGGGCGGCGGCGAGATTATGCAGGGGTTTGGTGTTTCGCATTTTGCCGGTGTATTTGATGCCCGTATGGTGCGCATTTACCGCATGACGGGATCATCGCCGGAAATTCTGGGCAGCAGCGGTGAAGGCGCGGCCAAAATCAGTGTGGGCTTGTGGGAGTTCGACGAGGCCGCACAGCAACAGGTGGCAAAGCGTGCGGGCTTGTCTGTGGTTCAGTCGCGACACTGGTTCGAGCAGCGTTTTGGCGCGCAGAGCAACCTTGATGTTGCGATTTGCGGCTAACCTGTCTGGCCCCCGGCGCGCCCCTGATTTAGGGTCGCGCCATGACAACACCTGCGCTGACCTATTCTGACGATCAAGCCGCTGCATTTGACAGTGTCGCCGACATGCTGCGCCATGCGGGCATTGACCTTGATGACAGTTTGTTGATGCCGCCAGCGGGTGGCAAGGATCAGGTGATGGCCGTGACGGGAAAGGCCGGTTCGGGCAAGACCCTTTTGCTGGCCGAACTTTACAAGGCATTGGAAGCAGCGGGCGTCGACATTGTGTCGGGCGATTATGAATCCCGCAAGCGTAAGGACAAGCGGTCGCTGGCCATTTTGGCCCCGACAAACAAGGCCGCATCGGTGTTGCGCCTGCGTGGGGTGCCTGCGACGACGATTCACCGGATATTATATACGCCGGTTTACGATCCGGAATACGAACGCATTGCCGAATGGCTGGCGGGCAACGGCGAGCGGCCCGTAATCGAGGGCATGAACGAAGTCGCGCTGGACCGGGCCTTTGCCTTTTACGCCAACAATAAATCGATCCCCGGTGCGCTGGCAGCTGCCGGTTTGCGCGGCAGCGATTTTATCACCGGTTGGAAGCGGCGCGAAGAACCCTTGGACATCGGCTTTGTTGATGAAAGTTCGATGCTGGATGACAAGCAGTTCGAGGATTTGAAAGAGATTTTCCCGACATTGCTGTTGTTTGGTGACCCCGCACAGTTGGCCCCTGTCGGGCAATCCGGCACCATGGTGTTCGAAAAGCTGCCCGAAGGGCGCGTTCTTAACCTAAGCCGGATTCACCGCCAGCAGGCCGATAACCCTATTCTTGATCTGGCCCATGCGTTGGCCGACCCTGATCTGACATTTGAGCAGTTCGAGAGGATGATCGAAGCGGCATCGAAAAAAGATGACCGCGTTGTCTGGGGGCAGCGGGTCGAGGTGGATTTGATGGCGCGGTCACCGGTTCTGGTATGGCGCAATGCGACGCGTATCCGGCTGATCAACGCATTTCGCGCTGTGCACGGTGCCCCGGAAGACGCGCTGCTGGAAGGCGAGCCGTTGATTTGCGACGGGATCGAACTGCCGCTGAAGCACCGCAAGAAGCGGCTGGACCTTGAGGCGCGCGGATTGATCAAAGGTGCGCAGGTCATCTATCTGGGAAACGGGCGCAAGCCGGGGTTCAGTCGCCTGCATGTGATGGGGGCAGAGGACCCGCAGATTTCAGCCGCGTCGATTGTGAAAATCGAAAAGCCGGACGAGGAAGAGCCTTTTATCCCCTTTGCGGCACGTATGGGGGCCACGTTCCTGCACGGTGCGGCGGTGACCATTCATAAGGCGCAGGGCAGCCAGTGGGACACGGTGCAGGTGTTTGCGCCTGATCTGTACGCAGCGGCGCGTATGGGCCGCTCTGAGGCGGGGCAGCCCTTGTGGAAGCGCCTTGCCTATGTGGCCATCACCCGCGCCCAAGAACGGCTGATTTGGGTGGTACGGAACCGGTTGTCAAAACCGACGGGCATGCTGCGGGTGGATGATCTGCGTGCAGCCCCAGTCGCACCGCTTAGCCTTGCCGTGCAAACCGAAGAGGAAGACGTATGAAAAGCATTCTTATCACCGGGGCAAGCTCCGGCATCGGACGTGCCACGGCAGAGCTTTTTTTGCAGACAGGCTGGCGTGTGGGCTTGATCGCGCGGCGTGCGGACCGGTTGAAAGAGATGGCAGCAGAGCATCCGAATGCAGTGGCCTTGCCCGCCGATGTGACCGACCCACAGGTCATGCGCCAAGCGTTTGAGGATTTTGGCCATATCGACGTGCTGTTCAATAACGCGGGCCTGTTTGGCGTGGCTGCGCCCATCGACGAGGTCCCGCTAGAGGTTTGGACCGAGGTCATGCAGGTCAACATCAACGGGATGTTCATTGCGGCACAGCTGGCGTTCGAGCAGATGCGCAAGCAGCCCGAGGGCGGGCGGATCATCAACAATGGCTCCCTGTCGGCCTATGTGCCGCGGCCCGGATCGGTCTGCTACACGATGAGCAAACACGCCGTGACGGGGCTGACCAAAACGCTATCGCTGGACGGGCGGCCCTTTAACATCGCCTGCGGCCAGATCGACATCGGCAACGCGGAAAGTGAGTTGGTCGCAGGGCTGAAAGCCGTCAATCCTGATATGGACACCATGGATGTGGCGCATGCGGCGTCATCCGTGCTGCATATGGCGCAGATGCCAGCGCAGGCGAATGTGCAATTCTTGACCGTGATGGCGACCAAAATGCCATATATCGGGCGCGGTTAACGGCGCAGCAGTGCAAAGGCAGCAGATGCAGCCCAGCCGGCTGCAATTGCGATAGCCAGCGACATCAACCCGTAAACCAGCGACTGTTCGCGCGACAGGTTATACAGCCACCTTTCCAGCCCGACTTTACGCACATCAATCACCGTTTCATATTGCGCGATCACCTTACCCTCGCGCGTCAGAAAGATACGCGTGTTGTAGTCGCCTTCGATCAGGGCGGCGGGCAGTTGGACATTTGCACGAAAAAGGGTCTGCTGGTCGACCGTAACGCCGTCTTCGATCAGCTGGTATTGGTTTGACTTGCGGCGGATGCGGATCAGCGCCTCGGTGAAGGCTGCAGAATTTGTGATGTTCATGGGCGCACCGACCGAACGGATCGCGCGCGGTACCGATATCCTATAGCGCAGGTCTTCTATTCGGCTTAGTACGTCGCGCAAAGGGGCGCTCGTCGCGACGGCATAAAAACTGGGGGCATGGTCGATTTCGACTGCGTCCACATTGAGCCAGATACCGAATTTCTTTTCTTTGCGGCGCATCACCAACGGCTCTGACGGGCCGGAAACAGTCACGACGACCTCAAGCTCGGGCCCCTTGGGGATCGGTGTTTCGCGCTTCACCGCGCCAAAGATTATGATTTCGGAGCCATTGAAATTGGTGGAGATCGAAACCTGGCTTTGGTTGAGCCCCAGTACGATGTCCTCTTGGGCGAGGGCAGGGGTTATCATCAGCAACCCGGCCGTCACCATACCCGCCACCGCGCGGATCACGAGCTGAACCCGATTGAATAAAGCTCGGATGGTTGCAGCAGCAGATCCAGCGCCAGCTTGCCACAGACAATCAGCACCAGCAGGGCCAGCAAAATGCGCAGCTGTTCGGCCTTAAGCTTGGCCCCGAGGGTCGTGCCGAACTGCGCGCCGATCACACCACCGATCAACAGCAAAACAGCCAGTACGATATCGACCGTATAGTTGGTGGTTGCATGCAAAAGTGTGGTGAACGCGGTCACGAAAATGATCTGGAACAATGACGTCCCGACAACCACCTTGGTGGGCATGCCCAGCAGATATATCATCGCGGGCACCATGATAAAGCCGCCGCCGACACCCATGATCGCGGCCAACAAACCGACAAAGGCCCCAACCAGCAACGGCGGAATGACCGAGATATAAAGCCCCGTCACACGAAACCGCATCTTGAACGGCAGCTTCTGGATCCATGTGTGTTTCTTGCGCGGTTGCCGCTTGCCTGACCGTGTCTTGTAAAGCGCATTGAGCGATTCAATAAACATCAACCCGCCGATGATGCCCAGAAAAACCACATAGCAAAGATTGACCAGCAGATCGACTTGGCCCAGTGATTTCAGATAGTTAAAGATTCCAACGCCGCACGCAGCCCCGACAAGGCCGCCCGCAAGCAATACGCTGCCCATCCTGAGATCAACGGTTTTTCGCTTTAGATGTGCCAAAAGCGCCGAAAACGACGACGCCACAATCTGGTTTGCGCCGGTCGCCACGGCGACGGCTGGTGGAATGCCGATAAAGAACAATAGCGGCGTGATCAGAAAGCCACCGCCGACACCGAACATGCCCGACAAGACGCCTACAATGCCGCCCAACCCCAAAAGGAGGAAGGCGTTAACCGAAATTTCGGCGATGGGCAGGTATATTTGCATAGATGCTGATAGCCCGATCTTAAGTGGAAAATCAATTGTCGATGCTGCGTTGCAAAGCTTTCTAGACAGCCCGGTTCCGCTTAGCGTTCCTTTACGTATGGCTCTCCGCCTGCGCGGGGTGGGATCGCCTTGCCGACAAAGCCGGCAAGGATGATGACGGTCATCACATAGGGCAAGGCCCCGAGAAGCTGGCCCTGTACCTTGATCCCGATCAGCGCTTCGATCACGTCGGGGCGTGTTTCAAGCGCGCCGAACAGGCCGAACAGCAGCGTCGCCCAAAGCGCATACCATGGCCGCCATTTGGCAAAAATCAACGCCGCCAGCGCGATATAGCCACGCCCCGCCGACATATCCTTGATAAATCCTGCCTGCAGCGCGGTGCTTAGATACGCGCCCGCGATGCCGCACAGTACGCCGCAAATGCACACCGCCGCATAGCGCAGCCCGATGACGGAAACGCCCGCCGTGTCCACCGCAGCAGGGTTTTCTCCGACGGCCCGCAACCGCAGGCCAAAGCGGGTGCGGTACAGCAGCCACCACGTCAAAGGCACGGCAGCAAAAGCCATGTAAACAAGGATCGAATGGCCTGAAATCAGTTCGGCGTATAACGGCCCGATAAAGGGGGTTGGTTCAATCTGGTCGGCAAAGGGCAGGGTGATCGGATTAAACCGTGCCCCCCCGATCAAAGACGGTGTGCGCCCGCCTTGCTGGAACCAGCTTTGTGCGATCAATACCGTCAGCCCGGCGGCCAAAAAGTTGATCGCAACGCCCGAGATCAACTGGTTGCCGCGAAAGGTTATGGATGCCAACCCATGCAGCAGACTTAGCGCCATCGAGGCTGCGATGCCCGCCAACAGGCCCAGCCAGACATTACCGCTGATCGCGGCAATGGCCGCCGAAAAGAACGCCGCCGCCAGCATCTTGCCATCAAGGCCGATATCAAAAATACCGGCGCGTTCCGAAAACAACCCGGCAAGACAGGCCAGCAGCAAAGGTGTGGCCAGGCGCACCGTACTGTCGAGCAGTTGGATAAGGGTCATGTAATCCATTATTCTGCAGGCTCCACCGGTTGACGCTCGGGCTTGGGGGCGCGGGCGGCGCGCACCCAAAGGAATATTTTCTCAAGCGGCATGCGGACCATGTTGTCCAGCGCGCCGGTGAACAGGATAACCAGCGCCTGAATGACGACGATCAATTCGCGCGGTATCGACGTCCAAAGCGCCAGTTCCGCGCCGCCCTGATACAGAAACCCGAACAGGATTGCGGCCAGGAACACGCCCAAAGGATGGCTGCGCCCCATCAGCGCCACGGCGATCCCGATGAAGCCTGCACCTTCGGTGGCGTTCAAAACCAGCCGTTCGGCTTCACCCATGACGTTGTTGATCGCCATCATGCCCGCCAGACCGCCAGAGATGATCATTGTGATCATGGTGATCTTGACGGGCGAGATGCCAGCATATTTTGCCGCCGATTCCGAATGGCCATAAGCGCGGATTTCATACCCCAGCCGTGTGCGCCAGATCAGCACCCATAGGAATATACAGGCCGCGATGGCAACCAAAAGCGAGATGTTGGCCGGTGCCGCTTTGGAAAAGTTAATCCCGATGGGGGCCAGCAGATCATGCAGCGTCGGCAGTTTGGTCGCATCGGGGAAACGGGCCGTAGCCGGATCCATGCTGCCCTGAGGGCGCATCATATTCACAAGGATATAGTTCAGCACGGCCGCTGCGATAAAGTTGAACATGATCGTGGTGATGACGATATGGCTGCCGCGTTTGGCCTGTAGAAACGCAGGTATGGCGGCCCAGACGGCCCCAAATAGTGCGGCCATCGCCGTTGCCCCGATCAGCGCCAGCGACCAATGGGGCCACGGGATGTAAAGACAGGCCAGTGCCACGCCCAAACCGCCCAGCATCGCCTGACCTTCGCCGCCGATGTTGAACAGGCGCGCATGAAAGGCAATCGCCACGCACAGGCCGGTGAACATGAAATTCGTCGCATAGTACAGCGTATAACCCCAGCCATAAGTGCTGCCCAAGGCACCAGTGACCATCAGTTTGACGGCGGCAACGGGGTCTTCACCGATACCCAAGATCACCAGCGCCGACAGGATCGCCGCCAGCAAAAGCGAGATAAGCGGCACAAGGACAATTTCGGCCCATTTTGGCATTACGTCCATATCACACTTCCTTATGCGGGTCGCCGCCCGCATGGGCGAGGTTATCTTCGATTTCTTCGATGGAGTGGGGCGTGTCTGTATCGGTGATGCCTGCCATCATCAGTCCCAACTCTTTTTCATCGGTGGCGCTGGCATCGCGGATGCCCATGACCTGACCGTCAAACATCACGGCGACGCGGTCGCTCAGCGCGAGGATTTCTTCAAGTTCGACCGAGACGAGCAGGATCGCTTTGCCTTGATCGCGCAGGGCGACAATCTGTTGGTGGATGAATTCGATGGCGCCGATGTCCACACCGCGCGTTGGTTGCCCGATCAGCAACAGGTCGGGGTTGCGTTCGATTTCGCGAGCAAGGACGATCTTTTGCTGGTTGCCGCCGGAAAAGTTTTTAGCCTCAAGCTTGGGGTTTGGGGGCCGAACGTCGAAACGTTCCATTTTATCGACGGTGTCCGCCTTGATCGCGGCGTTGTTCATCAAGATGCCGCTGCGATAAGCGGGGTCTTTGTGATACCCAAAGGCGGTATTTTCCCACGCCTGATAGTCCATGATCAGACCCTCGCGCTGGCGGTCTTCGGGCACATGGGCGATGCCATGATTGCGCCGCGACTGGCCGTCGGAATGTTTGCCGGTCAGGTCCAGCGCCTGGCCTTTGACCCGCACCGATCCTTTGCCGGTCTGATATCCGCCCAACACCTCGAGAAGTTCTGACTGGCCGTTTCCGGCCACGCCTGCCAC
>NZ_JBFEKM010000148.1:0-10512 GCF_041552635.1 Sulfitobacter sp.
ACCATCGCCGGGCAGCACCAAACGGTCCGCACGCGCAACCACATCTGCGTCCGCGGTAACAACGACCTCGCCTGCGTCGGTTTCGCGGGCCATGCGTTCGAACGCCTTGTGGGCGGAATGCAGGTTACCTGATTCGTAGTCGATAATTGCCGTCAGCATCGCTTACAACGCACCCTTGGTTGACGGGATGTCACCCGATTTGCGTGGATCAACCTCGACCGCTTCGCGCAGGGCGCGGGCGACCGATTTGAAAGCAGCTTCGGCGATGTGGTGGCTGTTGAATCCGTGCAGCATATCCACATGCAGCGTGATGCCGCCGTGGGTGGACAGCGCCTGAAAGAATTCGCGCACCAGTTCAGTGTCAAAGGTACCGATTTTCGATGTCGGCAAATCCACGTTCCAGATCAAAAAGGGCCGCGCGGACAGATCAAGCGCGGTGCGCACCAAGGCGTCATCCATCGGCAGCAGGCAGGCCCCGTACCGGCGGATGCCGCGCTTGTCGCCCAACGCCTTGCTCAGCGCTTGGCCCAGTGTGATGCCAACGTCTTCTACGGTGTGGTGGTCGTCGATGTGCAGATCACCCTTGCCGGAAATCTTCATGTCGATCAGCGAATGGCGCGCCAGCTGGTCCAGCATGTGGTCGAAAAAACCAATGCCGGTCTGGTTGTCATAGGTACCGCTGCCATCAAGGTTGATTTCGACCGTGATGTTTGTTTCGGCGGTGGAACGGCTGATGGTGGTCTGGCGCATGGGGTATTCTCCGCTGGGTGTTGCCCTTATAGCAGCGCGCAAGGCCAAGCCAAGGCCAAGACGCGCGATCAGGCCAATCAGTCATTGCAGCGCAAACGCACCTATGTCAGCCTAAGGCCAACCAAATCAGTCGAAAGTCCCCCATGTCCACCTGCGTCTTTATCCAGATCCGTTGCCGTCCGGGCACGACCTACCGCGTGGCCGAGGAAATAGCCCTGCGCGAAATCCATTCCGAGCTTTATTCGACCTCGGGGGATTTTGACCTGCTGATGAAGCTGTATATCCCCAAGGGCGAGGACGTCGGCGTTTATATCAACGATCATTTGCTGGACATTGATGGAATTGAACGGTCGTTAACCACCATGACATTCAAAGTGTTTTGAGGCGCTTTTTCGCCTTGGGTGCAGCATTGATTTGCCTAGGCTCAGTGGCGTCTGCCCGCACCTATAGCGGTGAGGAAGCCGCCGCTTTGCGCTGCGCCAATATGATGGCTTATACGGCGGTCACATTGGCGCGTGCCGACCTTATAGGTGACTATGAAAAGAACGTGATGCTCGAGATAACCGTGCTGATCCTTGAACAACACGTGAGCGGCACCCGCAGCGAAAAGAAAGCGGCAATGGGCGTGATGCGGGATCGGCGTGATCTTGAGGTGACCCTGTTAGATTATCAGGAAAATGCTGCCAAATGTCTGGTGCAATTCCCGATCTACTGACGGATCAGGCGGCAGCCTGTTTTGTGGCAAACCGCATCTGCGCGCGACCCAAGGCACGATCGACCGTGTTCCTGACGCGCTGCGTGCGATTCGCATTGGGCGTGATCGGAGTGCCAACAGAAACCGTCAGCGGTGCGTGCAGTGCAGTACCCGTTAAACGGGGCGCACAGGCCAGCTGTTGGTTCAGCTTTGTCTCGATCTGATCCCACGGGTGCAACATTGCGGTGGGGGTGATGCAGATGAATGATCCCGCTCCTTGATAGCTCATCAACATATGCGGACACGCCACGGCGCTGGAAATCGCATTGGCAAGATCGGTCAAGGCGGCGACGAATTCTGTGGATGTGCTGTGGTCATACAGCGTTTGGGGGTCATCCATGGCGATGCAGGAAACCTCGCAGGCATTCAGATCACCGCGTTCAAGCTGGGTCAGGTAATTGCCTAGCGAAAAGGGCAAGATCAGCCGCGCGACTCCGGTCAAAGGCAATTTGTCTTCGAGATCAAAAGGGTGTTTTCCGGGTATGGTGACTGTGTCCGTGGGCTGCGGCATTTGCGGCTGGCTGCACGCCAGCAGCCGCTCTGCGATGCGGATCCTGCTGTGGACATCTTTCAGGACAAAGGGCTTTGCGATGAAATCATTAGCCCCCGCAGCAAAGGCATTCTCGATCGAGCTGGGGTCGGTTTTGGCGGTCAGCATCAGGATCGGCGTGTCACGGTATGCGGGCAGGGCGCGGATGCGTTTGCACAACTCGATCCCGTTCATTTTGGGCATGTCGACATCCAACAGCAAACAATCAAACGGGGTGGGGGCCATGGCAAGCGCCTTAAGGGCCGCGCGTCCACCATCGGCGGTATGCACATCGGTCAGTGCCACTTGTTCGAACACCGCAGGAAGGAGCTCACGGACAAACGGGTCGTCGTCGATGGCGAGAATTTTCATGCTCTACTCCTCGTGTGATTCATCGGCTTTTCGCTCTCTCTTGGCGTGTATTTTGTTGCGTGCATTTTGGGTAAAATTATTCCCAAAAGGTGGTAAGAAAAAGGCAAAGCCCCTTCCTATGTTTATTTTGAAAGTTTTCAGGTGTGGGCGGTGGGCTATGTCCGGTGGGCTACGCCTTCATTTTTTGCGGGATCGCCCAATAATGGGCTTATTTTTGCGTTAACCTTAAGGCTAACTTGCGAAACACACGAAATAGCTAACTGGACCAATCTCATGAACAAACCTCTCTTGATGCTTCCCTTGCTGCTTGGCCTCACTGTTTCAGGCTGCGCACACATGCCCGCAGCTGGGTCAGAAGTGTCGCGGGGAACCACGGGGATGATGGCCCTGAAGGCGACCAACCAAGACCAGGCAATTCTGGCTGAACAAACCGCTGCTCTTGATCAGATGATGGCTGAAATTGTTCGTAATTCCACGATCAAACATGCGGCTGTCGGGGCGGCTGTGGGATGCGGAATTGCGGTCGTGTCGTCGGGGGGGGCGTCGTCATGCTTGGGCGCTGCCGCTGCCGGGGGGATCGCTGGGGCGGTGACCGGGCACATCGCAGGCAACCGCGACGTGGCACGCCGGATTGAGCTTGTATCCGCAAATGCATTGGTGCGTAGCATCCGTAAATCAAACAACCAGCTTGGCGATATCAAAACCGACCTGCCCAATCTGCTTGCCCGACAAGATGCCGAACTGAAGTCCCTGCACGGGCTTAAGGCGGCTGGTACGATTAATGCAGATGTCTACAACGCCCGCCTGTCCGATATCCGCGCCAGCCGTGCAGAACTGGCAGAGGCGTTGATGATGTCCTCGCAGCAAGCACGAACCGCCAGCGCCAATCTGCGCGCAGCGACAGAGCAGGGCCAGTCTGGTCTTGAGTGGCACATCAGCGCGGTTGACCAAATGGAGCGTGAAGCCCTGTCAGCACGCTCTTCGATTTCGCTGCTCTAAATGCACTTTGAACCAAGATGATGGAACGCCTCGCTGATCAAGCGGGGCGTTTTTCGTTGCGCGTTTGGCTGGCGGCAAAAGGCAAATTGATTGCAAGAAATTGGGTGTTGGAAACACAAAGGCCGCCCGAAGGCGGCCTTGTTTTTTTCTGCTGGGGTTGCAGAAACCAGTTGGAGCGGGCGAGGCGATTCGAACGCCCGACCCTAACCTTGGCAAGGTTATGCTCTACCCCTGAGCTACGCCCGCATCCTCTGGTAAGGCGTGATTTACCTATACAGGGCTTGGGCCGCAAGAGGTAATTTAGGGTTATTTGAAAAAAGTTTAAATGCTTTCCCAGCAAAGGGTATTTCAGCGCTCGGACTTAAAGTGACAGGGGCTGCTGGCGTCTCATAAGACAATCCGCAGTGAGCACATGCAAAGCAACACCGATGATTGACGGGGCGGTAAATGATGCCTCGAACGGGATATGAAACAGCCGGTCAGTCGCGATGATAAACATCCGTGCGGGCGAGACCGATAGCCCAAGGGCGTAGGTCCGGATCATACTGCAGCGGTGACGCGAAAACTGCATTTTGCGCGCCGATTGCAATGCGTCCAGCAACAGGACGATCATCAACAGATTGATTGCAGTCGTTGCTGTTTGGGTCAGGGCACCCCCGATGGTGTGGAAAATGAATACCATCCAGATTACGCCGATCGCGGACAGAATGCTGGTCAGGATGAAGGTCTTTCCAAGGTGACGATGATCCTAGCGAAAATTGCGCCGAGCATAAACCGAAAATTGTATCGGGCCTATGATTCAGAAAATCACCCCTGGCAGGATATGCAGAATCGATAGGCCCGGATGATCACGGTAACGTTGGGTGGTCCAAGTCGCTTGGGTGCTGGGGGCGGATAGGACAGCCTCTAGTTTTTAGGTACCTCCGATGATCACAGGCAAGGAGAGCGCATATAAAAGAACTGTCATTAATGCGAGCCGTTTGATCCGGAATATCCAAGCGGTGGCTGTGAAGGGGACGGGTCGTGGGTGGTTAGGCGTAATGACGACGCCCGCCAGCAGCACCACAGAAGCCTTCAATGCCGGTCAGATCTTCAGTGCGTACGTACATCGGGCTGGTTCGGCGCGGATTGGTTCACGGTAACAAAGACCGGAGGGAGGAGCCACCGTAGCCATTTTGGTACAGTGATGATCGGCGCTACGCACAGTCCTACCAATGCGATGACCGCAAAAAAAAAGGGCCCCAACCGCCGTTGGAGCCCTTTGTGTTTTATGACCTTACCTTAGTGGCTTGGCTGTTTGTCCCAGTCTTCCTGCTTAGGAATGATCTCGAACGTGTGCTCTGGTGGTGGGCTTGGCAAAGTCCACTCAAGCGTATCAGCATATTCGTTCCATGGGTTTGCCGCTGTACTGCGTGCGCCGCGTGTCAGAGTGTAGAACATCACCCCGAAGAAGAACACGAACGACGCAAAGCTCAGGAAGGCACCGATCGACGACCACAGGTTCCAGTAGGCGAATGCCTCGGGATAGTCGATGTAGCGGCGTGGCATACCCTGACGACCCAAGAAATGCTGTGGGAAGAAGGTCAGGTTCGCACCGATGAACATCGCCCAGAAGTGCAGTTTACCAGCCCATTCAGGATACATGCGGCCCGACATCTTGGGCAGGTAGAAATAGATACCCGCAAAGATCGCGAACACGGCACCCAACGACATAACGTAGTGGAAGTGTGCAACCACATAGTAGGTATCGTGGTAATAGCGGTCTACAGCGGCCTGCGACAGAACGATCCCTGTTACACCACCAACGGTGAAAAGAAACAGGAAGCCGAAAGCCCACAGCATAGGTGTTTTGAATTCGATCGAACCGCCCCACATTGTGGCAATCCAACTAAAGACCTTCACACCGGTTGGAACCGCAATAACCATCGTCGCGAGCATAAAGTATGCTTGCTGGTTCAGCGACATCCCGACGGTGTACATGTGGTGTGCCCACACAACAAAGCCAAGTGCGCCGATTGCGATGATCGCCCAAACCATTGGCAGGTAGCCAAAGATCGGTTTGCGGCTGAACGTTGCAATCACGTGGCTAATGATACCAAAACCCGGAAGGATGATGATGTATACTTCGGGGTGTCCGAAGAACCACAAGATGTGTTGGTACAGAACCGGATCACCGCCACCTGCTGGGTCAAAGAACGCGAAACCAAAGTTACGGTCCATCAGCAGCATGGTGATAGCACCTGCAAGAACGGGCAGGGACAGCAGGATCAGCCAGCTTGTCACAAAGATCGACCAGCTGAACAGCGGCACTTTGAACAGTGTCATGCCAGGGGCACGCATGTTCAGGAAGGTCGTGATCATGTTGATCGCACCAAGAATGGACGACGCACCGGATACGTGAACCGCGAAAATCGCGAAATCCATCGACATCCCGCCTTCACGGACGGACAACGGCGGATACAGGACCCAGCCCACACCAGAACCCAGCTGACCACTGCCACCGGGTGTCAGGATTGAACAAACAGCCAGTGTTGTACCGCCGACATATAGCCAGAAGGATAGGTTGTTCATACGCGGGAACGCCATGTCTGGCGCGCCGATTTGCAATGGCATGAAATAGTTGCCGAAGCCGCCGAACAATGCCGGAATAACCACGAAGAACATCATCAAGATGCCGTGGCCGGTGATCAAAACGTTCCAGAGGTGACCGTTTGGCGTACAAACCGCAGAGCTGTCTGCGATAAAGCGCGCACCTTCCATACACATGTACTGAACACCGGGGTGCATCAGTTCCAAGCGCATGTAGATGGTGAAGCTGACTGAGATAAAGCCAACAAGGGCTGAGACGATCAGGTACAGAATACCGATGTCTTTGTGGTTCGTGGACATAAACCAGCGTGTGAAAAAGCCACGCTCGTCGTGATGGTCTTGCCCGTGAATGGCTGCGTCTGCCATGCGGTGCCTCCTGAGATTGGTGAGCCAAGGCACGCCCCGGAAGGGGACGCGCGTTGAATTATTCCTCGTTCTAGTGCGCCTTGCCTAAAGGAGCAATGGCAACGATTGCCGCAGGGCCGTAATTTTTGACAAAACCACGAATGGTTTGGGGGCGAGAGAGCATCTTTGCCACAGGCGGTTCGGTTTGAGTTTCGACAGTCATACTTGGCTTAGAAAGCATCAAATTGATGAAACATATGTGAAGATCAGAATGTATGTGCGGCAAAGCGTCCATTGGTCGTACTTCAGAGCCACGCTGGCATAGCCAACGCTGGGCAGGGGGCGTTAAGCCGGAAATTCGCAAGAATCAGTCTTTCTTAGGGGTGTTCGCCAAATATTTAGGGGTGTTCGCCAAATATTGCGTCGAATTGCGCCTTTAGCGCGACGTCCAACGCATCCATCGTCACGGGCAGCCCCAGATCGACCAAAGAGGTCACGCCATGCTGGCTTATTCCGCAAGGAACGATTCCGCTAAAATGGTCCAGATCGGGTTCCACATTGATGCTGATGCCGTGAAAACTGACCCATTTGCGTAAGCGGATGCCAATGGCGGCAATCTTGTCCTCGGCGAGATCTCCGTTCAGGGTCAAGGGCTTGTCCGGCCGATCAACCCAGACGCCGACACGACCTTCGCAGATTTTGCCCTTGATGTTAAAGGTATCAAGCGTGGCGATGACCCATGCTTCAAGCTCCTGGACAAAGCGGCGCACATCACGGCCGCGTTTGCCCACGTCAAGCATGACATAAACCACCCGCTGGCCCGGCCCGTGATAGGTATATTGGCCGCCGCGCCGGGTATCGTAGACAGTGAACCGCTCCGGATCAGTCAGATCCTCGATCTTGGCGGACGTGCCAGCGGTATAAAGCGGGGGGTGTTCGACCAGCCAAATGCATTCATCTGCGCTGCCTTCGGCGATCTGGGTGGCGCGCGCCTCCATCCACGCCTCGGCGGCGCGATAGTCGGTCAACCCGTCTGAGATGATCCATTCCACCATGGCGCTGGTTTACCGACCCCTTTGAATGTTTGAAAGTGCGTGCGCGAATAAAAGCGCAAAGATCAGGCCGCTTCCCTCTCGCTCAGGACTTTTTGCAGGATTTGCGCATAGTTTTCGGCACCTTGCGCGCCGGTCACGAGGTATTTTCCCTCAAAGATCATCGACGGCACGCCCGAAATCCCTTGCGATGTCCAGACGCCTTGAAGTTCGCGCACCTTATCTGCATGGCTGCCAGTTGCCAGAACCTCGGCCGCACTGTCGCCGTCCAGGCCAACGCTTGTTGCGATATCAACCAGCACAGCATGATCGGACACGTCGCGCCCTTGGGTGAAATGTGCGTCAAACAACGCAAGTTTGAGCGGATGCTGAAGGTTTTGACCCTGCGCCCAATTCAGCAGCTGATGTGCGGCAAAGCTGTTGACCATGCGGCTGTCAGGCGAAAACTGGAAATCGATGCCCAGCCCCGTGCCAATTTCGACCAGATTTGCACGGTTTTGGGCAGATTGCTCGGCTGTTATTCCGTATTTCTGGGTAATATGTTCGCCCATGTTCTGGCCTTCTGGGCCCATCTGCGGGTTCAATTCAAACGGATGCCAGCGGATAAACGCACCAACCCCGACCATCGCAAGTGCCTGTTCCAACTGGCGATACCCGACGATGCACCACGGGCACATCACATCCGACACGATGTCAATTTGCAGGGACGGGGTGTTTTGAGTGGCGGAGTCTTGGGGCATTTCGTTTCCTTAGTTGGCTTTAATTTGTACCTTTCCTCCAAAGTCTATGCTTTGGCGCGTATTTCAAGAGGCAAGGGATAAATCCCCCGCGTTTGACGCAATTTTGGCGGCGCTGAAAAACCATATTGAATTCATGCGATTTGCCTCTTCACAATGCCGCCGAGTTTGTCTAAACGATCCTCACCATCCATGGCGTGCGGTCGTGGCGGAATGGTAGACGCGCAGCGTTGAGGTCGCTGTGGGGTAACACCCGTGAGAGTTCGAGTCTCTCCGACCGCACCAATGTCAAGCATTAAAGTCATTAAAAGCTTAGAGGTTGAGGCTGGCCTTAAACGCCAGCCCCACAATTGGCCCCACAATTACCTCGCAGGGTTTTTAGACTTCTCTACCCAAGTCTGAACTTCAGAAACTTTAAGCACAGAGCGTCCACCGGCTTTATAGATGGTCACGTTTCCTAACTTGCTCTGCCGGTAGATCGTGTCCCTAGATATTCCGAACCAGTTGGGTGCCTCTTTTACTGGCACGAAAATTGGTGCGAGGTTCGGAGTGGCGCGTGCTGCCTCACGTATACTAGTTATGTCGCCAGGATGTGGGGGGCAAGCGCCTTGGCCCCGGATTGGCCGGTGGTCTGGTGGGTGGCCTGACCGTAGGTGCTCTATCCGGCTTGTCACAGAACCTTGGCCGGATCGTGAATGAAACGGCACAGATCGGTGACGAGGCAAAGCGGGCAGGGGTCAGCGTTCGGGCTTTGCAGGAATGGAAGTTCGTCGGTGCGCAGAACCGGATCGGCACTGATCAGATCGTCGACGGCCTGAAAGAGCTGAACCTGCGGGCTGACGAGTTCGTCGTGACCGGGCAGGGCGCGGGTGCCGAAGCGTTCGCGCGGTTGGGGTATTCCGCTACCGAACTCAAAAACAAGCTCGCAGATCCGTCGAAGCTGATGCTTGAGATCATCGGGCGCATGGAAAGCATGGATCAGGCCGCGCGGATCAGGATCAGCGACGAGCTGTTCGGTGGTTCTGCCGGTGAGCGCTTTGCTGAATTGGTCAGCCATGGTGAAACCAAGTTGCGTGATACGATCCGCGCCGCAAATGACACCGGTGCTGTGCTGGACAGCGAACTTATCGAAAAGGCAGCCGAACTGGACCGCCGGTTCGCAGCGCTGAAAACCCGTGCAGATGTGTTCCTGAAGACACTTGTGATCGGCCTCGTGGAAGCTGCGCCCAAACTCGCAGAGGTGCGCAGCCACATCGACAACCTCTTCGATAACCCACGGCAGGGCAGCGCGCTTTTGGGTTCTGGCATCTATGATGAGCTGAACCGCGATGCCCGCGCTGTTGAGACACACGGGGCAGCGATTGAAGCGCTGGCGAGTGCTTATGATGAAACCGGCTATATCGCTGAACGCAATGCAACCCGGCTTGCCAAGGTCGCGACAGAGTTGAGGGCGGCTTCTCACTTCGGATTGATAGGGTTAAATTATGCGCTGCACTGGTAATCTCCCCCCCAAATTCCAATGACATCCAGGAGAGCAGCCTTCATCGAGTATCCGGAAAACCTTCGAATGCATCGTCTATAGCTTTTTCCAGCAGCGCGACTTCTTTATCGCTTAACTTCGCAAACTCTTTCTCACGACGACGTTTGGGGAGCTTTCCTCCATTTTGCCTGACGAACATGATAAAATCATCAGCGAGACGATCTGGCATCTCAATGGCATTCATGATCGTCGTCATGGCGGCGTCATGACGCTTCAAGTAGTCAATTTCACGCGGCAGGTCATTCTCAATGGTTCGATGGACGCATTCATAAAGAAATTCGGCTTCGTCGGTGCAGTCAAAGTATCGGTACAGATCAGCCGTATAATTCGTGACTTCAACGTTTCCGTTCGGCAAGGCCCGCCAGTTGATAACGGACATCAACGGCCCCGAATGCGACTGTAGAGTTGTTCGGTAATCATCGATCCGATCCAGCATGACAGAGGACACGGGAAAAACCATTCCTTTTGGCGTGAACTTTCTTTCCGCCAAGACATGGTGAATAAGGCAACGGTGGAGACGCCCATTGTCGTGCGCGGTGTCACGTCATCGCCAAACAGGCGATCACGGATAATCGGGCAGGGCTGTTGTGTGCTGACCCCTTCGCGGGCTTCGAGCCTGTTAGCGAGAAGATCAAGCACAGCAAAGCCAAGGAAGCTGATGTCATTGCTTACACCCCCGAACAGGTTGGCATGATCCTTGACCATTGCAACGACACGTTCGACCATCAGTCGATGGACTTCTGGTTGCCGTTGATCGCGGCATATACAGGCGCAAGGCGTGAAGAGATTGGCCAGCTAACCGTCGATAATATCCGTGTAGTGGGGAACATGCACGTTATGGATAT
>NZ_JBFEKM010000149.1:0-10480 GCF_041552635.1 Sulfitobacter sp.
AGCTTTGCAATCTTGATGAGCTTGCTGACACTGGCCGACCTGCGGGTGCCGCAACTGGCCCCGGTGTGGGCCCTCGGGCTGACCCGCCGCAGATTGGGCTGGCTTGAGCTGTTGCGCGCCGTCTTGCTTGCAGGGCTGGTCTTTGTCTGCGCGATCCCGATGGGGCTTGGGCTGGCGTGGGTTTTGCTGTCCGTCATCAACGTCGAGGCCTTTGGCTGGAAGTTGCCGATGTACCTGTTTCCGTTCGATTATTTGCGGTTGGGTTTTTACGCGATGGTGGCCGCGTTTCTGGCGGCGGCATGGCCGGCGTTGCGCCTGATGCGCACGCCACCCGCCACATTACTAAGGGTTTTTGCACGTGAACGTTAAGCTATTGGTCTTTCTATTGCTCTGGCCGTTTTGCGCGGCAGCACAGGGTTTTTCGGGCCTTGGCACCGACGCCCAAGGGTTTGCGACTCCGATACCGGGGGTGCCCTTCAGCTTTCCCGCCGATCACGGTGCCCATCCGGATTATCGGATTGAATGGTGGTATCTGACGGCAAACCTCAGTGGACCTGACGGGACGGCTTATGGGGTGCAGTGGACGCTGTTCCGGTCGGCACTCGCACCGGGCGAGGCACCAGGCTGGCAATCGCCGCAAATCTGGTTCGCCCACGCGGCGGTGACGACACCGGAGCAGCATTTCGCCACCGAACGCTTTGCCCGTGGCGGCATCGGGCAGGCGGGTGTTCAGGCCAGCCCGTTTCGGGCATGGATCGACGAATGGGCGCTGCAGGGGCCGGATTTCAACACGATGACCCTGACCGCAAAGGGGCCTGACTTTGGCTATGACATGTCGCTGGACGCACAGGGCCCGTTGGTTTTTCACGGCGATGACGGCTATTCGGTCAAATCAGCCCAAGGGCAGGCGAGCTATTATTATTCCCAACCGTTCTTTGAGGTAAAGGGCACGCTGTACCTTCCGACAGGTCCGGTTGTCGTGACGGGCACCGCATGGCTTGACCGTGAATGGTCATCGCAGCCGCTGTCAGGGCAGCAATCGGGCTGGGACTGGTTTTCACTGGCCTTTGCGGGTGGGGCGAAACTGATGGGGTTTCAGCTACGCGACACGGCTGGGCCACCTTATACCTCGGCGACCTGGATCGAACCGGACGGGCAAACGACAGCTTATCCAGACGGGGCGTTTGCCGCGATGCCTGTGAAACAAAGCACGGTCGAGGGCCGCCAAATCCCCACGACATGGCGGGTGACATTGCCGCAGAGGGGGCTGGACGTCAGTGTCACGGCGCTGAACCCCTTTGCATGGATGGGGCTTTCGGTGCCCTATTGGGAAGGTCCGGTCACCGTGTCGGGCAGCCACACAGGACAGGGATATCTGGAGATGACAGGCTATGAGTAACTCCGCCGACCTTGGGGCGTTTCTGGATGAAGCATGGCAGCACCTTGACCGTGGTGTCGCCGACAGCCGGTCGCCCGCACGTTTTCCGACATTTGTGACTGTGGCCCCCGACGGCACACCGCAGGCCCGCACAGTTGCGTTGCGCGCCGCCACCAGAACAGGTGCTGTTCTTGAGGTGCATACAGATATCGCCACCGCCAAGGTCACCGCATTGCGCCAGAATCCGGTGGCCGCGTTTCATATCTGGGTGCCAGAGGCGGACCTGCAAATCAGGCTTACCACTAGGGTCGAGATTTTGACCGGTCCCACGATTGACCCGCAGTGGGAAAAGGTGCCAGCGGCATCGCGTGTGTCTTATGGCACTTTGCCTGTGCCGGGCTGCCCCATTGCGGATGTCTTTGCCTATGAAAAACCCGCCGACAGGGCGCGGTTTGCCGTGCTCAGATGCAGCGTGCAGCACATAGATCTGGTGCATCTGGGGCCAAGGCACCGGCGCGCGGTCTATCGGGCAGGGGATGGATGGACCGGCGCGTGGGTTGCGCCGTGATCGGTGCATATCCGGCGGTGACCGCCGCGCGAGCTTGACCAAATCAAGCCTTGACCAAAACCTGACCGCCAAAACATAACTTTGACAAGGGTGTTGCGGGCGACGCTATTGGGCACACCCACAGCATATCTGAAACTATCTGAGGGGAGAGTACACATGAACGATCTTGACGGGCGCATCGCATTGGTTACCGGATCGGCCACAGGGTTGGGGCGTTCCATCGCGGCCAAGCTGGCGGAACGCGGCGCGGATGTGATCATCAACTATTCACGGTCCGCGGCCGAGGCCGAAGAGGCCGCCGATCTGTGCCGCGCTGCCGGATCGCAGGTCGAGATCGTTCAGGCAGACGTCGCCGAACCCGAGGGCTGCAAGGCATTGGCAGATGCCGCGCAGCGGCGCGGGCGGTTGGATATTCTGGTCAATAACGCTGGCATTACCCGACATGCGCGGGATCATTCCGATCTGGATGCCCTGTCCAAGGCCGATTTCATAGATACCTACGCGGTGAACGTGGTCGGGCCCTATCTGATGTTGCAGGCGACCAAAGCGCTGCTGGCGGTGGCGCATCAGACAACCGGACGGGCCAGCACCGTGCTGAACACGTCGTCTATCGCGGGGATCAAGGGCATCGGGTCATCGGTGGCCTATGCCGCATCCAAGGGCGCGCTGAACACGATGACGGTGTCCCTTGCGCGTGCACTGGCCCCTGCGATCCGGGTCAATGCGATTTGCCCCGGCTTCATCGCCACACGCTGGTTCAGGGATACGATGGACGAAGATGCCTTTGCCAAAACGCTTGAGCGGATCGAAACTGCAACGCCCCTTGGGGTGGCATCCGGCCCCGACGATATCGCGGATGCCGCGATGTTTTTCCTGTCGGACGCGTCAAGGCACGTAACAGGGGAATTATTGCTGGTCGACGCAGGCTTGCACTTAAGCTGATCCGCCAGAGGTTCTGCGGATTTTCGCGGCTTAGACGGGGTTTGTTTCGGTCAGTAAAACAAACCCCGTCCCGGCCGCCCTTCAAACCCGCAATAACGTAACCTTATGTTGACAGGTCAAAAGCAAGGCACCTATCCTTTCCACAGGGCGGAATAGCGTTTCATCAGAAAACGGGACCGCCAGACCCGGTCGGCCCCCTTACGGCGGTGCCGGGCCGGATTTTTTGGGAGGAAACCATGAACTACCTTACAACCACAATTGCGGCTTTTGGCATGACCGCCACGATGGCGGCCGCACAAGATATTGATCTGCCAAAGCAGCTGAACTGGACGGCCTATGATACCGGATCAGCGGGCTACAATCAGGCTGTGGCGATTGGCGCTGCGTTACAGGATGCAACGGGCGTTAACCTGCGCGTGCTGCCCGGCAAGAACGACGTGTCGCGGACCGAACCGCTGCGTCAGGGCCGTGTCGAATTTTCGGCAACCGGCGTCGGCGGCAGCTTTATGGCGCAAGAGGGCGTGTTTGACTTTGGCGCTGAAAACTGGGGCCCACAGCCGATCCGCGTGCTGATGGCGAACAACGGTGGTGCGATCAACCTTGCCGTCGGTGTCGCCGGTGATCTGGGGATCGAAACCTATGCCGATCTGAAAGGCAAACGTGTTGCCTATATCGTTGGTGCGCCCGCGCTGAACGTGAATACCGAAGCCTATCTGGCTTATGGCGGCCTGACGTGGGATGATGTGGAACGCGTCGATTTCGGCGGCTTTGGGGCCAGCTGGACCGGTCTGATCGAAGGTCAGGTCGATGCGGCATTCGCTTCTACCAACTCGGGTAAGGCATATGAAGCCGAGGCAGGCCCGCGCGGGCTGTTGTGGCCACCGATTGATCCGGCCAACACCGAAGGCTTTGCACGGATGCAGGAAATCGCGCCGTTCTTTAACATCAACAAGGCAAGCGTCGGTGCCACGATTGACGGGACCGATGGCTATCAGGGGGCGGGCTATGCGTATCCTGTGCTGACAGCGATGGCCGCGTCGGACGAAGGTCTGGTCTATAACATGACCAAGGCGATGGTTGAACTGTTCCCGAAATATGACGGCAATTCCCCCGGCATCGGTGGTTGGGCGCTGGACAAGCAGAACATGGAATGGGTCGTTCCCTATCATGAAGGTGCCATCCGCTACTTCACAGAAGCGGGCGTCTGGAATGACAAAGCTCAGGCGCATAATGACAACCTGATTGCACGTCAGGACGCGCTGGCCGCAGCATGGGAAGCAACCAAGGCCGCCGCCCCCGCAGATTGGGAAGCAGCATGGTCCGAAGCACGTCGCAAGGCATTGATGGATGGCGGCTTTTCGGTCGTATTCTAAATTTTGCTAAATGCTTTGATCGGCCGGTTTTTCTGAAACCGGCCGGTTTGTCATGTTCATCCCAAACACGAGTGCGCAAATGACCGAACACGATACCCCCCCCGCTGGATCCAAAGGCTTGGAACAGGTCGCCATTGACGGCGCAACTCCGGCCGAGCTTATCTCGGGACCCGCCCGCTGGGTCGTGGTGATCGGCACATTGCTGTCGCTGGTTTTGGTGATCAACCAACTGTTCAACATCCAGCTGCTGGGGATTGTCCTGATCGAGGGGCGGTATCTGTACGTCTTGGGCGGTCTTTTTCTGGCGTTAAGCTTTCTGATCTTTCAGATGCGCGGCGGCAAGGGCGGCAATCCATCGCTGCTGGATTGGCTGCTGTTTGCTCTGTCCATCGCCTGCACCGGTTATCTGGCGCAAACGGCGCAGCAAAACCTGTCGCAAGGCTGGGAATATGCCGCACCGGAAATGGCGCAATATGTATCGGTGGTATTCTTTTTTCTGATCCTCGAGGCGACACGCCGCGCCGGCGGGTTGGTTTTGTTCATCATCGTCACCGTCTTTGCGTTCTATCCGACCTTTGCAGGGCAGGTGCCTGATCCTTTTTCGGGGTTCCAAAGCACGTTCATGCAGACGGTACCCTATCACATCTATTCCGCCGAAAGTTCATTCGGCATCCCGATGAAGGCCTTTGGCGGCGTGGTTATCGGGTTCATCTTGTTCGGTGCTGTGTTGCAGCGCACAGGTGGCGGGCAATTCTTTAACGATCTGGCATTAGGGCTGGTCGGCGGCTATCGCGGCGGCGCGGCAAAGGTGTCGATTTTTGCCAGCGGTTTTATGGGGTCGATGTCCGGATCTGTGATCTCGAACGTGCTGACCACCGGGGCGGTGTCGATTCCCGCGATGCGCAAGACGGGTTTTTCCGCCAAGACTGCGGCTGCGACCGAAGCCTGCGCCTCCACCGGGGGCGTCTTGATGCCGCCAATCATGGGGGCCACGGCGTTCGTGATGGCGTCGTTCCTGTCGCGCCCTTACGTTGAAATTGCCTTGGCTGCGGCCATTCCCAGCCTGCTGTTCTATTGGGGGCTGTTCACCCAGATCGACGCCTATTCGGCCAAGCGTGGCCTGCGCGGTCTGCCCAAGCCCGATCTTCCCCGCCTGCGCGAGGTGATGATCGAAGGCTGGCCCTACATCTTTGTCTTTGCGCTGCTGCTCTATATGATGATCGGCCTGCGGCAGGAATCTTCGGCACCGTTTTATGCCACAGCGTTGCTGCTGGTGGTCAACCAGTTCCGCGCCAGCCACCGCCTGAACGTGACACGGCTTGGCAACATGATTGTCGGCGTCGGTATGGGGCTGGCCGAACTGACTGCGATCCTGTTGGGCGTGGGCCTGATCGTGGGATCGTTTTCGGCGACGGGGCTGGCCGGAACGCTGGTCAACGAACTGGTGTTCATTGCGGGCGACAACACGCTGGTGCTGCTGTTGATGGGGGCCGTGACGGCGTTTATCTTTGGTATGGGGATGACGGTCACGGCCTGCTACATTTTCCTAGCCGTTGTTCTGGCCCCCGCACTTGAGGCGGGCGGCTTGAACCAATTGGCCGTGCATCTGTTCATCCTGTATTGGGGCATGGTCAGCTATATCACGCCACCGGTTGCCCTTGGGGCCTTTGCCGCGTCGACCATGGCGGGGTCAAACCCCATTGCCACAGGGTTCGAGGCGATGCGCCTTGGCGGGGTCATCTATATCGCGCCGTTCTTCTTTGTGCTGAACCCCGCCTTGATCGGGCAGGCACCTGCATGGGAGGTCACTGTCGCACTTAGCTGTGCCTTGTTGGGTGTCGCGATGATCTCGTCGGCGTTGCAGGGCTATGTCAGCCTTGTCGGCCCCTTGGACGGCGGTGCGGGATTGCCGTTGCGGATCATGCTGTTCTTTGGCGGGGTCTTGATCGCGATGCCGCACAACGAACTGGCCAATCTGGGGTATGCGCTGTCGTTCCTGATCGGTGCCGCATTGTGCGCGCTGCCAATCTTTGTCGCGTGGCGGGCGAATACGACGGACCCCCGACCAGCCTAGGATCGCAGCACCCTTTCGGCCAGATAGCGGCTAAATATTAATCAACACGCAGGCGCGATGCCTGAAAACTGTGCACTGCTGTGGGCGCATCCGTTTTAGACGCGGGTGCGCTTGCCGGGGATGGTCCGCTCTCACATCATGGTCCTGAGTTTTCGGCTAGGGTTCCGGCGCTGATGCGTGTCTGGTCCGAGAGCCGAAGCTGGCGGGACAGAAAAATCCGTCAGATGCACGGCGGGACAAAAGCCCGGGAGACCTCGCAAGACCAAGGGATTGGCGGCGATGATCTGTATCCAATCCCTTTTTACAAAATGAAAAGGGACTGACATGAAAATCAACCGCAGAACCACACTTGCCGCCTTGGCCGCCATCGGTGTGCTAAGCTTTGGACAAGCCGCCACAGCCCAAGAGAAAACGGATTTCAAGGTCGCTTGGTCGATTTATGTGGGCTGGATGCCGTGGGGCCATGCCGCCGATACCGGCATTGTCGACAAATGGGCCGACAAATACGGCATCTCGATCGAAGTCACGCAATTCAACGACTATGTGGAATCGATCAATCAATACACGGCGGGCGGCTATGATGCGGTGACGCTGACCAACATGGATGGCCTGTCGATCCCGTCGGCGGGCGGCGTGGATACCACGGCTGTCATCGTCGGTGATTTTTCGGATGGCAATGACGCGGTGTTCATCAAGGACGGCACCGCGCTGGCCGATATCGCTGGGCGCGATGTGAACTTGGTTGAGTTTTCGGTCTCGCACTATCTGCTGGCGCGCGCGCTGGACAGCGTGGGGATGTCTGAACGGGACGTCAAAGTGATTAACACCGCTGACCCCGACATGGTGGGCGCGTTCCAGACCGATGACGTGACCGCGATGGTGACGTGGAACCCGATGGTATCCGAAATCGAAACGCTGTCCGGCGCGGTCAAGGTATTCGACAGCTCGCAAATCGAGGGCGAGATTATCGACCTGATGGTCGCGAACACCGACGTGTTGGCGGATAATCCGAAATTCGGTCAGGCGCTGGCGGGAATCTGGTACGAAACGATGACCTTGATGACTGCTGACACACCCGAAGGTGCCGCCGCGCGGGCTGCCATGGGGGCTGCGTCCGGGACAGATCAGGCGGGATTCGAGGCGCAGATGGCCGCGACCAAGCTGTTCTCTGATCCAGCCGAGGCGGTCGCCTTTACTGCGTCGTCCGATCTGGCGGGGACGATGAACTTGGTGCGGGCGTTCTTGTTCGACAAAGGGCTTTTGACACCCGGTGCGACATCCGAGGATGCGATCGGGATTGCACTGCCAGACGGTACGATCTTGGGCGATACGGACAATGTCAAATTCCGCTTTGATACGATGTTCATGCAGATGGCCGCCGACGGCGCGCTGTAGGCAGGACCGGTCGGATGCGCCTGATCAACCAACAGCTGTCGCCGGTGGCGGCGACAGCGCTGAAGTTCGCGCCGTTCGCGGCGTTGATTCTGGCGTATCTGGTGGGGTCTTCCCTTCGGTTGGCCGAAAACCCCAGTGACAAGCTGTTGCCAGCCCTGACCAGCATTGCGAATGCCGTCGATCTGATGGCTTTCACACCTGACCGGCGCAGTGGCGATTACCTGCTGTGGACCGACACATGGTCAAGCCTGAAACGGCTTGGCGCAGGTCTGGGCATATCGACGGTGCTGGCCTTGGGTGTCGGCATCAGCATCGGCATCCTGCCGTTCTTTCGCGCGCTGCTTTCCCCTTTCGTCAGCTTTGTATCCATGGTGCCGCCCTTGGCGCTGCTGCCGATCCTGTTTATCTTGATGGGCTTGGGCGAGACGTCAAAGATCGCCCTGATCGTCATTGGTGTCGCCCCGATCATGATCCGCGATCTGGCGCAAACGGTGCTGGCCTTGCCTCGCGAACAGATCGTCAAGGCGGAAACATTGTCGGCCTCAAGCTGGCTGATCGCGCTGCGCATCGTCTTGCCCCAAGCCTTGCCGCGCCTGCTGGCCAGCCTGCGGCTGCAACTGGGGCCTGCGTTCTTGTTCCTCATCGCGGCCGAAGCTATTTCAGCCGATAGCGGCCTTGGCTACCGGATCTTTCTGGTGCGTCGCTATCTGTCGATGGACATCATTTTTCCTTACGTCGCGTGGATTACCTTTCTGGCGGCCAGTGCTGATTTCGGCATCGACCGGTTCCGCCGCTGGCTGTTTCCGTGGTCAGATCTGGAGGGCGGCAAATGACAGCCCTGACGTTGCAGAATGTCTGGAAGGAATACGGCAACCAGATCGTCATCGAAAACCTGAGCCTCGAGATCGCGCCGCGGTCTTTCGTGGCGCTGGTCGGCCCGTCGGGTTGCGGAAAGTCGACCTTGCTGCGGCTGTTGCTGGGGCAGGAAAGGGCGACCCGTGGCACGATCTTGCTGGACGGCGCGCCATTGCCAGATGAACCCGGCCCTGATCGCGGCGTAGTCTATCAGCGCTATTCGGTATTTCCGCATCTGACGGTTCTGGGCAACGTCATGCTGGGCCCTGAATTGCAGTCAGGTCGCGTGTCTGGGCGCAGTTTTGGTGCCGCGCGCCGCGCCCTTATCGCGGTGGCAGAGCAGATGATCGCTGATGTGGGCCTTGCTGGATCAGAAAACAAATACCCCGCGCAACTCTCTGGCGGGATGCAGCAGCGCCTTGCGCTGGCGCAGGCCTTGATGATGAAGCCGAGGGTTTTGCTGCTCGACGAACCCTTTGGCGCGCTGGACCCCGGTATCAGAACCGACATTCACCACCTGATGAAACGCTTGTGGAACGAACGCCCCATGACGGTGGTGATGGTCACCCATGACCTGCGCGAGGCCTTTACCCTTGGCACCCGTGTTGTCGCCCTTGGCCGCACCCGCAACCGCCCCGAAGAAGCAGACCGCTATGGCGCGCAGGTCACCAACGACATTGTCATCTGGCCGCCCCGCGTGGCCGGGGGCCGCACCTTGTTCGACAACGAATACGCCCTTGGTTGGGACGACCCGACCATTCAAGCCGTGACATCGGGACGACCCGATCAACATCCGGAGACCTAAGATGCACGTCCACCGCACCCCCGAACAGATCAACGCAGATCGCCAGCGCTATCTGGAACATCAACGCATGGGGCTTGAATCGTCGCCCGGTGTGCTGCCCATGGCCAGCCCGCGCCCCGCACCTGACATCGACGGGACTTCGGTCTTGCTGTCCAAGACGGTGCCCGGGGGCTGGTACACGACGCTAAGCATCGCCAAAGGCGAAGTGCTGCGGCTTGCGCCACAAGGGGCGGTGTCGGCTGTGTCCCTTGCCGCTTGGGCTGCCGCAGATACGTCCGAGCGGATGAACTTGCCCGACACCATCAAGCTGCAATGGACAACCGAGCTGTGCAAAGGGCGGGTGATCTTTTCGGACATGGGCCGCGTGATGCTGTCGATTGTCGAGGACAGCAGCGGTGCCCATGATGCGCTGACGGGCGGATCCACACCTGCGACGGTTGAAAAGTACAACGATCCAGGGATGCGCAACACCCGCGATAACATGGTATTGGCAGCCGCCAAGCTGGGGCTGGACCGGCGCGATATTCCGCCACTGTTCACGCTTTTTGCACCGGTTCGGGTGCAGGCCGAAGGGGCGTTCGAATGGCGCGGGTCAATGGTGTCACAAGGCGACTGGATTGAACTTCGTGCTGAAATGGATTTGCTTGTGGCCCTATCCAACTGCCCGCATCCGCTGGACCCGCGTGCCGCAACCACTCCCGATGCCGTCATGGTGACCAAGGTTTCCGCCGCCCATGTGCCCGCGGATGACCTGTGTCGGACTGCGACTGCCGAAGCGCAACGTGGCTTTGAAAATAATGCCAAGGCAAAGGGTTAGGATCATGGATCAAGCATATGATATTCCCGCGGAAAAGCCATGGTCCGGTATCGTCAAGAAGGGCCAAACCATCCGTATCGAAGATACCTATGGCCAGCAGGCAATCGACACGATTTTCTATCGTGCCGATGATTTTGGCGAACGCTATTCCAGTCAGGACACCCTGCGCGCCCAAGGGGCCGCCTATATTACCACGGGCACGCAGTTGATGTCCTCTGAGGGACGCGTGATGATGACCGTGACCGCAGATACGTCAGGCCGCCATGACACGTC
>NZ_JBFEKM010000150.1:0-10440 GCF_041552635.1 Sulfitobacter sp.
CAAATCGGGTTCGACGGATGCTGCGGTAAAGGCCGTGTACCAGAACATCTGCTGGGCGACGTTACCTTGGGCAGGGATTGGACCCGCTTCAGAGAATGTCATACCGGCAGCGGCAGGCGGGGAATATTTTTCCAGCCATTCGATTGCTTTGGTCACAGCATAAACAGCCGCTGGCCCGTTTGTGGCACCACCACGCGCAACACACGACCCGACGGGCTGCGATTTTTCGTTAACGCGGATACCCCATTCGTCGACGGGCAGACCGTTTGGTTCGCCCACGTCACCGGCACCCGCCATGGACAGCCACGCGTCAGTATAGCGCCAGCCAAGCGACGGGTCTTTCTTGCAGTAGTCCATGTTGCCAAAAACGTCGCCTTCGACGCCAAGACGCGACAGGTCGCGACCGGTGAAGAATTCAGCGATGTCCTCGTATGCGGACCAGTTGACCGGAACACCCAGATCATAGCCATATTTCTCTTTGAAATCCGCCTTGTTCTGTTCGTCGTTGAACCAGTCATAGCGGAACCAATAGAGGTTCGCGAACTGCTGGTCCGGCAGCTGGTAGACCTTTCCATCGGGACCCGTGGTAAAGGACAGACCGATGAAGTCTTCCAGATCCAGATTTGGGTTGGTCACAGCCGCGCCTTCGCCCGACATCCAGTCGGTCAAGTTGCGCGCCTGCTGATAACGCCAGTGGGTACCGATCAGATCAGAGTCGTTGATATAGGCGTCATAGATGTTTTCGCCCGACTGCATTTGCGTTTGCAGCTTTTCGACAACGTCGCCTTCACCGATCAGGTCATGGGTGATTTTGATACCGGTGATGGCCTCAAATGCGGGTGCCAGAACGGTGGATTCGTATTCGTGGGTCCCGATTGTTTCGGATACCACGTTGATTTCCATGCCCGCAAAGGGCTTGGCTGCGTCGATAAAGAATTGCAGTTCTGATTCCTGTTCAGCGCGCGTCAGTGCCGACAAATCACCGATTTCGCTGTCCAAGAACGCTTTGGCGGCCTCCATGTCGGCGAAAGCGGGTGCTGCAAACATGCAGGCCGCAAGCCCGATGGCCGTGGTCCCTTTTAATCGCAAGTTCATTGTGTTCCTCCCTAGATAGAACGTTTAAGGGTGCCGGTTCTTGCACGCCGGGGCCCTCTTTTGGCTTTTGTTTAGACCCAGCGAAACACCGCCACGGCATAAATAAAGCACACGATCAGCGCCCCCCACTGGGGCGTGCTGAGCAGTCCAAGCCAAGCCAGATTGATAAAGGCAGAGCCCAGTAGCGTGATGAACAACCTGTCACCCCGCGTCGTTTCGATCCCTAAGACACCGTTACGCGGTACTTCGGGGAATTTGATTGCCAGCACCGTAAAGGTGATCAGCGTGACCGCGATGATTGCGAAGAAAGCGGCGGTCGGCCATGTCCATGCCATCCATTCCATTAGGTTTCTCCCTTAGACGCGCCCAAGGGCAAAACCCTTGGCGATGTAGTTGCGGACAAAATAGATGACCAAGGCACCCGGCAGGATCGTCAGCACACCCGCTGCGGCCAGAACACCCCAGTCGATCCCTGCGGCCCCCACGGTACGGGTCATGGTGGCCGCGATCGGTTTGGCATCCACGCTGGTCAACGTGCGGCTTAGCAGCAGTTCAACCCACGAGAACATGAACAGGAAGAATGCCGTGACGCCAATGCCAGACGCCACCAGCGGCGTGAAGATACGGATGAAAAAGCGCGGGAACGAATAGCCGTCGATATACGCCGTCTCGTCTATTTCCTTGGGCACGCCGCGCATGAACCCTTCGAGGATCCAGACCGCTAGGGGCACATTAAACAGGCAATGCGCCAGCGCCACGGCGATGTGCGTGTCGAACAGACCGACCGAGCTGTAAAGCTGGAAGAACGGCAGCGCGAACACCGCAGGCGGGGCCATCCGGTTGGTCAACAGCCAGAAGAACAGATGCTTGTCGCCCAGAAACGTATAGCGGCTGAACGCATAGGCCGCAGGCAAGGCAACCAGCAGCGAAATCACCACGTTCATCACCACATAGGCCATCGAATTCAGATAGCCGGTGTACCATGACGCGTCGGTCAGGATCGTCACATAGTTCTCAAGGGTCAAATCCTGCGGCCAAAGGCTGAACCCGTTCAGGATTTCCGTGTTGGTTTTCAGGCTCATGTTCAGCAGCCAGTAAATCGGCAGCAGCAAGAACAGCAGGTACAGCCCCATCACCACAGCACTGCCGTTTATCCGAAAACCACCGCCGCGCTTTTGTGCAATATCAGACATCAGTGGCCATCCCTTTTATCAAGGTTCGTCATCACGGTGTAAAACACGTATGAAATCAACAAGATCACGAGGTAGTACATGATCGAGAACGCCGCTGCGGGGCCAAGGTCGAACTGACCCAACGCCATCTTGACCAGATCAATCGACAGGAAGGTCGTCGAATTGCCCGGCCCGCCCCCAGTGACCACAAACGGTTCCGTATAGATCATAAAGCTGTCCATGAAACGCAGCAGGATCGCGATCATCAACACGCCCATGATTTTGGGCAATTCGATGAAACGGAAAACCTTCCAACGGCTGGCTTGGTCAATCTTGGCGGCTTGGTAATAGGCGTCAGGGATCGACTGCAAACCCGCATAGGCCAGCAGCGCCACCAGCGATGTCCAGTGCCACACGTCCATCACCACAACGGTAATCCACGCTGCATAGAAATTCTGGGTATAGTTATAATCAACCCCCATCGCATCAAGCGTATAGCCCAGCAGGCCGATATCCACGCGTCCGAAGATTTGCCAGATTGTGCCCACCACGTTCCACGGGATCAGCAAGGGCAGTGACATCAAGATCAGACAGACAGACGCCCAAAACCCTTTTTTCGGCATGTTGAGGGCGACGAACACGCCCAACGGAATCTGGATGAACAGGATAATCGACGAAAACGCAATCTGGCGGCCCAATGCATCCCACATCCGTTCCGAGGACATCAATTCCTTGAACCATTCCAGTCCTGCCCAGAAAAACTGGTTGTTCCCAAACGTGTCTTGAACCGAATAGTTCACCACAGTCATCAGCGGGATCACCGCCGAGAAAGCGACAAGCACAAGAACCGGCAAGATCAGGAACCATGCCTTTTGGTTGACGGTCTTATTCATCACGGCTTCCTTTCGTGGTGGACAGGCGGGGCGCGTTGGGCAAAACGATCATATCAGGCCACCATCGGCGCGATGCGCCAGCTGTCTGAATAGATGTTGATGCCTGCGGGATCGAAAACGATCCGGTTCATATCGGGCGAAATATTTTCGCCTTCTGCAACGATCACGTTGATCTCGGAGCCTTGGAAATCGGCGCGCACGATCTTGTGGCGGCCAACGTCTTCGACGCGTTTGATGGTCACAGGCAGACCTGTGTCCCCTGCGGCCAGCGACGTGAATTCAGGGCGCACCCCGATCTCGACCTTACCGGTCGGCGTACCAAACCCCTTGCCCAGCGAAATCTGCGTGCCGCCGACAACGGCCTTGTCACCTGTCACTTGCGCCTCAAGCACGTTCATGCCGGGCGAGCCGATGAAATAGCCCACGAATGTATGTTCGGGCGTCTCGAACAGTTGCTGCGGCGTGCCCATCTGCACCACGCGCCCGTCATACATCACCACAACCTTGTCAGCAAAGGTCAGCGCCTCGGTCTGGTCATGGGTCACATAGATCATGGTATGGCCAAATTCATGATGCAGCGACTTGAGCTGTGTGCGCAATTCCCACTTCATGTGCGGGTCAATCACGGTCAGCGGTTCATCGAATAACAACGCATTCACGTCCTCGCGGACCATCCCGCGCCCCAGTGAAATCTTTTGCTTTGCATCCGCGGTCAACCCGCGTGCCTTGCGGTTCAACGTGTCTTCCATGCCGATCATCGCGGCGATCTGCTGAACGCGGTCCTTGATATAGGCCGGATCAGCGCCGCGGTTGCGAAGCGGAAAGGCCAGATTATCACGCACGGTCATGGTGTCGTAGACCACCGGAAACTGGAACACCTGCGCAATGTTGCGCTGCGTCGTCGGTTCCATCGTCACGTCACGGTCGTTGAACAGGATGCGCCCCTGACTGGGGTGCAGCAGACCTGAAATAATGTTGAGCAGCGTGGACTTGCCGCAGCCCGACGACCCCAACAGCGCATAAGCTTCGCCGTCGGCCCAATCGTGGTTAAGCTCTTTCAGCGCGTAATCTTCTTCGTGCGCAGGGTTGGGCAAATAGGAATGCGCCAGATTATCAAGGGTGATCTTTGCCATGGTATCTCTCCCTCAAGCTGCGGTTGCGTAGGATGCAGCGGCAACGGATGCGCCATTTTCTGCAAAAATATAGATGTGTTTGGGATCAAGATAGACGTTCAGCGATGTACCGATCTTTAGGTCCTTGACCCCGTGCACAAGGCCGACCCAATTTTCGCCGTGGTGGTCCAGATGCACAAAGGTCTCGGAGCCGGTGATTTCGGTGACATTCAGTTTCCCAGTGAACTCCAACGCATCGGGTGAATGTTTTTGCAGCTCAAGATGGTTGGGCCTGAACCCCGCCAGATAGGCACCATCGGCCAGCGGTGCCAACGCGCCCGAGGCCGCAGCAGACACGCCGTCGCCGAAAACCACGCGGTCGCCAGACTTGCGGATCTTGAGGAAATTCATCGGCGGATCAGAGAAAACGCGCGCTGTCGTGGCATCCACGGGTTGCCGATAAACGAAGGGGGTTTGGCCGAATTGGGTGACCCTGCCCTCCCACATGGTGGCGGTGTTGCCCCCCAGCAAAAGCGCTTCTTCGGGTTCGGTGGTCGCGTAAACAAAAATGGACCCGGCTTCTTCGAAAATCTTAGGAATCTCGGCGCGCAATTCCTCGCGCAGTTTATAGTCAAGATTGGCCAAGGGTTCATCCAGCAGCACAAGGCCCGCATCTTTTACCAACGCCCGTGCAAGTGCACAGCGCTGCTGCTGACCGCCCGACAGTTCAAGCGGCTTGCGGTCCAGCATGCCAGATAGTTTCATCAAATCAGCGGCCTTTTTCACCGCCTTGTCAATCTGATCAGCGGTCTGGCCCAGCAACCGCATGGGGCTGGCGATGTTGTCGTAAACCGTCATCGACGGGTAGTTGATGAACTGTTGATAGACCATCGCCACACCGCGATCCTGAACCCGCATGCCGGTGACATCCTTGCCGTCCCAGATCACCTTGCCGGTGTTTGGCACATCCAGCCCCGCCATCAGACGCATCAGCGACGTTTTCCCAGACGATGTCGGCCCAAGCAAAACGTTCATCGTGCCCGACGACAGCTCCAGATCGGTGGGATGTATATGCGTCTGGCCATTCACGACCTTGGACACGGCTTGCAGAACAAGTGACATTTCTCTTTCTCCCTGCGCAGTCTAAACTGCGGTTGGCACAGACGGCATGGCAACCGCATCGGCAAGCGACGCGTCCAACCAAGTGTCGAGCCTATCAATTTCCTGCTTTGTCAGCCTCAGGCCCAACTTGGACCGGCGCCAGACAATGTCTTCGGCACTGCGCGCAAATTCTTTTTCAACCAGCCAGCTGGCCTCGCGTTCGGTCAGATCCGCACCGAAATCCTGCCCCAGATCGGCTTTGGTCTTGGCTTCGCCCAGCACATCAAACGCTTCTACTCCATATGCTTTGACAAGGCGCGCCGCCCAGCGCCCGGACAAGAACGGAAATTCCGCCATCAGCCGATCGTTCAGCGCCGCGACCCCATCAACCGGAAAATCACCCCCCGGCAATGGCACGCCAGCCGTCCAGTTCTGACCAGTGGCTGGCAAAAACGCCGCGATCTTTTCCAGCGCGGATTCAGCCAGCTTGCGATATGTCGTGATCTTGCCGCCGAACACATTCAATATCGGGGCACCGGCAGACTGATCTATTTTCAAAACATAGTCGCGCGTTGCCGCCGTGGCCGAACTAGCCCCGTCGTTATAAAGCGGTCGCACCCCCGAATAGGTCCAGACGACGTCACCATCAGTTACCGGTTTCTTTAGGTATTTCGACGCGAATCCCAAAAGGTAGGCTTGTTCTTCGGGCGTGCAAACCGGCTTGGCGTTTGCATCAGTGTGATCGGCATCCGTTGTACCGATCAGGGTAAAGTCGGTCTCGTAGGGGATCGTGAAAATGATCCGACCGTCTTCGCCTTGGAAAAAATAGCATTTGTCGTGATCATACAGCTTGTGAGTCACGACATGACTGCCCCGAACCAACCGCACACCTTCGGTCGAATTGATGCGCACCGTGTTCCGGATCACGTTCTCGACCCAAGGGCCACCCGCGTTGACGATCATACGCGCAACGATCACGCGCTGTTCACCTGTGTCTTGCGCCTCGACGGTAACGCGCCAAAGACCTTCCACCTGTTCAGCAGAGACCACTTTGGTTCGGACATTGATCCGCGCGCCACGATCTTGGGCATCGCGTGCATTCAGAACCACCAACCGGCTGTCTTCAATCCAGCAGTCGGAATACTCATACGCCTTTTCAAAGCGGTCCTGCAAAGGGGCCCCCTCGGGTGAACCGGCCAAATTCAAGGATGTCGTCCCCTTGAGAATTTTGCGGCCCCCGAGATTGTCATAAAGAAACAAGCCAAACCGGATCAGCCACGCGGGACGGCGCCCTTTCATCCAAGGCATCACGATGCTTAGGACTTTTGACGTCGGTGTGTCGCCCTCGAACCGCATGTCCGGATGATAGGGCAGCACAAAACGCATGGGCCAGCTGATATGCGGCATGGCGCGCAGGAGGGTTTCGCGTTCAATCAACGCCTCGCGGACAAGGCGGATTTCCCAATATTCAAGATAGCGCAATCCGCCATGAAACAGTTTGGTCGACGCAGAAGACGTCCCCGAGGCGAGATCATTCATTTCTGCCAGTTCGACGGTCAAGCCACGGCCAACAGCATCACGCGCGATTCCGCACCCGTTGATGCCCCCACCAATGACAAAAAGGTCGACGATTTCGTGATCCTCACGCGTGCCCAATGACGCCCCCCCTCGCAGCTTTGCTCCGCCACGGCCTCCCTGCCTTTGACGTCGGGATACTAAGCACCACGACACACCCCGGGTCAATAACGAATGTTCGAAAATGTTCGCTTTACGCTACATGGTTGAATAGTATGCTCTTTTCCATTCGCAATCGCGCAGAGATTTACATTTTCTTGCGATGAGGTCGATTCGCCCCCTTGACGAGAGGACCAAGTCGTTGATTGTTCAAAAACCGATGTGGCCTGCAAGAGCGTCCGTCAGGCCCCGCAGCTTCTAAAGGATAAAGCTTTGGTCTCGAACTTCAGACAACAAGAGATACTGGAACTTGCGCGCAAAGAAGGCAAAGTCACCGTTGACGGCCTTGCCGAGCTTTACGACGTGACGGTTCAGACAATCAGACGCGATTTGTCCGAACTTGCCGAAACCGGGCGACTGTCGCGGGTTCACGGCGGGGCGGTCATTCCGTCAGGGGTCATAAACATCGTCTATGATGAACGCCGCCGCCTGAACGAAGACGGCAAGAAAGCAATCGCTGTGGCCTGTGCGGCATCCATCCCTGATGGGGCATCGGTTTTCATGAACATCGGGACAACCACCGAAGCCGTAGCGCGCGAACTTCTGGATCACGAAAACCTGTTGGTCGTCACGAATAACCTGAACATCGCAAACACTCTTGCGGCCAACCACAGTTGCGAAATCATCCTCACCGGCGGGGTTTTACGTCGCGCGGACGGCGGGCTTGTCGGTGGATTGACCGCAGAGATGGTGAAACAGTTCAAGTTCGATTTTTCCGTCTTGGGATGCTCTGCCATAGACGAAGACGGTGACCTTTTGGATTTTGACGGCCAGGAAATTCTGGTCAGCCGCAGCGCGATCCAGCGGTCCCGAAGCGTGATGGTGGTGGCCGACCACCACAAGTTCGAACGCAAAGCCCCCCTTACGATTTGTTCCCTAAGCGATGTCAGCCGCCTGTTCACCGATGGGACGCTCCCCAAAAAGCTGATGGAAGACTGCAAACGCTGGGGCACGGACGTGGTGAATGTCTAACGCAGACTACCACCCCGCCCCATGAAGGATCGCACGAACACCGGATGGATATTTGTGCTGCCCGCCGCACTGCTTTTGGGGCTTGTCGGGCTGATCCCGCTGATCACGGTCATAAACTATTCATTCTTCGAGATCTTCATTCTGGACCAGCGGTTCTGGGTCGGCACAGAATGGTACAGCGACATCATCGGCTCTGGAAGGTTTTGGTCCAGCTTTGGGCGCAGCGCGCTGTTTTCGGCGCTGGTTTTGTGCATCCAGATCCCCTTGGGCATCGCCATTGCGCTTTGCATTCCGCAACGCCAATTCTGGATAGGATTGGCCTTGGCAGGGATTGCGCTGCCGTTGCTGGTGCCTTGGAACATGATCCCCTCGCTCTGGCTAAGCGTCTTGAACCCTGACACAGGGCTGATAGGGCGCGTTCTGGCGAGCTTTGGATGGACAACTGACTGGAAGCTTTCGGTCATTCAAACATGGGCTGTCCTGTTGGTGATGGACACATGGCATTGGACCAGCCTTGTCGTGATCTTGTGCTATTCCGCTCTGACCACGATCCCTGCCCCCTATTACCAAGCCGCGAACATTGATGGCGCTGGCCCTTGGCAAGTGTTTCGCCACATCCAACTGCCCAAATTGCAGCATGTGCTGCTGATGGCGATCTTGCTGCGGTTCATGGATTCTTTCATGATCTATACCGAGGCGTTTCCAATCAACGCCGGTGGCCCGAACGGTGCAACGATGTTCCTTGCCGTCGATCTGGGAGAGGACATCAAAGCCTTCAATTACGGACCTTCGGCGGCGCGTTCTGTGCTGTATTTTCTGATCGTGCTGACGGTGGCTTGGGTCTTTACCAAGGGCCAAGGCAAGATCGACACACCCGCCCCCTCCGGGGGGAGGGAATGATGCGGCGTGTGCTCCCCTTTTTTAAAGCGGCAGGTTTGATCCTGTTCCTGATTTTTGTCTGCCTGCCCCTAGTCCAGATGACGCTCATCAGCTTTGTCGCCACCCTGCCCCGGCCTGATACTACCGTGGGCAGCCTGACTTTCGGGAACTACGCCAACATCCTAAGCGACCCGACCCTGCGGTCCGCCTTTGGCAATTCGATTGCCTATGTATTGATCAACATCTGCATTACAGTCCCTGTCGCCATTCCAGCCGCCTATGCCTTTTCGCGGATGTCGTTTCTGGGCGACAAACACCTGTTTTTCGCCTTCATCGCCTTCCGCATCACGCCGCCGGTGGTGCTGACTTTGCCTGTTTTTCAGCTGTTTTCAGCACTTGGTATCACAAACTCGGTCTTTGGCATCGCTTTGGCGCATTGTTTGTTCAATCTGCCCATCTCGATCTGGATTTTGCAGGGCTTCATATCCGCCATTCCCAAGGAACTGGACGAAACGGCATTTCTGGACGGCTATTCAAAACCGCGTTTCATCTGGACTTTCCTTTTGCCGCAGATTGCACCTGGAATCGCGGTAACCGCCTTCTTTTGCTTCATGTTCTCTTGGGTCGAAGTCGTTTTCGCGCGGATCCTGACAACCACGAACGGCAAGCCGATCAGCATGGCCATCAATGCCCTCTTCGGATTTCAAACAGACATCGGTCTTGTGATGGCGGTTACAATGGCATCAATGATCCCCGGTGCCATCTTGGTGTTCTCAATGCGCCATCACTTGTCGCGCGGCTTTAAGGTTGGCAGGATTTAGCTCTGATGCCTAGGGGTTTTAAAGGCAATCGAAGGTATCGATATATCGAGAACGTGTCGATGCTGTGCTCTTTGGGTCGGTGTCGCGGGCATAGTTGATCAGGATGTGGTAGGATGCAAACTTGAGCCCATGTGCAGAAATGTCGTCACAATTCTGAACCCTATGTGCCTTGAGGTTGGATATCCTAAAATCATCAGTGCCGAAAGCGACAGCGAGTTTGTCTCTATCGAGATGGATTTGAGGGCGAACCTGCGCAGCGGCGTGCTGGATCTCTCTGGTCCCCGAAGTTCTACAGACAGCGGCTACATCGCCTAGTCCCTTCCCGCGCACCTGAGCGCAAACCGCTTCATGAGCTTAGGGGTACTTGCGAACAGTCCGGCTCTTCGCAGAGGCCCTGCACCGTTTCCGCCTTATGCTGCGTATCTACTTCAACTCGGTGGTGGTCCCGCGCCTCCGAAAGAGCCGTATTCATCCTTGTCTCCGAAAGAGGCAGAATGGATGTCGCACGAAAAATCGATACAAGTCTATTTTCTTTAAGATTTTCGGCACTGTTCTGTCGTAAACGCTGTTGGATATAGAATGGACGTGTTTTTTCCGACCACCTCAGTGTCGAATTCTCTCCGACTTCGACCACTATGCGACCTTACTTTTTCGAGTTTCG
>NZ_JBFEKM010000151.1:0-10383 GCF_041552635.1 Sulfitobacter sp.
CAGAAACGGCTGAACCTGATTGGCGGGTTTCAGGCGGATAACGTGCTGCTGGCCTGCGGGCTGGTCATTGCCTGCGGGGCCAAGCCTGCTGATGTGTTCGATACGATCCCGCATCTGACGACCGTGCGGGGCCGCATGCAACTGGCCGCGACCCGTGACAATGGCGGCGCGGTATTTGTGGATTTCGCCCATACGCCCGATGCCATTGCGACCGCGCTTCAGGCGATGCGACCCCATGTGATGGGGCGTCTGGTGGCCATCGTGGGCGCTGGCGGCGACCGCGACACGACCAAACGGCCCTTGATGGGGCGGGCGGCGGCAGAACATGCGGATATGGTGTTTGTGGCCGATGACAACCCGCGCTCGGAAGACCCTGCAGTGATCCGCGCGGCGGTGATGGCCGGTGCCCCCGACGCGACCGAGGTCGGCGACCGTGCCGAGGCAATCTTGCGCGGGGTGGATGCCATCGGCCCCGGTGATGCGCTGCTGATCGCGGGCAAGGGACATGAAACCGGGCAAACCATCGGCGACGATGTCTTGCCCTTTGATGATGTGGAACAGGCCAGCGTCGCGGTCGCGGCACTGGACGGGAGGCTAACATGAGCTTGTGGACAGCAGCAGAGGCGGCAGCGGCAACGGGCGGCCGCGTGGTCGGCGATTGGGCTTGTGATGGCGTGTCGATCGACACCCGCACCATTGCCGCGGGCGATCTGTTTGTGGCCCTCAAAGACGTGCGCGACGGCCATGATTTCGTTGCCATAGCGCTGGAGAAAGGCGCAGGTGCCGCACTGGTCAGTCATGTACCCGAAGGCGTTGCCGACGATGCGCCCTTGCTGATTGTTGATGACGTGTTGCAGGGCCTCGAGGCGCTTGGCGCTGCCGCACGCGCCCGCACAAAGGCCAAAGTGGTCGCGGTGACGGGCAGTGTTGGCAAAACATCGACCAAGGAAATGCTGCTGGCGATATTCGCGGATCAGGGGCGGGCGCATGCGTCGGTAGACAGTTATAACAACCACTGGGGCGTGCCGCTGACACTGGCGCGGATGCCTGTGGACACTGAATATGCCGTGATCGAGATCGGGATGAACCACCCCGGAGAGATTTCTCCGCTGGCGATCCTGACCAAGCCTGACGCGGCGATGGTCACAACGGTCAATGCCGTGCATTTGGAAGCCTTTGACGACGTCGCGGGTATTGCGGTTGAAAAGGCAGCGATCTTTGACGGGCTGGAACCCGGCGGCGTGGCCGTGATCAACGCCGATATCGAACATGCTGCCATTCTGATGGCCAAGGCTGTGGACCGCCGGTTGCGTGATATCGAATTCGGTGAAAACGCCTATCATTTCAAATTGAAAGACGTGCAGGTCCAAGGCGATGTGACCGTGGTTCAAGCTGATGCCGATGGCACGCCCTTGCTTTTCAAGATCGGCACACCGGGGCGGCATTTTGCGATGAACGCCCTTGGCGCGCTGGCCGTGGCACAGGCGATGGGGGCCGATCTTGCGCTGGCAGCGGCGTCCTTGGGGCGCTGGACACCCTATAAGGGGCGCGGCGTGCGCGAGGTGATCTATTTGGACACAGTCGAAACGCACATGACCCTCAACCTGATCGACGACAGCTATAACGCTAACCCGACCTCGATGGCGGCGGCGCTTGAGGTATTGGCAGCGGCAGACGTCACCCACGACATTCGCCGTGTCAGCAAGGGGCGGCGGATTGCCTATTTGGGCGATATGAAGGAACTCGGCCCTGATGAAATCGCCCTGCACGCGGGGCTGGCGCATCTGGACGCGACCAAGAAACTGGACGTGATCCACTGCGTTGGCCCCTTGATGCGGTCGCTTTATGATCTGATCCCGGCACATCAGCGTGGCGAATGGGCCGCGACATCTGCAGAACTGCTGCCGGGCCTCGCGGCCCAGTTGGACAGTGGCGATGTTGTGCTGGCCAAAGGGTCTTTGTCGATGAAATTGGGCCTGATCGTTGACGCGATCCGTAAAATGGGCCATCCGGTCACAAAACTGGGCTAGGCTTTGCCCCCACAAGATTTTGAGTTAGGACGCGTACGATGCTCTATTGGTTGACCCTGCTGTCGGATGGCGGCGATTTCTTCAACCTTTTCCGCTACATCACCTTTCGGGCTGGTGGGGCGTTTCTGACTGCACTGGTTTTCGGGTTCCTGTTCGGCAAGCCGCTGATCGCGGTTCTGCGCCGCCGGCAAGGCAAAGGCCAACCCATTCGCGATGACGGCCCCGAGGGGCATTTCGTCAAAGCAGGCACGCCGACCATGGGGGGGTTGTTGATTGTGGGCGCGCTGCTGACCTCGACTCTGCTGTGGGCGCGGCTGGATAACCCCTATGTCTGGATGGTGCTGTTCGTTACAATGAGCTTTGCGGCCATCGGATTCGCCGATGATTACGCCAAGGTCAGCAAGCAGACCTCGGCGGGCGTGTCGGGCAAAGTGCGGCTGCTGCTGGGGTTCGCCATTGCGGGCATCGCGGCCTATTGGGCGGCGCAATACCACCCTGCCGAGCTGCAAAACCAACTTGCGCTGCCGGTCTTCAAGGACACGTTGATCAACCTTGGCTATCTGTTCGTGCCGTTTTCGATCATCGTGATCGTGGGATCGGCCAACGCGGTGAACCTGACCGATGGGCTGGACGGGTTGGCCATCATGCCAGTGATGATCGCGGCCGGTGCGCTTGGCGTGATTGCCTATGCCGTGGGCAGGGTCGACTTTACCGAGTATCTTGACGTGCACTATGTGCCCGGCACCGGTGAAATCCTGATCTTTACCGCCGGTATCTTTGGCGGTGGCCTTGGGTTTTTGTGGTATAATGCACCGCCTGCCGCAGTGTTTATGGGCGACACAGGATCATTGGCGCTTGGCGGCGCGTTGGGGGCCATCGCGGTCGCCACCAAGCACGAGCTGGTTCTTGCAATCGTTGGCGGTCTGTTCGTGGTCGAGGCGTTGTCGGTGATCATTCAGGTGCTGTATTTCAAACGCACGGGCAAGCGGGTGTTTCTGATGGCCCCGATCCACCACCACTACGAGAAAAAAGGCTGGGCCGAGCCGCAGATCGTAATCCGGTTCTGGATCATCTCGTTGATCCTGGCGATGATCGGGTTGGCGACGCTGAAAGTCCGCTAAGGGCTTACGGTGGGCAAGCGCCTGCGGCGGGCGGTGATGGGGGCCAGCCCCCATCGGCCTTTGGCCGATCCCCCCGGAGTTTACTCGGCAAAATGAAGCTGATTTAGAAGATGGACCAGCTCATGGCGCGGGCTAGGCGGGCCATGGCCTCGGTGCCTTTGAGCGAATTGCCATAGCGGTTGAGGCCGGGTGACCAAACGGCAACGCTGGCGACGCCCGGCACGATGGCGAGGATGCCGCCGCCGACACCGGATTTCGCAGGCAGCCCGACGCGGTAGGCGAAATCGCCGGAGCCGTCATAGTGGCCACATGTGAGCATAAGCGCGTTCAGGCGGCGGATGCGTTGCGGCAGGATCAGGCGCGGCAGTTTCGGGGTGTCGATCAAAAAGCGTCCGGACATGGCGAGTTGGCGGGCTGTCATTTCAATTGCGCAGTGGTGGAAATACGTACCGAGGGTTTTTTCGGGCGCATTGTTGAGGTTGCCGCAGGACGCAAGAAAATGGGCCAGCGCGAAATTGCGGTGGCCGTGAGTTGTCTCGGAGGCGGCAACGGCTTCGTTGATGTGAATATCGTCGTCGCCTGCGGCAGCGCGGATGAACTGCAAGATTTCAGCAAGGGTTTCGCGCGGCAAGCGACCGGTGAGGATTTCATCGGTGGTGACGATGGCACCCGCGTTGATGAAGGGATTGCGCGGGCGGCCGTTTTCCTGTTCCAGCTGGACGATGGAATTGAATGCTTTGCCTGACGGTTCGCGGCCCACGCGCCGCCAAAGTTGGTCGCCAGATCGCCCCAAGGCGATGGCCAATGTGAAGACCTTGGTGATGGACTGCACCGAAAATGATGTGTCGGCGTCCCCTGCGGTGAAGGTCTCACCGTCGGCGGTTGTAACCGCGATGGCGAACTGAGCGGGGTCGATATGGGCAAGTTCGGGGATATAGCTGGCGACATCGCCCCAGAGATCATCTGCGCGCATGTCGTCGTTGAGCTGGGTCAGAATATCTGGCAGAGGGGACATGAAACGCTCCGAAAGTTTGTCGGGCATCGCTAACAGGAGATCGGTCATGATACCAGTTCAGGGTTTGGCAGGCGCGAAAGTCGCGGTTTTGGGCTTGGGGCGGTCAGGGCTGTCGGCGGCGCGTGCCTTGGCGGCGGGCGGGGCGGTGCCTGTGTGTTGGGACGACAACCCGGCCGCGCGCGACACGGCAGAGGCCGAGGGGTTTGCGTGCCTCGATCTGCTGAAGGCGGGGGCGTTTGACGATGTTGCGCGCCTTGTTGTCAGCCCCGGTATTCCGCATCTTTATCCTGCGCCGAATCCGGTGATTGTGGCGGCGCAGGATGCGGGTGTCGCGGTGGATAATGACATCGGGTTGTTTTTCCAAAGTTTTGCGACCGGGGACTGGGATGATTTCGATCAGATTCCCAAGATCATCGCTGTCACGGGCTCAAACGGGAAATCCACGACCTCGGCCTTGATTCATCACATTTTGAAACATGCGGGCCGGCCGACGCAATTGGCGGGCAATATCGGGCGCGGTGTGCTGGATATCGAGCCTGCGATTGATGGCGAGGTCGTGGTGTTGGAGCTGTCGAGCTACCAGACCGATCTGGCGCGCAATCTGACACCGGATATTGCCGTTTTCACCAACCTTAGCCCCGATCATCTGGACCGGCACGCCGGGATGGGTGGCTATTTTGCCGCCAAGCGTCGGTTGTTTGCCGAAGGTGGCCCGGACCGCGCGATTATCGGTGTGGACGAGGCCGAGGGGCGGTATCTGGCGGGCCAGCTAAGCGAAGGGGCCGCCGATGACCGGGTGATCCGTGTGTCGGTTGATCGCAAGTTGAGCGGGCCAGGCTGGCACGTGTTTGCGCGAAAAGGGTTCTTGTCCGAGTACCGCAAGGGCAAGCAGGTTGGATCGATTGATTTACGCAATGTCACGGGTCTGCCGGGGGCGCATAACCATCAAAACGCCTGTGCGGCCTATGCGGCGTGCCGGTCGTTGGGGTTTGCCCCCAAGGTGATCGAGGCGGCGTTTGCAAGTTTTGGTGGCTTGCCCCACCGCAGCCAGACCATCGGCGAGGTACGCGGGGTCAGGTTTGTCAATGACAGCAAGGCGACCAATGTTGACAGCGCGGTAAAGGCTTTGGCGGCGTTTGAGAACATCCGCTGGATTTGCGGAGGGCTTGAAAAAGACGGGGGCTTGGGCGCTTTGGCAGAAGCTTTGCCAACGGTGCGCAAGGCCTATGTGATCGGACGCGAGGCGGCGCAGTTTGCGATGCGTCTGGGGGTTGAGGCCGAGGTATGTGGCACGATGGATGTCGCCGTCGTGCGGGCCGTGGCCGAGGCGGAGGCGGGCGATGTGGTGTTGCTGGCCCCGGCGGCGGCGAGCTTTGACCAGTATGACAGTTTTGAGCGGCGCGGTGAGGATTTCGTCACGCGGGTGCAAGCGTTTTTGTGAACCGGTCTCGGGGCGCTGCCTCCACAGACCCGAACGTCTGTTCCCCCCGGGATTTTAATCCATTTGGAAAGCGCCTAGGGTTTTGCGATATCGCGGGCAGCGGCCATGGCCGAGGACCATGCCCATTGGAAGTTATACCCGCCGAGCCAGCCGGTAACGTCCACGGATTCCCCTATGAAATAGAGGCGGGGAATGGTTTTGGTTTCCATGGTTTTGGAGGACAGCGCGTTGGTGTCGATCCCGCCCAAGGTGACTTCGGCGGTGCGGTAACCTTCGGTGCCGGTGGGGGTCATTGTCCAGTTTGACAGGGTGTCGCAGAGTGTTTGCAGCCGGGCGTCGGACCAGTCGGCGAGGTTGCCGGTCAGGTCGAACTGATTGGCAAGGTGGTCCACCAGACGGCCGGGCAGGTGTTGGGCCAGTTCGGTGGTAAAGTTGCGGCGCCCGTAGATCTGCCGCTGTTCCCGCAATTTCACCAGCAGGTCATTGGATGGCAGGATGTTAAGGGTGATTTCCGTGCCTTCGTCCCAATAGCTTGAGGCTTGCAAAATCGCGGGGCCTGACAGGCCGCGGTGGGTGAACAGCAGGGCTTCGTCGAAAGTCGTATCACCAGCGGTGACACGGGCCGGCACTGCGGTGCCCGAGATCGGCGCAAAGCGGGCGTCGGTGAAGGTGAAGGGCACCAGCCCTGCGCGGGTCGGGGTGACGGGAATGCCGAACTGGTTGGCGATGTCATAGGCGCGGCCCGTGGCACCCATCTTGGGGATGGATTTGCCGCCTGATGCGATGACCAGATGGTCGGCGGTGACAGTGACAGGCGTGCCGCCGTCAGGGCCGATCAGCGTCATCTTGAAACCGATGTCGGTTTTTTCGATGCCTTCGAGGCTGCTGTTCAGGTGCAGGTCTACCCCTGATTTTTGCATCAGAGCGTGCAGCATGGCGACGATCTGTTTGGCCGAGATATCGCAAAACAACTGCCCCAGAGTTTTTTCATGCCACGTGATACCATGGGCATCGACAAGTTCGATGAAATCCCATTGGGTATAACGGGCCAGCGCTGATTTCGCGAAATGCGGGTTGGCGCAGATAAAGGCATCGGGCGTGCAGTGCATGTTGGTAAAGTTGCAGCGCCCGCCACCCGATATACGAATTTTTTCGCCCGGCGCTTTTGCGTGATCGACGACAAGCACCGACCCGCCCGCATGGGCGGCGCACATCATACCGGCGGCTCCGGCACCAAGGATCACTGTGGTGTAATGCATGGCACGCGCTTTGCCCGACAGGGGCTCACGCGTCAAGGGCGTGCGGGCGGTGGCGGCTTTGCGCGAGGAGGTGGAAAACAGACTAGCCGTGCCCAGCAAATGGGGTTAGACTGTAAGCTAGACCCCGAAAAGGGGCGGTTTGAGGCAGTGTAAGGCAGATATTACCATGACAGAGATGGTCTATGGCGCGGTTCCCGTTCGCGATGCGGAGCCTGTTCTTCCCAAGTGGTGGCGTACGATCGACAAATGGGCGATGTCTTGCATCCTCATGTTGTTTGCCGTTGGCATTCTTCTGGGGCTGGCCGCGTCGCCGCCCTTGGCCGCTAAAAACGGTTTTGACTCGTTTCACTATGTCCAGCGTCAAGCGGTGTTCGGCTTTCTTGCCATCATCGCGATGCTGTTGACATCGATGCTGTCGCCCACGGTTGTGCGGCGTTTGGCGGTCGTTGGGTTTCTGGTGTCTTTTGTAGCGCTTGCGCTGCTACCGTTTTTCGGCACGGATTTCGGCAAAGGTGCGGTGCGCTGGTATTCGATGGGTTTTGCGTCCTTTCAACCCTCCGAGTTTTTGAAGCCGGGGTTCGTGGTGGTTGCCGCGTGGATGATGGCCGCCTCGCTTGAGATCAACGGACCACCCGGCAAGACCTGGTCCTTTGCGCTGTGCATCGCGATTGTCTTGATGCTGGCCTTGCAGCCTGACTTTGGTCAGGCCTGTTTGGTGTTGTTCGGCTGGGGGGTGATGTATTTCATTGCCGGTGCACCGCTGGTGTTGCTGGTCGGTATGGCCGGTCTGGTCGTTGTTGCGGGCAGCGTCGCCTATTCCAATTCTGAACATTTCGCACGCCGCATTGACGGGTTTCTATCGCCTGACGTCGACCCACGCACCCAGTTGGGATATGCGACCGATGCGATCCGCGAAGGCGGGCTGTTCGGCGTGGGCGTGGGCGAGGGACAGGTGAAATGGTCGCTGCCCGATGCCCATACGGATTTTATCATTGCTGTGGCCGCCGAAGAATACGGGCTGATCCTGGTGATGTGTGTGATCGCGCTTTATGGTGTGGTGGTGGTTAGGTCGTTGCTGCGTCTGGTGCGCGAACGTGATCCCTTCATCCGCCTTGCGGGCACAGGATTGGCGTGCATGTTCGGCGTGCAGGCAATGATCAACATGGGCGTCGCCGTGCGGTTGCTGCCGGCCAAGGGCATGACCTTGCCTTTTGTCAGTTATGGCGGGTCTTCGGTGATTGCCTCTGGCATCGCAGTTGGTATGCTATTGGCCTTCACACGGTCGCGGCCCCAAGGGCAAATTAGCGATCTTTTGGGTCGGGGACGAAACAGATGACATCACCTTTGCTGATCATCGCAGCAGGCGGCACCGGCGGGCACATGTTTCCCGCCCAAGCGCTGGCCGAAGTGATGCTGGCGCGTGGTTGGCGTGTCAAGTTAAGCACCGATGCGCGCGGTGCGCGCTATACGGGCGGCTTTCCGCATACGGTCGAGATCCAGCAGATCAGCAGTGCCACTTTTGCACGCGGCGGACTTGTGGCCAAGGCGCTGGTGCCGTTTCGTATTTTCGGCGGCGTGGTTGGCGCTGCTTTTGGTATGTTGCGTGACAAGCCTGCGGTCGTTGTGGGGTTTGGCGGCTATCCGTCGATCCCGGCGCTGGCTGCGGCATGGATGTTGGGCAAGCCGCGGATGATCCACGAACAAAACGGTGTTCTGGGGCGGGTAAACACAATTTTTGCCAAGCGCGTCGATGCGGTGGCCTGCGGGACCTGGCCCACGACATTACCCGAAGGGGTCGAAGCGCATCACGTCGGCAATCCGGTGCGCGGTTCGGTTCTGGAACGCGCGGGTGCGGGCTATATCGCACCGGGCGATTACCCGATGGAACTGCTTGTCATGGGCGGCAGTCAAGGTGCCCGTATTTTAAGCGAAGTCGTGCCGCCTGCCATCGCGAACCTGCCGATGGAGATGCTGCGCAACATTCGCGTCAGCCATCAGGCCCGCGACGAAGATGGTGAACGGGTCGCCAAGTTTTACGCGGAAAATGGCATCAATGCCGATGTGCAGCCGTTTTTCCATGACGTGCCGCGCCGCATGTCCGAAGCCCAACTGGTGATCAGCCGCGCAGGCGCGTCAAGCGTGGCGGATCTGTCGGTAATCGGACGGCCCTCAATCCTGATCCCTTATGCTGCGGCGACGGGGGATCACCAAACCGCCAATGCACGCGGTTTGATCGATGCAGGGGCGGCGATTTTGGTGCCCGAAGATATGGCCAACCCCGACAGTCTAAGCGCACAAATCGAAATGGTATTGGGAAGTCCCGACGGGGCGCTGCAGATGGCGCGGGCCGCACTGTCAGTGGGCAAACCCGATGCCGCAGAAGAATTGGCCCAGATGGTGGAAGCCTTGGCAAACAAAGGAAAACAGACATGAACGCAGCAACCAAGCTTCCTACGGATGTGGGGCCGATCCATTTTGTGGGCATCGGTGGCATCGGTATGTCGGGCATTGCCGAAGTGTTGCTGAACCAAGGTTACCGCGTGCAGGGCTCTGACCTGAAGGCCACCAAAATCACCGACCGCCTTGTCCAACTGGGGGCAACTGTGTTCGAAGGCCAGCGCGCCGAGAATATCGAGGGTGCCGAAGTTATAGTGATCTCGTCGGCGATCAAACCGGGCAATCCCGAATTGGACGCTGCGCGTTTTGCGGGTCTGCCCATCGTGCGCCGCGCCGAGATGCTGGCCGAGCTGATGCGCCTGAAGTCCAACATCGCCGTCGCTGGCACCCACGGCAAGACCACGACCACCACGATGGTGGCGGAACTGCTGGTTAAGGGCGGCATTGATCCGACCGTTGTGAACGGCGGCATCATCCACGCCTACGGTTCAAACGCGCGGATGGGGCAGGGCGAATGGATGGTGGTCGAGGCGGATGAATCCGACGGCACGTTCAACCGCCTTCCTGCAACCATCGCCATCGTGACCAACATCGACCCTGAACACATGGAACACTGGGGGGATTTTGACACGCTGCGTCAGGGGTTCCTTGATTTCGTTTCGAACATTCCGTTTTACGGTCTGGCGATCTGCTGTATTGACCACCCCGAAGTGCAGGCGTTGGTCGGCAAGATCACGGACCGCCGCGTGATGACATATGGCTTTAATGCTCAGGCCGATGTGCGCGCAGTCAACCTGCACTACAAGGCGGGCGTGGCGCATTTCGACATCCAGTTCCAGAACGAAGACATCACGATCAAGGATTGCACCTTGCCGATGCCGGGCGATCACAACGTGTCGAACGCCTTGGCCGCCGTTGCCGTGTCGCGCCACCTTGGCATCAAGGGCGAAGAAATCCGTGCCGCTTTGGCGGGCTTTGGCGGCGTTAACCGGCGATTTACCAAGGTGGGCGAAGTGGACGGTGTGTCGATTATTGATGACTACGGTCACCATCCGGTTGAAATTACTGCCGTTCTCAAGGCGGCGCGCCAAGCGACCGAAGGGCGTGTGATCGCCGTGCA
>NZ_JBFEKM010000152.1:0-10352 GCF_041552635.1 Sulfitobacter sp.
ATACCGCGCCGCACGTGCCGAGATGGACAAGACCTTGGCGCGGGAAGAACGACTGGGCCATGTGCTGCCGTCCAAGATCGAAGTCGGTGCCATGCTCGAGACGCCTTCGCTGGCATTCGCGCCAAAGAAGTTCTTTGAGGAGGTCGAGTTTCTGTCGATCGGCGGCAACGACCTCAAGCAGTTTTTCTTTGCGGCTGACCGAGAGAACGAATTGGTGCGCCGACGCTATGATACTTTGAACGTAAGCTTTTTGACCTTCCTTGAAGGCATCGTGGGGCGCTGTCAGGAAACCGGGACGCCGCTGTCCTTTTGTGGCGAAGACGCGGGCCGCCCTGTTGAGGCATTGTGTTTTGCCGCGATCGGGATCACGTCGCTGTCGATGCGACCAGCGTCCATCGGGCCGGTCAAGAGCCTGCTACGTCGGTCTGACTTGAACGAGGTGCGCGAGGTGATCAATGCCGCCCGTGATCGCGGAGAACAGTCGGTGCGTTCAGCCATCATGGACTATCTGCGCAACCAGAATTCAGAGCAGCGCAAACTGCCTTAAGGCGGTTTTCGGGCTGTGAAAGAGGTAAGTACAGGTCGATCAAGAAAGCCTTGTATCCCCATGTAAAATAGCGGTTTTGCAGATCGGGCTAAATCTACCGCTGCATTTTTAGTGACCCACGGCGTTCATAGAGACGACCTCTTGGCGCATCTTATCCCCAAATTTATGCGCAAGAATATCATTTATCGTACATTTAGGGGGGAATTGCTTGGCAAGTGACACCGCAGGCGTATCCCTTGACGACAACGCCGGAAAAAGGCTCTCTTTTAACGGAGTTGAGGAGCCTTTGAATGTTTTTGAAAAATGCTTGGTATGTCGCCGCATGGGATCACGAGGTGACACGGGATTTGGCGCAGATCACGGTGCTTGAACGCACTATTTGCGTGTACAGGACCGAAGCAGGCGCGATCGTCGCGCTGGATGATGTCTGCCCGCATCGCAAGCTGCCCCTGTCGATGGGGCGGATAAAAGGCGATATGGTCGAATGTGGCTATCATGGGCTGACGTTTGATTGTGTGGGTCAATGCGTTTGGGCCCCCGGCGGGCGCATCCCGTCCGAAGCGCGGGTGCACGCCTATCCGACCCATGAAAAATACGGCCTAGTTTGGATTTGGATGGGCAATCCGGTGCTGGCCGATCCAGAGGAGATTTTCGAGATCGAGAATTTCGACAATCCCGATTGGGGGATGAACCGCGGTGCGGCGATGGAACTGGACTGCAACTATCTGTTGATGTGCGACAATCTTCTGGACCCCACGCATGTTGCTTGGGTGCATGGCGGCAGCTTTGGTCAGGCCGCGACCAAGGACACGCCTTTGCGTGTCAAGAAAACCGAAAACGGCGTGATCGTACATCGCTGGATGTTGGACGTTGAGCCAGCCCCGTTTTACAAAAAGGTGATTTCTTTCAAAGGCAACTGTGACAGACTTCAACATTACGAGGTACGCTATCCATCCCATGCGTTGATTCGTGCAGTGTTCACGCCCGCAGGGACAGGGGGGCCGGACGGGCCGTTGCATCCGGACACATTCATTATGGATAGCCTGAATTTCATGACCCCAACGACGGCTGGAAAAACCCGGTATTACTGGTTCCAACTGCGCAATATCCGCCCCGATGATGCGGCACTTTCCCGGATGATGACCGAGGACGTGCAGCATGCCTTTGAAGAGGACCGCGCGGTTTTGAATGCAGTGCAAAAGGGAATGGCAGAAAAAACCTCGCCGCATATTGATTTGCCGATTGATGCGGGGCAGTTGCGGTTTCGCCGTCAGCTTGAGGCGATGATTGCGGAAGAAGCGATGGTCGATGCAAAAATGCAGGGCATATCTTAAGTTACGCAGCCTAGGGTTGCTGTTTATCCATTGCTTTCGGGGTGCGACGGCCCACATGAAGTAGTCGTTGGGTGGACTATCGCAGAACGGAGAGATTGATGAAACTGGCATTGGCAACTCGGATCAGTGCGATGTTTTTGGTCGCCGCCAGCGCAAGTTTTGCGCAGGAGACGCCTGACCCACAGCTGCGCGTTCCAAGTGTGACCGTTGATCGCGCGACCATCGCCGAGATCGTGAACCGCGTGCCGATTTCCGGCAGTCTTGAGGCGTATCGCGTAGTGTTGGTGTATCCGCAGGTTTCAGGGTTCCCGATTGAGGAAATTATGGTCGATGCCGGTGCGCAGGTAGCAAAGGGTGATGTGTTGGCGCAGCTTAACACCGATACACTGACCGTGCAGGTGTCCCAAGCCGAAGCGGAATATGCCCGTGCCCAAGCAGGCGTTCGCCAAGCCCAAAGCCAGATCACATCAGCACAGGCATCCGCTGCGCAGGCCCAAAGCGTTCTTGAGCGTAATCAGCAGCTTGAACGGTCCGGCAACACGACCCAAGCCGCATTGGACCAGGCCAGTGCCAATGCACAGACAGCTGATGCTGCTGTGGCTTCGGCAAAAGACGGGCTTGAAGTCGCCCGTGCGCAGGTGTTGCAAGCGCAGGCGTCTTTGGATTTGGCACGGCTAAATCTGGACCGCGCGATGATAAAGGCCCCGACGGCAGGGATCATATCGGCGCGTAATGCGCAATTGGGCGCGATTGCCACTAGCTCTGGCGATCCGCTGTTTCGGATGATTCAGGATGGCGTGATCGAGGTGAAGGCCGAGATTGTCGAAACCGCGTTAGCCCGGATTGAACCGGGAGATGACGCACAGGTCGACATCCCGGGCGTTGGGCTGGTGAACGGCTCTGTCCGCTTGGTGTCGCCGACGGTCGATTCAGTCAATCGTTTGGGGGATGTGCGTGTGTCATTGCACGATGGCAAAGCCCTGCGGACGGGGGTTTTCGCAGGCGGCTGGATCGTCACAGACCGCCACGAAGGGCTGACCGTGCCTGCGACGGCGGTTTTGACAGACGCCAACGGCGATTATGTTCTTGAGCTGAATGTCGACACGTTGGTGCGCAGGGGCGTGACCGCCGGACTGATCTGGAATGATCGCCGCGAGGTACTAGCAGGTCTTGAGGAAGATGCTGTTGTCGTGGCCAAGGCGAGCGCGTTCTTTTCCGACGGGGACAAGGTGAACCCCGTCATGGAAGGGGCTGATTCCAAATGAATATGTCCACTTGGGCGATACGGTCCCCGGTTCCGTCACTGGCGATGTTTCTGGTGCTGTGTCTGATCGGTATGGTCGGATTTTTCCGCCTTCCTGTTACGCAATTTCCCAACATCGATATTCCCATTGTTACGGTGAACATCTCGCAACCCGGTGCGGCACCGACCGAAATTGCAACCCAGATCGTCAAACCGGTCGAAGGGGCGGTGTCAGATGTGACCGGGGTCAAACATGTAACGGCTGTTGCCTCGGACGGGTCGGCGAGTCTGACCATCGAATTCGAACTTGAGACAGACAGCGCCACCGCCCTGACCGATGTCAAGGACGCTGTCGCAGGGGTGCAGGGCGATCTGCCTGAAAACGCGACCGAACCGATCATCAAACGTCTGGATGTGACGGGGCAGGCGATCTTGACCTATGCGGTGTCCGACCCGACGCAGTCGATTCAGGACCTGTCATATTTTGTAGATGAAATCGTCGCTCGCGAATTGCAGGTGGAAAAAGGCGTAGGCAAAGTGACCCGTATCGGTGGCGGCGACCGCGCGATCGAGGTCGAACTGGATCCGGACCGGCTGCTGTCCCTTGGCCTGACAGCGGCGGATGTGAACAGCCAACTGCGGCAGAACAACATTGATCTGGGCGGTGGGTCGGGTGATCTGGGGGGGCAGGAATATTCCATTCGCGCGCTTGGCAGCGCGGATACTGTGGCGCAACTGGCTGCAACACCGATTATAACGGCACCGGGCCAAACCGTGCGGTTGGACGATTTGGGAAAAGTATTTGATGGTGCGACCGAAACGTCAAGCTTTGCCATGCTGGACGGTCAGCCCGTCGTGGCCTTTGGCGTGTTCCGGTCCACTGGTGCCAGCGATCTGGCGGCAGGGGATAACGCCAAAGACCGGCTTGCCGAACTGGCCCAAGAATACCCCAATGCCAGTTTTTCGCTGATTGATGATGCCACGGTTTATACCGAAGGGAATTATCATTCCGCCATGGACACGCTTTACGAGGGTGCTGCCCTTGCGATTATTGTGGTGTTCCTATTCCTGCGCAATTGGCGTGCGACGATCATCACCGCCGTTGCCTTGCCGTTGTCGATCATCCCGACATTTATGGTGATGCAATATCTTGGGTTTTCGCTGAACACGGTCAGTCTGCTGGGCATTACGTTGGTCACAGGCATCTTGGTCGATGACGCGATTGTCGAGATTGAAAATATCGTTCGCCACATCCAGATGGGAAAACCGGCCTATGAGGCGTCCGAGGAGGCGGCCTCGGAGATTGGTCTGACCGTTATTGCGATCAGTTTTACCATCGTGGCGGTCTTTGCCCCGGTCAGCTTTATGTCGGGCATAGCCGGACAGTATTTCAAACAATTTGGCCTGACCGTGGCTGTCGCTGTGTTGTTTTCGCTGCTGGTGGCCCGGCTGATCACCCCGATGATGGCGGCCTATTTTATGCGCGACGGCGTGGCCCCCGAGGAAGAGGAAAAAGACGGCTTCATCATGCGCCGCTATATGGGCATTCTGGGTTGGACCTTGCGCAACCGGACGCTGACGCTGCTGATGGGCTTGGGAATTTTTGCGGTCTCGATTTTTTCTGCAACGCTGTTGCCGACCGAATTCGTCCCTGCTGCTGACCGGGGGCGTTCAACAGTCTCGCTTGAACTGCCGCCGGGATCAACGCTGGATCAGACCCGCGCACAGGGGCGCAACGTGTCGACCATTCTGGCGCAAATCCCCGAGATCACCAACGTCTTTGTCGAAGGCGGTACGTCTTCGGATACCAAGGCGAACCTGATCGTGAACTACGGTCAAAAAGACGAGCGGGACCAGTCGTCTTTCGTGATCGAAGAACAGATGAAAAAGCTGTTGCAAGATATTCCGGACGTCAAGATCAACGTGCTTAAAGACAACGGCCAGCGTGACGTTCAGCTGAATGTGCTGGGCGATACCGAAGCTGCGGCATCTGCCACGGCAATCACCTTGGCTGCGCAAATGAACGGGCTGCCCGAGATCGTGAATGCGTCCAGCACGGCGTCGCTGGTTCGCCCCGAAGTCCAGATTACCCCACGCCCGCAATTGGCGGCTGAAATGGGGGTCACGTCGGCGGCGCTTGCCAGTACGATCCGGATTGCCACGCTGGGCGACACCGAAAGCAATGTGGCCAAATTCAACGCGGGCGACCGCCAAATCCCGATTTTGGTGCGCCTCAAGAAAGACGTGCGCGACGACCTAAGCAAGCTTGCCGGTCTGCGCGTGCCGTCGACCACGGGTGCCCCTGTACCGGTAAGCGTGGTGGCTGATGTGCGGCTGTCTTCGGGGCCCAGCACGATTGAACGCTACGACCGGCAATACCGCACCAGCGTTGAGGCCGATTTGGCCCCCGGTGCCCCGCTTGGTCCCGCAACCGAAGCGGTGATGGCGTTGCCTTTGGCCCAATCCATGCCCGAGGGGACGTCGATCCAAAGTGCGGGCGACGCAGAGGTGATGGGAGAGGTCTTTACCCAGTTTGCGCTTGCGATGGGGGCGGGCATATTGCTGGTTTATGTGGTTTTGGTACTGCTTTTCAGCAGCTTTATCACCCCTGTGACCATCTTGATGTCGCTGCCTTTGGCAATCGGGGGGGCGATTTTTGCGCTTTACCTAAACAACTCTGCGATCGGGTTGTCGGTTGTGATCGGCTTTTTGATGTTGATGGGAATTGTGACGAAAAACGCGATCATGCTGGTTGAGTTCGCGGCAGAGGCGATGACCGAAGGGGCCACCAAATCAGAAGCGATGCTGCAAGCGGGCCACAAACGGGCGCGCCCTATCATCATGACCACTGTGGCGATGACCGCAGGCATGGTACCTTCGGCATTGGCCGTTGGGGCGGGCGGTGAATTCCGCGCGCCCATGGCGGTTGCGGTGATTGGCGGGCTGCTGCTTTCGACGCTTTTGTCGCTGCTGTTCGTGCCGTCGCTGTTCAGCGTCTTGGACGGGCTCAAGGATCGCATCCGTTGGGCGTTGGTCGCGGTTTTCGGCGCGAACAAACCTCAGGACGTTACGTCGGGGGGCTAAAGCCCCGCGAGTTTCGCTTGGTGAAATAGATTTCCGAAATAACGACTATGCGCGCCATAGATTTTTGCCTTTAATGCGGGGCGCGCCATTGTGTTTTTGCAGGGTGCCGAATTGCAAGAAAGGCCACTGCCCATGACCCCCTTTGTCTTTAACACCACGAAATCCGTTGTTTTCGAGAATGGCGCAGCCGTGCGTCTGGCCGAGCTTGCAGGCGGTCTGTTAGGCAAGAACTGCCTTTTGGTCACGGACCCCGGCCTGCGCAAGCTGGGCCTTTGCGATCCCGCCATCGCGGCGCTTGAGACCGCAGGCCATGTGGTCACCGTCTTTGACGCAGTCGAGGCCGACCCGTCGCGGGAAACCCTGATGGCAGCGGTCGAGGCGGGCAGGGCAGCAGATGCAACCGGCGTGATCGGTTTTGGCGGCGGCTCATCGCAGGATGTGGCCAAGCTGGTGGCATTGCTGTTGGGCTCGGGCGAGGACCTTGATGGCGCGTGGGGCGTGGCGCAGGCCAAAGGTCCACGCCTGCCGCTGGTCCTGATCCCGACCACCGCTGGCACAGGGTCCGAGGTCACGCCGGTGTCGATCATCACTGTCGGTGCCGAGGAAAAGCGCGGCGTATCATCCCCTGTGATCTTGCCCGACATGGCGATCCTGGACGCTGAACTGACGCTGGGCTTGCCCGCACATATCACGGCCGCGACGGGTATTGATGCGATGGTTCACGCGATCGAGGCCTATGCCTCGAAGAGCGCCAACAACAATCCGCTATCCAAGCTGCTGGCTCGCGAGGCGCTGCGCCTTCTGGGTGCCAATATCGAAGCGGTGGTGGCCGATGGAACGGATATTGCCGCGCGCGGTGCCATGCTGCTGGGGTCCATGCTGGCGGGGCAGGCCTTTGCCAATTCCCCTGTCGCCGCTGTGCACGCGCTGGCCTATCCGATTGGCGGCACGTTTCACATTCCGCACGGGCTGTCGAACGCATTGGTGTTGCCCCACGTGCTGCGGTTCAATGCACCCGATGCCGGAACGCTGTACGCAGAAATCGCAGCAGATGCCTTTCCCGATTTGGCCGCGGTTGAGGGGACACAGGCGCGCACTGCCGCATTCATTGATGCTTTGGCTGATCTCTCGGCGCGTGTCGGGTTGCAAACGCGGTTGCGCGATGTGGATATCCCGAAGGAGGCAATTGATAAAATGGCCGCCGACGCCATGCTGCAAGCCCGCCTGTTGGTGAACAATCCCCGCACGGTAAGCCAGTCGGATGCCCACACGATCTATACGGCCGCGTGGTAATGTCAGACCGCCCCGTTGCGCCAAATCGCGCCGACTTCACTGAATTCTACCCCCTTCAAACCCGTTGGAACGACAATGACGCCTATGGCCACATGAATAATGTGGTGCATTACGCGCTGTTTGATACGGCTGTGAATGGCTGGCTGATCGAACGGGGCTTGCTTGACCCACTGACCAGCCCTGTGTTCGGTTTGGTCGTCGAAACCGGTTGCCGATATTTTGGCGAGATGCAGTTCCCTGACCGGGTCACTGCAGGCCTGCGGGTGGCAAAGCTTGGGCGCAGTTCCGTCAAGATGGAGCTGGGTTTGTTTCGCAATGACGATGATACGGCGGCGGCCGAAGGCTTTTTTGTCCACGTGTATGTTGATCGTAAAGATCACCGCCCGACCGACATTCCCGCCGCGACGCGCGCCGCATTGGAGGGGCTACTGGACGGCTAAAAGGGGGCTTGCTGGTGCCTTTTTGGGCAGTAGTTGATTGCCGGTCTGTTTGCGAGGGCAGCAGGAAGTTTAAAAAGATGTGCGCATCAACTGGAATTTGGTCAGCGGCGTGGTGGTGTCGCCAAAATTCGCGTCGCTTTGTCACAAACTGGGCTAGACAAACCTGTCAAAACTCGGGATAAGCCGAAACGCATCCTGGCCAAGGTTCTGGATGATACCCCGTAGTGTTACGGTCGAGGCGAGTTGGCGGAGTGGTTACGCAGCGGATTGCAAATCCGTGTACAGGAGTTCGATTCTCCTACTCGCCTCCAAGCAAAATCAATGGGTTAGAAATTTGTCCACTCATTGGGTATCACCTCTAGTATCAGTCTCACGTTCTGTGCTTGTTCTGTTCGGGATCATTTGCGCTTTGCTGCCGCCTGCCGCGCCCGCATGATTTGCCGCGCCTCGCCTGCATATTTGATGATCATGGCTTTGGATGTGTGGCCACTGAAGCTGGCAATCTCGTCATCTGTGCAGCCAGCCCAAGCCAGTTCCATCACTCCTCGATAGCGCAACGCGTGTTGGTCGAAGGCCATCAGCCCTAGCCGCTTGCGCTCTCGTACCATCACCCGTGCCATCGCGTAATAATCCATCGCGGAACCATCAACACGCGTCAGGATGTGTGGCGAAGGATGACTACCGCATCTTCGCTTGCTTTGGAGGGCTGCGTGTTAGGGGCCGTTTTGGCTGATCTATGATCCAGCCTGACCCGCTGCGCAAATTTGGCTGGGGCAGGGGGCGCTATAACTGGGCATTGCGCCCCTGATGTCCACCACCGCCTTGCCGAGCAATTGAAAAGTACTGTTCGGTTTGCCGCGATGTCCGATTGGACAACTGCACGCCCGAATGGGGAAATTGCTGCAAATATCATTCTTTCCTAGGTTTTTCATACCCGTCCGAAGCTGAGGCCCCCCAGCTAAGACATGCTGCACGCGCTGTCTGAGAAACCTCGTGCCAAGGACGGGCACCCAGTCAAAGTCTGCGAAAGTAATATGAAAATAATTTGGAGTATCCCTGTTTGGGGCGAAACGCTCAGTTCCACCCGCGGCGACATCGTACGCGCCCGCCATCTAGTAAAGGCGCTTCGGGACGCGGGCCACGGTGTCCGGGTCGTAGAGCGCGGGCAAGGGGCCGGGACCGGTCTGATGGTGGCGGGATATCGCGGCGTGCTGCGCCGGATGCTGCCTCGGCATCTTGCCCTGATCTTGCGCGACGTAAGCCGTTTTGGAAATTCACTTTATTTTGGCAGGCAGCTTGCCAAAGAGGCCCGCAAATATGGTGCTGATGTTATCGTCGAAACGCAGATGAATGGTGCGGCATCGGGCGCGACCGCAGCGCGTCTTTGCGGACTGCCGCTTGTTCTTGACGATTGCTCTCCCACCTCCGAAGAGGACGTTCTGGGCGCGGGCCTGCCATCGCTTGCGCGCAAGATCTTGCTGTTTCAGGCGTCAGCGGCCGCTGTTGTGATCGCGACCTCGCGCTCTGTGCGCGAACGTTTGATTGCCGAAGGGGTCGCGGGCGGCAAAATCCATATCGTTCGAAATGGCGTCAATCTGGACCGTTTCAATGCCGCTGACGGCCGGTCGATGCGTGCCCGGCTTGGCCTGTCCGACCGCTGCGTGATCGGTTTTGTCGGATCTTTTCTGGACTGGCACCGGGTCGATTTACTGGTTGATGCGTTGAGCCGCATTCCGGCCGCGATGAATCTGCATCTGCTTTTGGTCGGCACAGGCCCGAACCTTGCTGCCGTGCTGAAACAAGGTGAACGCAATGGGGTCAGGGACCGCATCACGTCGGTCGGTGGCGTGGAACCTGATGAGATACCCGACTATCTGGCCAGCTTTGATATCGGGGTTTTGCCGGACACGCTGGACTATGGAAACCCGATGAAACTGACCGAATACGCAGCCGCCGCAGTGCCGACAGTTGCACCAAACCGGCCGTCTGTCCGCGAGGTGGTCGAGGATGGCCAAACCGGCATTCTGTTTCCGCCCCATGACGTTGATTCCCTTGCCTATGCTTTGATGCACTTGGCAGAAAATCAGGCCTTGCGCGCGGAAATCGGTGGAAAATCGCGCCTGCGTGTTGCGGTCAAATCATCGTGGCCTGTGCTGGCGGAAAACCTGATCGGCGCGCTGGACAGCCAGATTCACCAAGGTGCGGTGCCATCGGTTGATCCTGCAAATCCGCCGCAAAACGCATCTGTCGCGGAATGATGCGGCCCCCGGGCAAGCGCAGCCAAACAACAAGCGATGGCATTTGGGCCACGCCGACCGGAAGGAAGAGGTAAGAGCGATGGGAACACCTGCCGATGTACCGCTGGCACGTACAGTTTACCGGATTGCGTCATCTGGCCGGATGGACCTTTG
>NZ_JBFEKM010000153.1:0-10304 GCF_041552635.1 Sulfitobacter sp.
AAAGGCGTCTGGTTTGTCGTCGATCTATATCGCGACCGGTCAAGCGCTGGACGACGAGATGGCAGACCGGATCACCGCGCATAAAATACAACGCGGGGACGGCTGGCAAACGATCGAAGAGCCGCTTGATCTGTGTGGTGCCTTGGTACGGACCGACGGCCAGGGCATCCGGCTTGTCGATTGTCTGACGCTTTGGCTGTCGAACCTTTTTTTGGCCGAACTGGACTGGGATGCCAAATTGTCCGAGGTTCTGGAGGTGCTGCAGACCCAGCAAAGCCCGGTTGTTCTGGTCACTAACGAAGTCGGCTGGGGCATTGTCCCGATGTCTGACATGGGGCGGCGCTATAGGGATGCGTCCGGCGTCATGAACCAAAGGATCGCCGAAGTCGCAGATGCCGTCCTGCTGGTGACCTGCGGCCTGCCTCTTAGCCTTAAGGGATAGCATTTCTCGTCTGCAAAACCCTGTACCGCATTGCCAAAAGCCACCCAATCAAAGGTTATTCTGAATGTCCCATATTACTTTTCCCCTGAGAGATTTGTCTGATCTGACAAAACTTGTGCAGGATTTGCCAACCTCGAACGGGGACGCCGATCAGGCGGCGCGCGTGCGGCAGGATACCCTGACCAAGCCACCCGGATCGCTGGGCCGTCTTGAGGAACTCGCTATCTTTATGGCGGGATGGCAAGGTCAGGCGGTGCCCCAGATCGCAAAGGCGCAGGCCATTGTTTTCGCCGGTAATCATGGAATCTGCGCGCAGAATGTGAACCCCTTTCCCCAAGAAGTCACAGCCCAGATGGTCCAGAACTTTAAGGCGGGCGGCGCAGCCATCAACCAGATTTGCAAGGTCAACGGTGCTGATCTGTCGGTCATTGATCTGGAACTGGACAGGCCGACGGCCGATTTCACCAATGATCCGGCCATGTCCCCCCAAGACACGGTTGCCGCCATGAATGCAGGCGCTGCGGCTGTGGCGGCGGATGCCGATATTTTGATCCTTGGCGAAATGGGGATCGGCAATTCGACTGTAGCCGCCGCATTGGCCGCAGCGGTTTTTGGCGGTGATGTGAAAGACTGGGTGGGGCGTGGGACCGGGTCTGACGACGCAGGTGTGACCCGCAAAATTGACGTAATCGAACGGGGCCTTGTGCGCCATGACAACTCTCGCGGCGATGGGGCCGCGATACTGGCCGCTTTGGGCGGCCGCGAGCAGGCAGCGATCTGCGGCGCTGTCTTGGCCGCCCGTCTGGCCCGCATTCCGGTGATCCTTGACGGGTTCATTTGCACGGCTTCTGTTGCACCGCTTTACGCGATTGATCCGGCCTGCCTTGATCACTGTCTGGTGGGCCATCTCAGCGCCGAAGCGGGTCACCGCAAGCTGCTGGGGGCGTTACAGAAAAGCGCTGTTCTGGATTTCGACATGCGGCTTGGCGAAGGGTCTGGGGCGGCGTTGGCCCTTGGGGTTCTTAGGGCTGCGGTGGCTTGCCATGGCGGTATGTCCACATTCGCCGAGGCTGGCGTGGCGGACGGGTGATGCTGTCGCGACGGCTGGCTGAATTCAAACTGGCATTTCTACTCTTTACCCGGTTTCCCGTCGGGCGCGTTGCCGACTTTGTCCCCGCGATGGGCGCATCAAGCTGGGCATGGCCGTTGGCGGGGCTTGCCGTGTCCGTACCTGCGTCGCTTGCCTATCTGCTGCTGTATGCTGCGGGACTTGGGGCGCAGGTGGCAGCCCTTGGGCTGGTCGCTGTGCTGGCCCTGTGTTCAGGGGCGATGCACGAGGACGGATTGGCCGATATGGCTGACGGTTTCGGCGGCGGGCACAGCAAGCAACGAAAGCTTGATATTATGCGCGACAGCCGCATCGGCAGCTATGGCGTTCTTGCATTGATCTTTGCGGTGGCGATCCACGTCAGCCTAATTGCCAGACTTGAAGATCCGGCCCTTGTGATATCAGCGGCGATTGGTCTGTCGATGGCAAGCCGGGGCTGCTTGCCGCTCTGGCTCAGGTGGATGCCGCCTGCTCGAACAGACGGGCTGGGGCGAACGGTCAAATCGGTATCTTTGGGAAATGCATTTGTCGCAGCTGCAATCGGTTTTGCTGGGCTGGCCTCGGCTGGGTTACTTCCGGCAATTCTGGCTTTATGTGCGGTGCTGGCCTGCGGTGCCGGTGTGTCTGTTCTGGCGTTGAAACAGATCGGTGGGCAGACCGGGGATGTGATGGGCGCGCTGCAAAAGCTCTCTGAGATCGCCGGATGGGCGGTTCTGGCTGCCCTGACGGGCGTACCATTGTAATCCCCATATTCCACTGCCGAAGGAGTGTGGATGCGGGGCCCGCTGCGGGGATATCGACTTTTTTAATACCCGCTGGATCGGGTATTATTGACCTGATCGGCGCTTGTTAGGCAGTCTGCCAGACTGGTTGCATCCTTGTCACTCAACCGCATCTGGTTGAAGGGCGGAGACAGAGCCCGAAAGTGCCGCATTGCGCATTATCACCTTGCGAGACACAATCTGTCCACAGACGGTGGTCATGATGTTTTTCACCAGCCTATCGCCATGTACCGCGCCCCCGAATGATCGCGCCATCGCTTGGCAATGGCTGCCCGTACATCGACCTGCCTGAACAGTTCCAGTCCCCTCTAAGAGGGATCATTATTCTGGGGCTGATCCGCTGGGGCGCGACGTTGCCGGACGGTTGCTGTTGGCACTGGCAGCCTTTATCAATCCTAGTCCGGTGGTGATCATCATTGCCGTCTTCAACTGGATGGAGATCGCGCGCATCGTCGAGGCCGAAGTGAAATCGCTGCGGGAACGCGAATTCATCTCGGCGGGGCGGATGCTGGGCTTCAGCAACATGCATATCATGTTCCGCCAATTGCTGCCCAAGCCGATCGGCCCGATCATCGTCGCTCAACTCTGACCGTTGCGCGCGCCATCCTGCTCGAGGCACATATAAGTTTTCTCGGCTACGGCATTCAGCCCCTTTGCAAAGTTTGCTCAACTTTGTGCAGCAATATCTGGCCACCGTTCCTTGACTTGCGGTTGTGCGGCGCATTGCCATCGCAATGGCTGTGACCAGTCATAATTTCATCGGTGATGGGGTGCGTGATGCCTTGGATTCCCACACTGACCCTGCATGATACCGCGCACCCCCACGGCATGGCTGGCTTGACCAGCTTTTATGGGCAGGGCGGGCTTGGCCCCTTCCTCGCGCAGCTCGATACCCTGCTGTGTCTATTGCCGCTGACCGACATAAAACGAAATATCCTTAATAAGGATCTGATCGATCAGTTGCCAATGTCAGCGGTGCTTGTTCGTGGTGGCATGAGGCCTGCAACTGCACCGTGCAGCGTTGATTGAAGGCCGAGAAAAAAGACGGCTGCTGGGGCCGAGCAACTGATCCGGGCGCATCTGGATATCATCCTGACGCCCCATATCGCCTGCATCAATGAATACGCTCCGCCCTCGTGCGGAAATATCCGGATAGATCGCCGAGGCGGGCCGCTTCGGGATTTGGCCGATCCGCTGCGCGGGTCCTAACCTTGCGCCAAAGGCGACGAAATTTTCTGTGCTCTCATGCCATGTCATTCTGCCGGTTTAGTTCCATGACGGAGATCGGTCGGGCGGGTTGCAATGATTTCGGGTCAAATGGCGCGATCCGCGTTCCGTCAACTTTCCAAGCGAGAAGCTTGATCATGACGCGTATGCCCCAAGCTGGACGATGCGCAGTATTTCGAGCCTGAGATTTTCGCGCGTTTCGGAGCCATGGCGCGATGCACGTATCGGCAATATAATTGTGCATGGCCGAGGCAAGCGGGCGATTTTGGCCCAACTGGAATATGACCCTTTGCCACTGTCTGTGCAGGTGGCGCTTCTGGCGGTCTCGTGGTTACATTTGGACGACATCGCGGTTTCGGACATTCAGGCATTCAGGAAAGAACGTGCAGCCCGCCTGAGCCGCGAACGTCCCAATGTCATGGCCAGCATCTTCTGAAGGCACGCCGGTTGTTGGCGCGGTCAGGTCGGAAAACGGTTTTGTTGGCGGCTCTGACACGTGCATCATGGGACCGGTTCGCGATTTACGAGGCGCGCGGGGAACACTTGTGCTAATCGGGCGGCGCGCAACATTTACGAACGGCTTGAAAAATTGCGCCGTAAGGAACGGATAGCGCGGCAGGAATAAACGACCGCCGACATGCTTGATGTCATTGCCGGATCAGAGGCCGTGACACACCATTGAAACACAAAGGTGTTCGAATTCACGCTTCCCTTGTCTTTTCACGGCCGAATTAACAAGCGAAATCACTGGTTTTACGATTATCAGAATTGGCCCGTTTCGACAGATCGGGAAATACCGGATCATCTTGCCAAATCAATAGCCGCGTGCAGGCGTGAGATTGAATTATACTGGTTTTAAGTATGCAAAATGAAAGATGTCTATTTGCCGGATTTCTTTTGCAATTTCACTTCCGCTTCAATCATATCTTCGATCTCGGCAGTAATGCTGCGATCGGATTTCAGCGCGTTCTCGGCCTTTGCGGTTAGGGCACTCGCGCTCTCATGGCCTGTGGCCTCTGAAAATACAGCCGTATACCCCTTTGAAAGGACTGTGCCTTGCAGCTTTGACATTACCTTCTTTATCAATATTTCACGCTGGCTGTCCGAAAGAACGGTGTCTGAATCGATCTTCTTCAGGGCCATCGGGATCATCTTATGGCGCAAAATGACCTGGTTTTTGGCAGCCCAGGCCGAATTGAATTTTCCAAGGTTGTTCCCAAGCCCGCCAAGCACCGCCTTCATGACCACCTCGTCAAACAGCTTGTTGATTTCTGCCTTGCTTGGCGGTTTGCCAGCCTTAAGCCAGCCTTCCACACCCTTTACCAACGCTTCCATGACGGCCTTGAGCGATTCCTCACCAAAGCCCTGAATGTAGCGGGCTGCGAAATTCGCGGCCATGCCTTTGGGAATAAACGGAAAGGCTTTGGTTATGGCCGGGCCCAATACTTTCATCATGCGGGTCAGCATTGTGCCTTTGAACTGGATCTTGCCGCCGCACCAGCCAAAGACCAGTTCCTTTGCCATGGCATAGCTAACTCTACCCAGTGACCCCTGAGCGGTTACCTTTTGTCCGGCAACAAGTTTGCCCAAGTCCGTCGCTAGTGATTCAACTCCGGCAACGGCGGTTTTGGACGCAAGATAGGCTTTGTCGGGGGGCAGTCTGGTGTACGTCATCACGACAGGGACGGCCAAGATCTCGACGGCGGTAAAGGCAACCGAATTGACGACCTTCAAGTTGCCCTGAATGGCCTTGCCGCTGCGATCCATTTTCTGGGCGTAGTTCCGGAATTCATCAACAAAATCATTGATATCGCGTTCCGCAGTCCGCATGGCCTTGCAATACAGCGCCAAATCCTTGCTGCGCAGGCTGCGTTCAAGGGTATTTTTTGCATCAAGCGCCTTGATCATTTTTTTGTCGTCAGGGAAATCAATACGACCAATGGTCATGATCGAGGCCTGGACCATTGCCATCGCAATGCCTTCTTTGACCATCGCGGTGTCGAGATAAAATTGATACCGGCCCATCGTCATGTCGACCTGCGAGATCAGTTTTTGGGTAGGTGCAGTGATTTTCTTGAACAGGGTTGCTTTTGCGGCCTCATAATCAGCAGGAGACATTTCATATTTCGTGCTCCCGATCTTGAACGTCATCATTTTGACGTTGCTGGCCTGCTTTTCGGCAACCACATATTTGGAGGTAAGTTTTTTGCAAACAGGGTCACCGGGAAGGATGACACCATCTTGTGGTTTTATGCCTGCTTTCTTTTGGAGCCCGATAATAACAGCTCCCAGTTTCGCATCAAATCCGCCTTCCTCGGGCACCGTGTGACCATTGGCAACTAACATCCGGCGCAAGACAACAATGTCCGACGCGCTGTTTTTGACCAGCTTGGCATTGCCGGATTTACCTTGCTTCCCGACCGGGGCGTTAATTGTTTTGATGGCCATTTTGACTCTCCGGAAATTTCAAAGCCAAGGCTTTATTCTTCGGTATCAAGGGTAAAGGAAAAGATATGCTTTACGCAATAATTTTTGTGAGCATCCTTTTCAGACATGCGTCGCCCCATCAAGACATCCAAAATCTTTGGTGCAAGCCTGCGGCTGTAGGCGGCGGGCAGGGGGCTTGCGGTGCGGTTTGTGCGCGCTCGGGTTCTGATCACGGTTTCACGAGCGGCCTGCCCTTTAGCGTCCGGATGTGTGGTGTGGCCACGATATGTTGGCGCGCCGATGGGACGCGTCATACTTCATCACCACTGGGCTGATGGTTTATGGCAGTTTCTTAAAATATAGGGAAGCGGCGCGCGGTCCTGATCGAAAATTGCGCGAACGCATCGCCCGCCTCAACGGGTGTTTGTCTGGCAAAACACCCAAGGATGAAAGAACGCGATCACATTCCCGAAATCCGAGTATCTTATTGGAGATAAAGGAATACTTCTTGCCAACGCGCGCCCGATGCTCGTAAAGTTGATCACCAAGGAGCTAAGACGTACTGAGAATTTCTGAGTATTTCAGAAAATCTATTTTAGCGCCAATTTTTTTATAGTTCTTTATGTTGCTTTGAGATTTTGAATAGTTCGACAGAAAAGTCGCGTTTTTTGATAAACATCAGACCCAGAACTAACCCAAACTGAATTTTTGTGTTCCCGCTTTTGCGGACCTGTATCCAGCTGATACTGAACTTCACCGAATAAATGATTACAAATCCACATGGGAGAAAAAAATGCCTAGTATTAATGGCCTTACAAATCCGTTTGAGAATGCAATTGAATCACTGAATTTCAATCAGATTGAAAAACAAAAACGCTTAGATAATTATGCAAAAGCTGTCAGCATGGGCTACGAACCGCCTGCCGAGATTCTTCAAAGTATTGAGAACCTTTTGGCAAGTGGTGATCTTTCTGCAGCTGGCCAAGATGCATTGAATGAAATGCTAGATGAGATCCTTGGCGAAATTGCGCCAGTCATCACGTCAAATGACGGCAATGCGACCGCGATCATCAACTTTGAAGAAAACAGTGTTGCGTCGGTAACGACCGTCATGGCGATTGATCGTTATTCTTTGAATGATGGTTCGGATACCCTGACCTATTCCATCAGCGAGGGCGATGACGCCGGATTTTTTTCGATCAATGCCGTAACGGGCGTTCTGACTTTCCTAGCCCCGCCTGATTTTGAGGCCCGCCCAGATGCCTATAACATCACTGTCGTGGTCTCTGATGGTGCTATCCTGACGGATACCCAATCGCTGTCAATTTTCGTGACCAATGTGAACGAAGCGCCGGTGATCTCTGCGATTGCACTGACAAATGTTGATGAAACAACGGATTCGTCAGCGATTACGGCAAACATCGCTGTTGCCTTTACGGACGTGGATCTGGCCGAAGTCGGACATACTGCGGCTGTGACAAATACAGGTGCGTCGGGTAATCTTGCTGGATTGACGCTTGATGCTGCGGCGCTTGCAGCCTTGGTATCCTTAGGGGCGGTAACAAAGGCGGCAGGATCCAACGCTGGCGCAATAGACATGACCTTTGCCGCCGCTGCGACGGTCTTTGACTATCTGAAACTTGGTGAAAGTGTAACCTTGACCTATGCGCTGGCGGTCAGCGATGCTGGCGGGCTTTCCGACAGCACCGCATTTACGGTCGTCATCCACGGTGCCAATGATGCGCCTGCGGCCGCCGCTGGGATGGTATCCGGCAATGAAGACACTGTCATTAGTGGAGTAGTGTCGGCGACGGATGTGGATGGCGATACGCTGACCTATTCGGTGCTGACGGATGCGGCCAACGGGTCGGTCCTGCTTCAATCGGACGGCAGCTTTACCTACACGCCCAATGATGATTTCTACGGACCTGACAGCTTTGTTTATCAGGTCTCCGATGGCGCGGGCGGCCTTGATACTGCGACCGTTTCGATTGAGGTCGCAGCGGTCAATGATGATCCGGTTGCGCAGGCGGGACTGATTATCATAGGCGATGAGGACACGGTTCTGACGGGGATTGTGTCGGCGACGGATGTTGATGGCGATGCGCTGAATTTCAGCGTTTTCCAAGGTGCCGCCAACGGGACCGTCGATATGAACGCGGATGGCAGCTTTAGCTACACGCCAGACGAAGATTATTTCGGTGCTGACGAGTTTATCTTTGAGGTCGAAGATGGCATGGGCGGATCGGCGACGGAATCTGTAGCATTCAACGTCAATCCAGTCGCAGACGGGTTTACGGTGAACACTGCGGCGACGCCGATCGCGATCAACTACGTGCGCGGGCTGACATATGACGCCGCTCACGCCGGGGGCTATCAGAACTTTGGCGGCGTTGCCTTCGACAGCGTAAGCGGCAAGGTCTACGAGTCAGCAGGCATTCACAGATATAACGAAAACTATGTGCGCGTTTATGACGACGCCGCCAACTTTGAAGCGGGAACCTACTCCCAGACCATAAGCCTCGGCAACCAGATCGACATCAACTATCCCTCGGATATCGTCGGAACCTACTTCGCTGCACATGACGATCAGTTGATCGGCCGCTCTTCGCTCTACGGTAGCGACTTCAGCGCCACTTCTGCGCGCGCGTGGGATGTCGGGTTCTGGAATGCGACCAATGGTGCCATGAACACCGAACTGACGGTGAACCCAGGGGCTGATTTCACGGGCTTCAACTACGGCGGCTACAACGCCATGAACGTGATGAACGACGGGGATGACGTCTATGCGCTCAGCCGTTATTCCAACAGTGGTACTTGGCAGTTGGCGGAACTTGACTCGGCGACCAACTCGGTCATCGGAACAGAGAACATCAACCTTGGCACAGTCGGCTTTGCTTTCGTGGTCGAGGATTTCCTGTTCATCGGCAGCACCTATAGTAGCGGTGTTGTCAGCCGGGCCTATGACATCGAGAATGACGTGATGCACAACGTAAACCTGCAATTCGGGGTGCCGGGCAATATCTACTGGTCCAACACATCCTATGACAGCGAAACAGACTCGCTCTATCTCGTGTCCAGTCCGAACACCTCCGCACTTGGGGAAATCTACGAAGTTGAGAACGTCTCGGACTTCCTCTTCGCTTGATCCGAAGATCACCCGAGCATGCGTGAAAATCATACCGGCTGAAGTTTTCAGCCGGTATGATGCTTTTCTCAGCGTCTGATTTCAGAATAGTCTGGTGAATTCCGGGCGCGGTGTCGAAGGCCACATTCGGGCGTTTGCGGTGAAATATGCGGATCGGCTGTCTTTTGATCCCAGATTGGATGTTGCCAAGTGGCAATAGAACCACCCGAACGACCTGAGTTGCAAGACGCGCGGTGCAAGGGTTTTGAATTACTGGGCGCAGTGGCTGTGTTCAGTTCCCTTGTGAACACGTCAGCGGGAAAAGCCCGGCGGAAATCCGCGGGCAGACTCAGTTTTAGCGCGGCAGCCAACGACGGCTTGGTCGGACTGCAATGCAGTATTATAGACACCCGTCTAACGGCAGCTCTGTGCCGTGAGTGAATGCCAATTCTATCTATTTTTAAGAAACTGGTAGGCTTCCAGAATGGTTTCTACGAGGCCGTTAAAAAAGTTCTGCGACGTGACATCAATCAAACCCGTGGTGATGTCCTCAGATTGGGCTTCATCGTCAACTGGCTGACGAACAGCGAACATTCCACTCTTATTATTCAGCAGTTCACGATGGCTCGGGCCTGTGCCATGCTTAAGAACATTGATCGCAAGATAGTGCTGGTGAAGTCTATCGGCGAGGTCAACATGCCCAGCATTCAAAAGCGCTGCTTTTACTTTACGTGACAGCGGTCCACGTTTGAAATGGCTCTGCATCCGTGCTTCAAATACGGTGAAAATATCTACTGCAGCCAATTCAATCGCTACAGTTTCAGATGTTATTTCCTTGATTTGCGCGCTGGACAGCTTCTGGCCTTCCGCAAGTTCCAAGATTTCTGAAATCCGATCTTGCGCAGCCTTGGCGGTTCTGTGTGCTGCGTCGATCAATTCAGGTAGCGTCTGTGAGGCTGCCATTTTTATTCCTTTCAAAGGTTGCCTTCCAATAGGCTAAACGAACGCTGACGCCAGTATCAATTTTGGTTGTGCGATGTTTTCGCTTCTGAATTCGGGAAGGGGATCGATGTCGGTCGTCCACATCTTCAGTATCCACCTGAACGCCGCAGCTTAGACTACGAAGAGGTGCCCGTCTCCGTCACAAGTGGTTCAATGATATCAAGAGGGCCTCCTTAAAGACGAAAGCAA
>NZ_JBFEKM010000154.1:0-10087 GCF_041552635.1 Sulfitobacter sp.
AATGCATCGGTGGACATGTCCACATCGCTATCGGGCAAGCCCAACAGTGCATTTCGAACACATCCGCCTACAAAATAAATGGCGTGCCCGCCAGCATGCACGGCGTCACACACGGCCTGCGCATCTGCGTCGGCAAGCCATCTTGTATCGGTCGGGAGGGTCAGATCATACGTTCGGTCCATGCCCGCAACATACGCGCGGTTGCACCCCAAATGTAATAGGGGCCGTAAGGAACAATGTAATAATGGCGTAAATTTCCGCGCCAACGACGCGATTGCACCAGATAATTGTCAGCATTCAACACATGCGACAGGGGAACGGTAAAGACTTCTTCGACCTCTCCCGGTTCTGCGATGATCTGAAAATCTTCTCTAACAAGGGCAATAACAGGGGTGACGTGGAAATTGGTCACCGTCTCATGGGCCGGCAGGGTGCCCAAAACATCAACCAGCTCGGTTGGTAATCCGATTTCTTCACGAGCCTCGCGCAGCGCTGCGGCAATCACATCTGCATCGGTGTCGTCCTGTTTGCCGCCCGGAAAGGCAATTTGACCCGGATGGTGTTTGAGGGATGAAGATCGCTTGGTCAGTATCAACTCAAGCCGACCGTTTTTTTCAATGATAGGGGCAAGCACGCCGGCGGGCCGCAACTTGCGATCAGCAGGCAGCATGACATCCTTGTTCAAATCAAAATCGGACGACGCAACGCCAGTCATTGCCAGCGCCGTCCGAAAGCTTTGTATTTGATCACTCACCACTTGTGGCTTCGGCCTGAAATCCGACAGATTTGGGATCAAGGTCGTAATGCGCGCTACAGAATTGACAGTCTGCCGTCACCCGACCTTCTTCTGTGGTCATCTTTTCAATGTCTTTGGCCGAATAAATCGACAGGCTTTGCCGCACGCGATCTTCAGAACAAGTACACCCGAACCGAACCGGCTGGGTTTCGAAAACGCGTGGCGTTTCCTCGTGAAACAGGCGCAACAGCAGGTCTGTGGGCGGCAGTGACGGCCCGATCAATTCAAGCGGATCAACCGTGTCGAGCAAGACATTTGCCCGAAGCCAGTTTTCGCCTTCTTCGCCGTCAACCAAATCTTCGGGGCGCAAAATATCGCCGCTGCCTTCGGTTTTCGCTGCAAAAGGCGATGCTTTTGGCATGTGCTGCAACATCACGCCGCCTGCGCGCCAATGCTCTGACTCGTCCGGCGTTGAGGATTTCCCAAAGCTAAGCTGGAACCGCGTTGGCAACTGTTCGGACTGTGCAAAATAGGCCTCGGCACAAGACGACAACGACCCGCCCGCCAAAGGCGTGATGCCCTTGTACGGGGTCATGCCCTGCCCTTGGTCGATCATAATTGCGAAATAACCTTCGCCGACCTGATCAAAAACAGGCGCATCGGTGATACGGTCCGCGTCATAGCTGGCATAAGCGCGAATACGCGCAGGTTCGCCGTCTTCGCTTGGGCCATAGTAATCGGTCGCAATCATCCGCACCGGACCATTCGACTGCACCTGCAACTGTAGCTTCCAACGCAGCTTGATTGATTGACCGATCAGGGCCGCCAGCAACGCCATCTCGGCGACCAGTGCTTCGACTTTTTCGGGATAGTCATGCTGACGCAAAATCCCTTCGAGCACGCCATCCAGACGCGCCACGCGGCCCCGAATATCGGAAGCATCAAGTTGAAAGGGCAGAACGGTGTCGTCCCACGCGATTTTATTTCCTTGGGTCATAAGTCTTTCCTTAGCGGCGGGCGCTTGCCATACCGTGTCTATATAAGAGCCACAAGCCGCGCGAAAAGGGGGTGTCGCATGATGCAAAGATTTGGAGAGCCGCCGCTGCCGGGTAAAAGCTATACATTGCGCCCCGGTGCCTATGCTATTTTGCCGCTCAAGGGGCGGTTTTTGATGACCGCCCAGATCGGCGAAAAGGTTGATGTGCAGCTGCCGGGTGGTGGGATTGATCCGGGCGAATCACCCTTGCGCGCGCTGTACCGCGAAGTGATCGAGGAAATCGGTTGGACCATCGCCTATCCCCGTCGCTTGGGCGCATTCAGGCGTTTCGTTTATATGCCGGAATATGACCTGTGGGCCGAAAAACTGTGCCACATCTATGTTGCCCACCCTGCGCGCCAAATCACAGAGCCGGTCGAACCCGATCATGTAACGGTTGTTTTATCTGCAACCGAAGCATTGGCGGCATTAGGCAACGATGGCGATCGGATGTTCTTTGAGAAATACATATTCTAGGTCATCATCACCGAGGGCCCGCGAATTCAAACAATATCCCTGAAACATCATCCGGGAAATCAGCATCACCGGCAAATTCCGTAAGTTGCCAAAGGATCGCCTCAAGCAAGGGGGGGCCGGTTATGTCGCGCAGACCGTGCAATATTTCAGTAAGCCCTTCTTCCTCAAGCATCTTCCCGTCGGGGTCAGGGCATTCGGTGACCCCGTCCGACAGAATAAACAGACGGTCCCCCGGCGACAGTTGAATTGTGAATTGCTCATATTCAATGCCCGCCAGCAGCCCCACGGGAAACCCCCCAAGCCCGCCCTGTTCAATCCGCCCGTCCTGCCGTTGAACCACCGGATGCGGGTGGCCAGCCTGGGACATCACGACATGGCCGGTCTTTAGATCAACCTCGGCCAGCAGCAGGGTAAAATAATGCTCGGTCTCCATTTCGTTCAGAACAAGGTTATTAAGCTCTGAAATAACCTTTTCCGGGGCGCGCATGGCAAAACTGCCGTCAGGCTGGCGTGTTAGGGCCACGTTTTGATCAGGCGCGGCAGCCGACAAATAGCCAGCCAAACGGGCAGTCATCAAAGCAGAGCTGATCCCGTGGCCGGATACGTCGATCCCGTAAAGCCCCAACTTGTCATCCCCAACCGGGAAAAACCCGACCAGATCGCCACCCACATGCCCGCTAGACCGTAACATCAACGATAGTTTTCCGGTGTCGAATTCGCGCGTCCGCTCACGGACCAGCGACTGCTGGAGTTTCTTTGCCTCAAGCAGATCTTTGTCCAGCGAATCATAGACCCGCTGCAATTCGTCCAATGTATCAGTGATGATGCGGTTTTTTTCTGTCAGTTCCCGCTGCATATCCAGAATGCGTTCGCCGGCCGCGATACGGGCGCGCAATTCATCGACATCCACGGGTTTGCTAAGAAAGTCATCTGCACCGTTATCCAGCCCCTTCGCCACCTCGGCCTTTTCACTTTTTGAGGTCAGCAGGATGAAATACCCGTACTGAAAATTGGATAACTCGCGAAATGCACGGCAAAACTGCAGGCCGTTCATCCCCGGCATTACCCAATCACTAAGGACAAGATCGGGCAGGCGGATCTTGCATTGCTCAAGCGCCTCATCCCCAGATGCCGCTTCGACAACTTCGAATCCCCACCGCTTTAGGGACGCACTAAGAATGCGGCGTTGAAGTTTGCTGTCGTCGACAACCAACACCAGTTGCATCGCACCAGTGCGGTGAGGGTGATCAAAGTTTTTATTTGTTAATGGCATAGGCTGGGGCAATTCAATGATTCAATAGCCTGACTTATCGGTGTTCTGTTTAACACCCGATGAAATCTAAAAATTGATCAAAAAACCGCAGCGTGCCCACGCCCGGTTAAGGGGATTGCCTTATACAAATCACGCAAAAGGGAGATCGCTCGATGGCAATGATTGACTGGACACAGGTAAACACTCTACGCGACGAGATTGGCAGAGAATGCTTTGATGAAATTATCGAAATTTTCATCGAGGAAGTTGAGCAGGTCATCGACCGCTTACGAAGTGAACCGGATCCGAACACCCTCGCCGATGATCTGCATTTTTTGAAAGGCAGCGCGCTGAACCTTGGGTTTTCCGAGTTTTCGGGCCAGTGCCAGATTGGCGAAAGCGCGTCTTCCAAGGGGGCCGCTGCGGATGTGGATGTGCAAGGTATCCTTGCCACCTATGAAACCTCAAAAGAGGTATTTATGGCGGAATTGCCAAATGCGCTGAATGCCTAGGCATCACAGCACAAACTGCGCCAAAGTTTCGTCATTTGTGATGTCGGTATAAGTGAAGCCTGCTTCGTTCAACTGCGACAGGAACGGCGCAAAACTGTCCGGGCTACGGGTTTCGATACCGATCAGAACAGACCCGAAGTTGCGGGCAGATTTCTTGAGGTATTCGAACCGGCAAATATCGTCGTCGGGGCCAAGGATGTTCAAGAATTCTTTCAATGCACCGGGACGTTGCGGCATGCGCAGAATGAAATACTTTTTCACACCCGAATAGCGCTGTGCGCGTTCTTTGACCTCGGGCAGGCGTTCAAAATCAAAGTTTCCGCCCGACGCGACACATACCACGGTCTTGCCTTTTATCTGGTCCGCCACCTCGCCTAGCGCTTCGATCGACAAGGCACCGGCGGGCTCCAGAACGATACCTTCGACGTTCAACATCTCGATAATTGTCACGCAAATGCGATCTTCGGCCAGATCAATCACGTCTTTCGGGTCAACGTCCTTGAGGCATTCAAAATTTCGCTGCCCGATCTTGGCAACTGCAGCACCGTCCACAAAACTATTGATAGGCGAAACATCGACCGGCATACCCTTGGCCAATGCACCGGCCAAACTTGGCGCGCCTTTGGGTTCGACAAAGGTATAATCGCAAGATTTCCCGAAATAGCTGTAAATCCCGGAGGACAGCCCACCCCCACCAACGGGCAGGATGATATGGTCGGGCACACGGCCCAATTGCTCTTCAATCTCGACCGCGACGGATGCCTGACCTTCAATCACGTCATCATCATCAAAAGGCGACAGGAAATGTGCGCCCTCAGTGGTGCAAAATTCCTGCGCGGCGGTCAAAGTCTTATCGAAATAGTCGCCAACCAGCCGAACTTCGACCTGCGCCCCGCCGAACATCTTGGTCTTTTGAATCTTTTGCTGCGGGGTGGTGACTGGCATGAAAATCACACCCTTCACCCCAAAATGACTGCACATAAACGCGACACCCTGCGCATGGTTGCCCGCGCTGGCACAGACAAAGACCGTTTTCTCCGGGATCACTTTGCGCATCGCATTAAAGGCACCGCGCAGCTTGTACGACCGCACTGGGCTTAGGTCTTCGCGCTTGAGCCAAATATCAGCCCCATATTTTTCTGACAGGTGATCGTTGCGCATCAACGGTGTTGCGCTGAACACCTCACGCATCGCTTTGGTCGCGTTTTGCGCTGCGGTTTTGAACATATCTGTCATTTCATCGGCCTTTGCGTTGAATAACTGTCGATACGACCCCCGCTGCGTGCGGTCAACGCAGCCTTCAATCTTGCTCACGCCCGCAAAACCCGATACCTCGCGATGCAAACCGCAAAGGAAATATCATGTCCGCGCCCAAAAAAGTTGTGCTCGCCTATTCCGGTGGGCTTGATACGTCGATCATCCTGAAATGGCTGCAAACCGAATACGGCTGCGAGGTCGTGACCTTTACCGCCGATTTAGGCCAGGGCGAGGAGCTGGAACCAGCCCGCGCCAAAGCCGAAATGATGGGTGCCTCCGAGATTTACATCGAAGACGTCCGCGAAGAATTCGTGCGCGATTTCGTATTCCCGATGTTCCGTGCCAACGCGCTGTACGAAGGGTTGTATCTGCTGGGCACATCCATCGCGCGGCCGCTTATTTCCAAACGTCTGGTCGAAATTGCCGCTGAAACCGGTGCTGATGCTGTTGCGCACGGGGCGACCGGCAAGGGCAACGATCAGGTCCGCTTTGAACTGGCCGCTTATGCGCTGAACCCTGACATCAAGGTTATCGCGCCTTGGCGTGAATGGGATTTGACCAGCCGCACCAAGCTGCTTGAGTTCGCCGAGAAGAACCAAATCCCAGTCGCCAAAGACAAACGTGGCGAAGCACCCTTCAGCGTTGATGCAAACCTGCTGCACACGTCTTCGGAAGGCAAAGTGCTGGAAGACCCCGCAATTGACGCGCCCGAATATGTGTATCAGCGCACCGTTGCGCCCGAAGATGCGCCTGACACGCCAGAGTATGTCGAGATCGGGTTCGAACGCGGCGACGCCGTAAGCATCAATGGCGAAGCGATGTCCCCCGCCACGATCCTAACCAAGCTGAACGAACTTGGCGGCAAACATGGTTGTGGCCGTCTTGATCTGGTCGAAGGCCGCTTTGTCGGCATGAAGTCACGCGGTATCTATGAAACCCCCGGCGGCACCTTGCTGCTCGAGGCCCACCGCGGGATCGAATCGATCACTTTGGACCGTGGCGCGATGCATCTGAAAGACGAGCTGATGCCGCGCTATGCGGAACTGATCTATAACGGCTTCTGGTTCAGCCCCGAACGCACCATGCTGCAAGCCGCGATTGACGCGTCGCAAACTCATGTGACCGGCACTGTGCGTCTGAAATTGTACAAAGGTCACGCGCGCACGGTGGGCCGTTGGTCCGACCATTCGCTGTATTCCGAAGCGCATGTGACGTTCGAAGACGATGCCGGTGCCTATGATCAAAAAGACGCCGCTGGCTTTATCCAGTTGAACGCTCTGCGTTTGAAACTGCTGGCCGCGCGCGACAAGCGCCTGAAAAGCTAAGCGTTAGAGACGAAAAAGGCCCGGACAGGGGGATATTCTGTCCGGGCCTTCTCTGTTGGTTCATCGAAGCTTACTTAGCTGTGATAACCGCCATCACCAATTTGCCATCGGGCTTGATTGGGCCGTCTTCTTTGGCACCAAGGGTGTATTCAAAGCCACCCATTTTCATGCCGCCTTCTTCGGCGTGAACCATCAGCATCAGCATTTCGCCGGATTTGACTTCTTCCTGAAGGATTGCGGCAACGTCGATGTTTTCACCAGCACGCAGGGGCGCATAACCGACCACGGGGCCGGGCTTCATTTCAGCGTCCGTGCGGTGAACGACCATCCAGCCGTTTACGCTGGCCATCACTTTGTCAGCGCTTACGACGCCGTTGGATACGTCTTGATCCATCGCCTCGACCATATCTGTCGAATGCGCGGCAGCAAAAGCAGTGCCAGCAGCAATTGTCAGGGCAAGGGCAGTTGTTGTGAACAGTTTCATTCTTGAACTCCTTTAAATGTTGTGATGAAGCCACGAAACACCAGAGCAGCAAGTTTCAAAAAGTTCTGTAAATATTTTTCCTTCTATATAATCCTTTGATTATAAAGTATTTTATAATGTGGAAAAGCCTGTCTCAATAGCGGTTGATCTGCTTCTGACAGCTTGGGCAGTGGCCCTTCCGCCCCGGCAAAGCCCGTGCTTTTGTGAACGGCCCCATACCAATGTGACGCCCAAATCCCATCTTCTGGCCGCGCGCCTGCGGGCCAACTCAGCATTTCTGGATCAAACGGCAGATCAATCGCCTCGCACAATTTGCGCAACATCCCCTCGGGATCGGCGCGAATATCGGCGCTATCAATGACCAAGCCGCCAATTTTATCATATAGCGCCGTTTGCTGACCAAAACCGAGATCCTCGAAGGTTGGCGCCTCGCGTTTAGCGGTATAGCTGGCAATCACCCGCGCAGGATGGCGGATAAGATGGATGTTTACGCAATCTTTAGCCCAGTCCATCGGAAATCCGCCCACCATATGATGGGGCATATGTTTCATGTACAGATGCGGCGTTCCCGGACGCTGGCAAGTCAAAGATACCTTGTTAGGGTCTGTTTCATGCGCTCCCATAATTTCAACGCCCATGGGATGGTGATCACCGGTGGCGGCCAGATAGGCCGCATAAAATGGTTCATCCATCACCGAAAAATCAGCGCGGTTACCAAAGCTGTACATCATCGCTGTGCTTAGATTTCGCGGGCCAGACCACATCGCAATCCGCATCAGGCGCACTCCTGCTTGATCAAATCCTTGTACAAATCGCGCAACCGCTGGGTTACAGGCCCCATGTCCCCGGTCCCGATTTGCCGCCCGTCAATGGACGCAACAGGTGTTTGCGCCCCAAAGGTGCCGGTCAAAAACGCCTCGTCTGCGCCATATGTATCAACAAGCGAGAAGTTGCGTTCAAACACCGGAATGTTATTGGCGCGGCACAGATCAATCACCTTTTGGCGCGTGATCCCATTCATGCAGTAATCCCCCGTGCTGGTCCAAACCGCCCCCTTGCGAACGATGAAAAAGTTACAGGCGTTGGTCGTATTTACGAAACCATTGATATCCAGCATCAAGGCCTCGTCCGCGCCGGCCTTTTCCGCAGCGATGCAGGCAAGAATGCAGTTTAGCTTGGAATGACTGTTCAGCTTGGGGTCTTGCGTCATCGGCAGGCCGCGCAAATGCGGCACCGTCGCCAGCCGGATCGGGCGCGGGATGCTGGGGCGCGAATGCTCCATAATGATCGTGATGGTCGGGCCGGATCGCGACAGCGACGGATGCTGGAAGGGGCGCGTTTTGACACCACGGGTGATCATCAGCCGCGCGTGCGCGTCGGTGGTCATGTTGTTGGCCTTTTGCGTCTCTAACAATGCAGAAATCAACGTTTCGCGGGTCATTCCGATATCCAAATCAATCGCTTTCGCTGCCTCGAACAGGCGATCAAAGTGTTCATTCATAAAGGCCCAGCACCCGTCATAAAGGCGCAGCCCCTCCCAAATGCCGTCACCCAGCATAAAGCCACTGTCATACACACTGACCATCGCCTGCGCTTTGGGAACGATCTGACCGTTCAGATAAATCAGGATTTCGTCGTTGCGCGCGTCTTCTTCCGCTTGGTGGGTGGTTACGTGATCTTGCATCTTGGGTCCCCTTTTCGGACCGACGCTAAGAAGTTCGGCGGGCCGCGCCAAGGCTGAAATTGAAATCACTAGCCCGTGACATTGCCAAGCTGTGTATTGCGCCCTGCGCTGATCCCCGTCACCGTTGATGCAAAGAGGAGAGTTTTCATGAGCATCGGGAAAAATATCAAGGTAATAGCCTTGGCGACAGCGATTGGGTTTGGCCTGATTGCACAGGCAACAACAGCAAAAGCAGCCGGAACAGAGACGCTTTTGGTTGCCGGTGGATGCTTTTGGTGCGTCGAATCCGATTTCGAAGGCGTCAAAGGTGTCCAAGAAGCCGTATCCGGTTTTGCAGGCGGCACGGTTAAAAACCCAACCTATAAACAGGTCGTTGCTGGCGGGACCGGACATTACGAAGTCGTACAAATCCAGTTCGATCCGGACGTGGTCAGCGCCGATCAGCTATTGGCGATGTTCTTTCGATCCATTGATCCGACAGATGCAGGCGGACAATTCTGCGATCGCGGCGATTCCTACCGTTCAGCGATTTTCGCGGACGGCCCAGCGCAACAAGCTGCCGCAGAGAAAGCCAAATCCGAAGCGCAAGCCGCATTGGGCAAACCGGTTGTGACCCCTGTATTAGGCAAAACCGCGTTTTATCCGGCAGAAGACTACCATCAGGATTACTACAAAAGCGATGAAAGGCTGGCATTTTCCAGCGTCGGATTGGCGGTCAAGAAATCCGTTGCCTATAAGCGCTATCGCAAAGGATGTGGTCGCGATCAGCGTGTGAAACAACTTTGGGGCAGCGCGGCACCGTTTGCCAGCTAAGACTCTCAGTCGAAATTGTGATCCTGGATGTCTTTTAGATCCGGGATCACATCAGCCGTGCCTTGCCGTGTCACCATCAAAGCGGCGGCTTGCATCGCAAGGGTGATCGCGTCTTCCATCGCCAACCGACGATCTAACGCAGCGACCAGATAGCCGGTAAACGTGTCCCCAGCGCCCGTGGTATCAATGGCTTTGACGGGATAGGCAGGGAAATCTTTGGTGGTTTTCGCCTTGTTAGAGATCCATTTACACCCATTCGCCCCAAGCGTGACGATAATATCATCAATCGGCAGGCAGTCCAAAGGTTGGTCAAGCGCCTTGACCAGTTCTGCAGCTTCACCTTCGTTCAAAACCAGCAAATCAACGTGGTCCATTATATCTGCAACAACCTCCGCTTCGAACGGGGCGGCGGCATAGGCGACACGCATCCCCAATGTCTTGGCGGTGGGGGCAGCGAATTCCTGACCCAAAGTTTCGTTCTGCATCAGCAAAAAATCACCCGGAGATGCCT
>NZ_JBFEKM010000155.1:0-10058 GCF_041552635.1 Sulfitobacter sp.
ATTGCGCCGCGACTGGCCGTCGGAATGTTTGCCGGTCAGGTCCAGCGCCTGGCCTTTGACCCGCACCGATCCTTTGCCGGTCTGATATCCGCCCAACACCTCGAGAAGTTCTGACTGGCCGTTTCCGGCCACGCCTGCCACGCCGACGATCTCTCCGGCGCGCACTTGCAAGTCAATCCCGCGCAGACGTTCAACACCTTTTTCGTCAACAACGCGCAGCCCGCTAATATCCAAAATAACCTCGCCCGGTTGCGCAGGTTTTTTATCGACGCGCAGCAAGACTTTACGCCCGACCATCAACTCGGCCAGCTCGGCCGGGGAGGTCTCGGCGGTTTTGACTGTCGCGGTCATCTCGCCGCGGCGCATGACGGAAACGGTGTCGGTGGTTTCCATGATCTCGCGCAGCTTGTGGGTGATCAGGATGATCGTCTTGCCTTCGGATTTTAGCCGCCCAAGGATGCGGAACAATTGATCGGCTTCGGCGGGGGTCAGCACGCCCGTGGGTTCATCCAGAATCAGAATATCGGCCTGCCGGTACAGCGCCTTCAGGATCTCGACCCGCTGCTGCATGCCGACGCCGATGTCCTGGATCAGCGCGTCGGGATCAACCTTGAGGCCGTAATCGTCGGCCAGCTTCAAAAGGCTTTTGCGCGCTTTGGCCAGCGACGGCTTCAGCAACCGCCCGTCTTCGGCCCCCAGAATGATATTCTCGAGCACTGTGAAATTTTCGACCAACTTGAAATGCTGGAAAACCATCCCGATGCCTGCGGCAATCGCGGCCTGGCTGTCAGGGATGTCTGTCTTTTTGCCACTGATAAAAATCTCGCCCTTATCGGCTTTGTAAAAGCCGTAAAGGATGCTCATCAGCGTGGATTTGCCCGCGCCGTTTTCACCGATGATCCCATGGATCGTACCGGGCATAACGCGAATGGAAATGTCTTTATTGGCCTGCACCGGACCGAAGGCTTTGGAAATGCCCTTCAGTTCAATGGCTGGAGCGGCAGTTGCCTGCCGCTCCATATCCGTTTTGTCGGTCACGTTCAGAAGCTCAGCGCGGGGCAGCTGTCGTCGGACATGTAGTCATGTACCATCAACGACCCGTCAGCGATCTTGGCAGAGGCTTCGTCAACGGCGGCTTGCATGTCGGCTGTCACCAGATCTTTGTTGAATTCATCCATGGCATAGCCCACACCGCCATTGGCGATGCCCATGACGTTAAAGCCTTTTTCCATGCCGGGGCCATCTGTCATCGCGCTGTAAACGGCGTTGTCGACCCGCTTGAGCATGGAGGTCAGAACCTTGCCGGGGTGCAGATAGTTCTGGTTGCTGTCCACACCGATCGACAGGATTTCTTCGTCGGCTGCGGTTTGCAGCACGCCCACACCGGTGCCGCCAGCCGCAGCATAGATCACGTCAGCGCCTTGGCTGATTTGCGCTTTTGTCAGCTCTGATCCCTTGACCGGGTCATTCCAGGCGGCAGGTGTCGTGCCAGTCATGTTGGCGATCACGGTTGCATCCGGGTTCACGGCCTTGACGCCTTCGGCATAGCCGCAGGCAAATTTGCGGATCAGCGGAATATCCATGCCGCCGATGAAACCGACTGTGTTGGACTTGGACGCCATCGCAGCCATCATGCCGACAAGATACGACCCTTCGTGTTCGTTGAACACAACCGAACGGACGTTGGGCGCATCAACAACCATGTCGATGATCACGAAATCGGTTTCGGGATAGTCGCCTGCGACCTGACCAAGCGCGTCACCAAAGGCAAAGCCGGTCATGACGATCGGGTTGGAACCCGCTTCGGCAAAACGGCGCAGGGCCTGTTCGCGCTGTGCTTCGGACTGCAATTCGATTTCGCGGAAAGTCTCGCCGGTTTCTTCGGCCCAACGCTGCGCGCCGCTGAATGCTGCTTCGTTAAAAGACTTGTCGAATTTCCCGCCAAGGTCAAAAATCAGGGCAGGTTCGGCCAATGCGGCACCTGCGCTAAGTGCTGTGACAGCAGCAGCGCCAAGGAATTTGGTCATAAGGGTCATGAAGGATCTCCCGAGTTTCATTATGTTGGGGTGTTGGCGCAGCGCCAATACCCGGTCGCAGGCCCGGATATTTCCTTGGGCCCGTCGATCACTGCCATTGATACTGCGTAGGCTGCAGGCGGGGTCAACCGGATTCGCACCTTTGGGGCTAGGAAACCGCCGGGTGACGACGCGTTAAGTCCAATGACATGGTCAAAGCATCCACCGCTGCCGCATCTTTGCGCAGATAATAGCGCCGTCGGGTGGCGGTGATTTCAAAACCCAGACTGGAATAGAGATGGATCGCCGGGGCGTTGTCGGCGGCGACCTCAAGAAATGCGGTGTCGGCGGGGATGTCCAACCAACGCTGCAACAGGCCTCGTCCGATGCCCTGGTTTTGCTGTGCGGGATCAACCGCAAGGGTTAGCAGTTCGGTTTCCCCTGCGACCAGCCGCGTCAGGGCAAACCCATTGGCGTCACTGATTAGGGTGACAAACTCGGATGCCATCAGTTGTTCGAATTCCTGCGCGCTCCAGCTGCGGTCTTGGGGAAAGGCGGCGGCGTGGATTTGCGCCAGCTTATTCGGCCTCATGACAGGATGGCGGGCGGCGCGTCACGCGCAGGTGCCGCGTCGGCGGGCCGCAAGTACAAGGGGGCAGGGCGCGGGTTTTCTTCGCCCAGACGGCTTGCGGCGATGCGGGCTATGGCCTCGGCGATGGGCATTTTTGGCGCGCGAGAGGCACCGTTGCACAGGGCGGCGATCATTTCGGCCTGAAAGCCGATGCAAACAGGATCATCGCGCGCGGGAATGGTGGGCAAATCGTCAAGGCTGCACATGACGGGATTGCGATCATCCAGCGTGCCTGACACCTGCACGAACATCGCATCTTGACGTGCATCAAGGCTGGCAATCACCACGCCATCAGTGCCAAAGGCCAGAGCATCAAGGCTGGAAACACCGATCGCGGGAATGCCAAGACCAAGGGCAAGCCCCCGTGCGGCCGATACCGAAATGCGGATGCCGGTGAAATTGCCCGGTCCAATGCCCACACCGATTGCGGTCAGGTCGTCATAGGTCACGCCCGCGGTTTCAAGCACCTCGGCGCAAAGGCCCAGGAGCCGTTCGCCTTGGCCCTTGGCCATGGGTTCTTCAACGCTCACCAGCATCTTGTCACCGCACAGCAAAGCGGCCGCACAATGTGCGGCCGATGTGTCAAACGCCAGTATCAGGGGCGTCTTAGGCAACCGGGCGTACCTCGGTTACTTCGGGGATGTAGTGGCGCAGCAGGTTTTCGATGCCCATTTTCAACGTCAATGTGGACGATGGACAGCCCGCGCAGGCCCCTTGCATGTGCAGATAAACCACACCGCGTTCGAAGCCGTGGAACGTGATATCGCCCCCGTCTTGGGCAACGGCAGGGCGCACGCGACTATCAAGCAACTCTTTGATCTGGCCCACGATGGCACCGTCTTCGCCAGTGTGTTCGGCATGGCCCGAGGCATGTTCGTGGCCCTGTTCCATGACCGATTGACCGGATTGGAAATGTTCCATGATGGCACCAAGAAGCGCGGGCTTGAGGTGGTCCCATTCAATTGTATCAGCCTTGGTCACGGTCACAAAATCCGTTCCAAAGAAAACGCCCGTCACGCCATCAACTGCAAAAAGCCGCGTGGCTAGGGGCGACGCGCTGGCCGCCTCGGGGGCCGGGAAATCGGCGGTGCCCATTTCCAGCACGGTCTGACCGGGCAGAAATTTCAGCGTCGCGGGGTTTGGTGTGGATTCGGTCTGAATAAACATTACAGGCTCCTCTATGGGGTTGATCCAGATATGCGGGCTGACAGGGGGCAAGTCAAGGTTTGGAACGATTCTAAAATGGGTTTGAACTTCGCCTATGTGATCGCCTCTAGGCGTTCTTTGCTAAGGTCGCCAGGCACGATCGTGATGGGTACAGGCAAGGTGCCCGCGTTTCGCGACAGTTGCGTAACCAAAGGTCCGGGGCCGGATTTCTTGTCGGTTCCTGCACCCAGCACCAAAACGCCGACCTCTGGATCTTCGGCCAGTTGTGCGATGATCTCGTCCACGATGCCACCTTCGCGGATCACCAATTCGGGTTCAACTTGCAACCGGTCACGCATCCATTTGGCGAACACTTCGAAATGCACCTCGATCCGCTCGCGGGCCTCTTCGCGCATGACCTCTGCGACACCGATCCAATGGTTGAATTCGTCTGGCGGGATGACCGACAGGATCACAACCCCACCGCCAGAATTTGACGCACGCATCGCGGCAAAACGCATTGCGTTCAGGCATTCCCGGCTGTCGTCCAGAACGACCATAAATTTACGCATCATGTCCTCCGATTGGGCGGCTTTGGCCCGCCACGATGATGGGTAATCATGACTTGGGCGGGCTTGGCTGGCAATCGCGATTTTAGGTAAGCCGTTCAGGCCCGTTCTGAGGCTGCCCAGTCCCAATACATCTCGCGCACGCGGCGGGTGACGGGGCCGATCTGGTATTGCGTGTCGTCAAACGCCTTTACGGGCGTGACTTTCATCATGTTGCCTGACAGGAATACTTCGTCGGCACCGTGGAAATCATCAAAGCTCAGGACGGATTCATGTACTTTTATCCCGTCAGCGCGCATGTTCGCCATGTGCCGCGCGCGGGTGATCCCGGCGAGGAATGTGCCATTGGGGACGGGGGTAAACACCTCGCCATCCTTGACCATGAACACGTTAGCCGAGGCCGTTTCAGCGACATTGCCAATCGCATCGGCCACCAGCGCGTTGCCGAAACCCTTGCTGCGGGCCTCGGCCATCATGCGGGCGTTATTGGGGTAGAGACACCCCGCTTTGGCGTTCACCACGTTGTCTTCCAACACGGGGCGGCGAAAACGGGTGCGGGTGAGGGTGGTGGCGGCCTCGGGCGCGGCCATCGGGATCTGTTCAAGCGAAATTGCGAAACCGGTGGCATCCTGCAACGGCACGATCCCCAGCTCATCGCCCGCCAAGGCCCAATACATCGGTCGGATATAAATCGCTGCACTGCGATCATAGCCTTTCAGGCCCTCGCGGACCATTTCGACCATGTCAGCCGTTTCAACGGTCGGGGTGATCATCAGCGCCTGTGCGGACCGGTTGATCCGCGCGCAATGCGCTTCAAGGTCGGGGGACAGCCCGTCAAACATCCGCGCGCCGTCAAACACTGTGGTGCCCAGCCATGCCCCGTGATCCGCGGCTTTTATGACTGACACGTCGCCGTCATGCCAAGCACCTTCGAAATAGGTCTTGATGTGTGTGCCTGTGGCCATGGGATATTCCTTTGATCAGCGTTTCGGGCTGGTCCGATAAATACCTTCGGGCATGTTCAGCGCAAGGGTAAGATCGCGCAACTGTTCCGGTGACAGGCTGATTTTGTTGACCGTATCGGTGCGCGGATCCCATTGCTCAAAGGTTACGACGCTGGCAAAGGCGTGAACGACCACGTCTTCGCGCAAGATTGATTTGCTTTCGTCGACCAGGGTGATCACGCTGGCATCAAATTCGTGTTCGATTGTAAACATGAGGTGTACAGTATGCTTTCGGCGGATCATTGCAAGGGCGGGTCTGGGGTGGCTGTTCAACCGCACCTTGTCGCGTTAAACAAACGTTATACATCAAAGTGAATTCTGCGCAGATCAGATTACGAGGAAGCACGGACAGATGATGAGATTTTTTGGCGCGATTGCAGCGGTGGTTCTGGTTGCAGCTTGCGAACCCATCCCGGCCTCGGGGCCTATGACATCGCAACCTGTGCAAAACGCGCAGCCCGCCCTAAATGGGCAGCAGACGACGCGCAATTTTCTAAGGGTGTTGCAAACCGTTGAACCGGTGGCTGAACGCGAATGTCGCGCCCGCACGTCAGGTATCAACTGTGATTTCAACATTGTCGTCGATGACCGCCCGGATCAGCCCGCCAACGCCTATCAGACCGAAGACAAGGCAGGCCGCCCCGTGATCGCCTTTACGCTGGCGCTGATTGCTGATGCGCGCAACGAGGATGAGCTCGCGTTTGTGATGGGTCACGAGGCGTCACACCACATCGAGGGACATATCGCGCGCCAGCAGCAAAATGCCGTCGCAGGGGCGGTGATTTTTGCGGGGCTCGCGTCGCTTAGCGGGGGTGATTCCTCTGCTGTGGAAACGGCTCAGCGTTTGGGTGCGCAGGTTGGCGCGCGGACGTACTCGAAAGATTTCGAGCTTGAGGCGGATGCGCTTGGCACCATCATCACAGCGCGCGCGGGTTATAATCCGCTGCGTGGTGCCGAATTCTTTACCCGCATTCCTGATCCGGGCGATCGGTTTTTAGGCACCCATCCGCCCAATGCGTCGCGTTTGGACACGGTCCGGCGCACGGCAGCAGGCCTTTAAGACGTCCGCATGCGGCAGCTTGGGCAGATCATCACGGATCGGGGGTCGAAATATGCGGTCTCGGGGTGCGCGGTGTCCGACCGAAGCACCGTCGACGCGGCGTTGAAGCAGCTTAAACGCGACAAATCCTATGCCAAGGCCACTCATAACACGTGGGGTGTGGTTTTATCTGATGGCATCCCCTTGAAGGGCGACGACGGCGAAGCGGGGGCGGGCATGGTCATCATCCGCATGCTGGAGCGTGAAGGCCTGTATGATCACCTGATCGTCGTGACGCGGTGGTATGGTGGCAAGCATCTGGGGGGCGACCGGTTTCGCCATGTGCAAACCTGCGTGCGCGCGTATCTGGACCAGATGGCCGATGCTAAATAGAAAGCCTAGATGCTGATCGCGATTGCTGCAAAAAAGCAGATGGACGCGGCAAGGACAAAACCGTGCCATATCGCGTTCTGGAACCGCATGCCGGGGTGCGCATACACGATCGTCCCTAGCGAATAGGTCAGCCCGCCAACACCGATCAGCAGCATCGCTGTGCCCGGCAACGTGTTCCACATCGGCCATATCAACAGAACCGATAGCCAGCCCATGGCAAGGTATAAAATCAGCGACGCCTTTGATTGCGCGCTCCAGAACAGTAGTTTGGCGGCGGCACCAAGGATCGCAAGCACCCAAACAATGCCAAGGATACCATAGGCAAATCCGGTGCCGATCACCATGACGATGGGGGTGTAGGTCCCTGCGATCTTGAAATAGATCGCTGCATGATCCACCCGCTGAAGCAGTGGCCGTGTTCTGTCGAATGGCAAGGTGTGATAAATCGCGGATGCAGACAGGGACAGGATAAAGCAAATCGCATAGATCAATGTCGCGGTGACCGGCGCATCCTGAACCCCTGCATGGTCCATCAGCAAAATCGTTCCCGGAATAGCAAAGCCAAGCCCAAGCCCATGTATGGTGCTATCGGCAACGGTTTCAGCTGGGGAATAAGGATAAGCCATAGTCAGACGCTAGCATGAAATTGTGTTGTTTTGGTGAATGAAATCGGACGGGCAAGGGCTATGTTCGCCGCCGCCTTCGTTGTCGTCTCAGGTGCCAGCGGTACAAAACCGGGGCAAGCAGATGATCATAGGTCAAGCACGCCAACCCGTGCACGCCGGGCAGGCTGACGATCCGTGCCAGCCATTTCATCTGCGGGATTTCCTGCCACAAGATGATGAAGGCAGGGATGCCAGCATAGACTTGACCATCCTTGCGCAGATGCAAGCGCCGCGCGGCCTGATCCGGTGTCAGTCCCCATTCGGCCAAACGGGTGCCGTCATTCAGATCATCATATTGGATCGCCAAAGCCTGCGCCTGGCTTAGCCGCTCATAGTGATCAATCTCGCGACTGCACAGCGCACAACTGGCGTTATAAAGTACTTTGGTTTTTTCGGTCATACCCATGAATATAGGTCGCCGTAGTCGCAGAAACAGCCCTTAGCGTGGTTTGTTACTGTCGATCCAGCGCGACATCATGGTTTTGTCGCGGAAACATTCCTGCGGCACCTGGGTCCGCTTAAGTTTGGCAATCCGCTCGGCAAAGCCCACCTGCTTGGAAGACGGGTAATCGGCAAAGCGCCCTTCGAGCGGTTTTGGTTTGTGGCGGTCGATCCACGCCGACAACGCCACCCGATCAGCGCCGATCCCCTTTGGAAGCGCTGCACCGGTTTTGGCGGCAAGCGAAGTGGCATACTGCATCTGCTTTGGCGTGGCAGGCAATGCATGGCTGTCGTCGTGATGATGCGCCGGAACCGCCCCCTGATCAGAGGAAAACAATCCGGGAAATTGAGGTTGGTAGGACATTCGGTAAGCCCCCTGTATTCTGTTATGGAACATATATAGAACATTAACGGAACATTTGCAAGGTTTCTGTGTGGGTGCCTTGCTCGGTGGGGTATATGTAGGGGTGCTTTAGAGTTCTTCAACTAGATGGGCTATTTTTGGCTGATTGGGAGGGGGGACATCGGGGGGCTTTGATAGTGCGACCGTCCCACCCTGCCTGATAGGTTCAATTTTGGAAGAAATTCAAAACCCATGGTGCAGTAAAGTTAGATGCGGGGATACCAGCGATGATTTTTGCAATCAGAGCCTCAGACGCGCTGTCCTTCGCGATAAAATCGCCGTTTTCTAAGCACATCGAAATCTTGGTCGCAGACCTCTGTTGAATGTGACGATAAAAAACGAAACTCGGTTTTGTGATAAAAGGGTGCTCTCCCACGTCCAAAACACAAGTCTGGTCATGGAACACTCCATCTTTAATTGACGAAATTGGAATTAAAAGCCTCATGTCTGGAGGCTCAATCTGAGCGGTACCAACAATATTTAGGTGCAGATATTCTGCCGGTCCAGATGGGACAAGAAATGCAGTGCCGATCGCTAGCATATGCTAACAGACGGCCTCAAACCTTTTATGCATTGCTCTAAAGGATTGAAGTGACTCAGCAAGTGACGTTGCTTCTTTTTTCCCAAGAAACTTAAATACTCTCTCGTGAGGTATCGGTTCGGACGAACCTTGAGGGTTCTCCCATTCTTGGCAATTCTCATGGGTCCAATCGCGGATCTGGTACTGGCTATACTGCCCAAATTTTTCCCATAGGGTATTAAGTATCGTCAAATCTGCTTTACTCAATTCGTCCAACTCGGCCAGCGAAATAGTATCGTTCACAATCACATCATAACCGGCTCGTCCTGAAAGATATAACGGCCATACATCACTGGGTTGCATGCCATTAACTAGATTGAGAGAAATGGAAGTCACCGGCCCATGGTCCATAGAAACAAGCTTGTCATAAAACATCGGTTCATCATAAGCTGCCATGCTGTCTCTTTCGGCTAGATAAAGAAGTTTAGCTAGTTTTAAGACATTTATCTGACCGCCGGCCTTAAGGCCGAAGAAAGCCACAACTTGACCGGCTTTTTTTTCGTTGTAACCGTACATATCAATCCAAATCCTCCATACCATCTTTCTAATTAGCACTTCTAAACAAAAATACAATTATTCGTTGAAAGATTAAGTGCGCCTCAAACAACCCGACCCCATAGATCATACTCACCCGCTTCCTCGACCTCGACTGTGACGATGTCGCCGACCGACAAGCCCTCAAAGCCTTCGTCTATAAACAGGTTCCCGTCGATCTCTGGCGCGTCGGCCTTCGTCCGGCAAGTTGCGGCATCGCCGTCGATCTCGTCGATGATCACATCCATCCGACGCCCGACTTTGGCTTCCAGCTTGGCCTCGGAAATGGCCTGCGCTTTCTCCATGAACCGGTTCCAGCGGTCTTGTTTGACTTCGTCCGGCACATGATCTGGCAGCGCGTTTGATCGCGCGCCATCGACGTTTTCGTATTGAAAACAACCGACACGGTCCAACTGCGCTTCGTCCAGCCACTCCAGCAGCGTCTGGAATTCGGCCTCTGTCTCGCCCGGATAGCCGACGATAAAAGTCGATCGCAGCGTGATATCCGGGCAGGTGTCGCGCCAGGCGGCGATCTCGTCCAGCGTCTTGGCGGCGGCAGCGGGACGGGCCATACGTTTGAGAACATCAGGATGCGCGTGCTGAAATGGAATATCCAGATAGGGCAGCACCAGACCCTC
>NZ_JBFEKM010000156.1:0-9954 GCF_041552635.1 Sulfitobacter sp.
CCGCTGCAACCGGTTTTTGTTGACGCCCATGTCTGATTTGCCAAAGCGCAAGCGGCCATAAATCACGACACGGGTCTGCGCGCCGGCATCTTCGCGCGCGATCGTTGTGAAGTCTGGAAACCCCCAAAGCAGGGACCGCGTGACATAGACATCCTGCCCCCGCACCTGCCCCAGCTTTTGCGTTCTTGGCAATGACAACATGGCGTTGCCGAACGCATCCATCACGTCTGATCCATCACCGTCCACCAGCCGCACCACTTTGAAGCCACCCTCAGTCGGATAATCTCCCGGCTCTTGCGGGCTGTCCTTGATGGCCCAGTTTTCAACCTGCGTCGGGGCCAGCCGGACATAGGCCTGCAAGCCGACGAAACCTGCAACAACGATCCAAAAAAATGCCATCATGATCTTCACCTTCATTTTGCCTTGTAAACTCCCCGCGGAGCGTCGGGTCTGATCAACGGTACGCAACACCCGGTAGAACACACAAGATTTCAAACAGGATATTGGCCCCCGTCAGCGCGGTATTGCCTGAGGTGTCATAGGGCGGCGACACTTCTACCAGATCGGCACCGACGATGTTCAACCCCTTAAGAGCCCGAATAAGCTCCATCGCTTGCGGTGTTGTCAGCCCGCCAATTTCCGGGGTGCCCGTGCCCGGTGCAAAGGCCGGATCAAGGCTGTCGATATCATAGGTGACGTAAACCGGCGCATCGCCGATATCGCGTCGAATTTCCGCGCCCAAGGGCGACAGACTGCGGTGCCAAAGTCCGTGGGCCGGGAATTGTTGAAAACCCCAACCGGCGGCTTCGGCAAAGTCATCGGCACCGTAACCGGACCCCCGCAGACCGATCTGATAGGTCTTTTCGGGGATGATCAGCCCTTCTTCATAGGCGCGGCGGAACACTGTCCCGTGGGTTTCGCGTTCGCCGAACATCTCGTCATTGACGTCGGCATGGGCATCCACATGTATCAACGCCACAGGGCCGTGGCGTTTCGCTATGGCGCGCAAAATCGGCAGGGTAATCGAATGGTCGCCGCCAATCGCCAAGGGCATGGCGTCATATTTCAGGATAGCGTCGTAGCTCTCTTTGATGATGGACAGACTGTCCGACAGCGAAAAGGTGTTGATCGCCAGATCACCGATATCCGCCACCTGCAATCCGTCAAAGGGGGCTGCCCCCGTGGCCAGATTATAGGGCCGCAGCATCGCGCTTTCTGATCGGACCTGTTTGGGGCCAAAGCGCGTACCAGACCGCCACGAGGTGCCGATATCCAGCGGAATTCCTAGAACAGCAACGTCTAACCCCTTGAGATCATTTGCTGATGGCAGCCGCATAAAGGTGCTTGGCCCCGAAAATCGTGCCAGATCGTTGCCGCTGATGGGTTGGTTCTTTCCGGTCATTGGTTGCGCATCCTCCATCCCAGCAGGCACAGAATTTCTGTCGCCACATGCGCGCCTGCAATCGCCGTGGTGCCGGTGGTGTCAAAGGGCGGAGAGACTTCTACAATGTCGCCGCCGACAATATTTATCCCCGCAAGATCGCGGAGCATGATCGCGCATTGCGCCGACGTTAGCCCGCCCCAAACCGGTGTGCCAGTGCCCGGCGCAAAGGCCGGATCAAGCGCGTCGATGTCAAATGTCAGATAGCAGGGTCGGTCGCCAAGCACTTGTTTTATCTTGGCAACTGCTGCTTGCGGCCCCTTTTCATGAACCTCGCGGGCATCAATGGTCGTGACCCCCAATGTGTCCGGGTTTGTCGTTCTGATCCCCACCTGAACCGACGTATGCGGGTCAACAATCCCGGATTTCACGGCCTTATAAAACATGGTGCCGTGGTCGATCCTGTCCATATCGTCATCAGGCCATGTGTCCGAATGCGCATCGAATTGCAGCAAGCTGATCGGCCCGTATTTTTCGGCATAGGCCTTGAGGATCGGAAAGCTAATGTAATGATCGCCGCCCAGCACGACACTTGCTGCACCTGCGTCCAGTATCCCCTTGATATGCTTGGTCAAAGCGGCTGGAAACTGGCTGGTGTGGCCATAATCAAACGCCAGATCGCCATAATCCGCGATGGCAAATTCGCTGAGCACATCGAAATCCCAGCCATAAGGCGGATCATAGGGTTGCAAGGTCGACGCCTCGCGGATCGCGCGCGGTCCCAGACGGGTGCCGGTGCGGTTGGTCACTGCTTGGTCGAACGGCACGCCGGTCACAGCGATATCAACGCCGGTCAGGTCTTTGGTATAGCGACGGCGCAGGAATGATGTGGCACCGCCAAACGCATTCTCAAAGCTCGGCCCTTTCAGGTCGTCGCGGGTAAAGGCTTGATCGACCTGCGTTTTTGCATCCTCAAGCGCCATCAGTGACCTGCCGCCGGTTGCAATTGTTCGACCAGCTGAACAAAGAACGACGCGCCCACAGGGGCGACATCATCGTTGAAGTTGAATTTCGGATGGTGCAATCCGGCACCTTCGCCAGCGCCAAGGAAAAGATAAGCGCCGGGGCGTTCTTCCAGCATATAGGCGAAATCCTCGGCCCCTGCGACGCGGGCGAATTCCGCGTCGACATGTGCATCGCCCACGACCGAGCGCGCCACATCTGCAGCCAGCGCCGTCTGTTCGGGGGCGTTTTGCGTGCTGGGATAGCCTTCCTCGTAATCAAGCGTCGCGGTCACGCCATAGCTGGCCGCTTGGCCTTGCACGATCTCTGCCATCCGGTTGCGGATCAAGGTTTGCACATCCTTGTCAAAGGTCCGCACGGTGCCGTTGATCATCGCCGTATCCGGGATGATGTTGCTGGCCGACCCGGTGTGGATCTGCGTGACCGAGATCACGTGTTCCTGCGCCGACAAAACGTTACGGCTGGAAATTGTCTGGATCGCCTGAACGATGCCGCAGGCAGCGACGACCGGATCGGCGGTCTCGTGTGGCATGGCCCCGTGGCCGCCACGGCCATTGATCTGGATGGTGAAGGAATCGACCGCCGCCATGATCGGACCCGGCGTGGTGAAAAACGCACCGAATTCAGCCCCCGGCATGTTGTGGATGCCGTAAACTTGCGCGATGTCGAAACGGTCCATCATGCCTTCGGCGCACATCACTTGCGCGCCGCCGCCGTCTTCTTCGGCGGGTTGGAAAATCAGCGCGACGCGGCCCGAGAAATTGCGCGTCTCGGCCAGATATTTTGCGGCCCCCAGCAGCATGGTGGTGTGGCCATCATGGCCGCAGGCGTGCATTTTTCCGGCATGGGTAGACGCATATTCAACGCCAGTTTCTTCCTCGATTGGCAGCGCGTCGAAATCCGCGCGCAGACCGATTGTTGGGCCATCACTGCTGCCCTTGATGATCGCAACAATACCTGTCTGCGCGATCCCCTCGTGAATTTCGTCAACGCCGATTTCTTGCAGCCGCTCCTTGATAAAGGCGGCCGTCTTGGGGCAATCAAAGCCCAACTCCGGGATCGTGTGCAGATGTCTGCGCCATTCAGTCATCAGAGGGGCAAAATCCGCGATACGGTTCACGACGGGCATTGGGTGGACTCCTGCATATATCTTGGTCAGGTTGCATCTGACACCAGACACAAGGGCGCTGCAATGGGCGAGACGACGAAAGATGCATTGATCCATGATCAAAGCGCAGGGATTGATCGGTTGTTAGAGATCATGCGCCGCTTGCGGGACCCTAAAACCGGATGCCCGTGGGATATCGAACAGGATTTCGCCAGCATCGCCCCCTATACCATTGAAGAGGCTTACGAAGTTGCCGACGCGATCGAACGTGGCGACTGGCCCGAGCTTGAGGGAGAGTTAGGCGATCTGCTGCTGCAAACCGTTTATCACACGGCAATGGGCGAAGAAGACGGCCATTTCACCTTTCAGTCTGTGGTACGCAACATCAGCGACAAGATGGTTGCGCGGCATCCACATGTGTTCGGCGATGAATCGCGAGACAAATCGGCAGATCAACAAACTGCCGATTGGGAAAAGATCAAAGCGGTCGAGCGCGCAGGCAAGGCCCAAGGTGGCGCGCTGGACGGGGTTGCCGTTGGCCTGCCTGCCTTACTGCGTGCCTATAAATTGCAAAAACGCGCCGCGCGTGTGGGGTTTGACTGGCCTGATACCGGCGACGTGGTGGCCAAAATCGCCGAAGAAGCCGCCGAACTGGTCGAGGCCCGCGATACCCTGACCCAGACGCAGGTCGAAGAGGAATTCGGCGACCTGATGTTCGTGATGGCCAATCTGGGTCGGCATTTAGGCCTTGATCCCGAAGCAGCCCTGCGCGCCGCCAACGCCAAATTCATTCGCCGTTTTGAAGGGGTCGAAGCGCGGTTGGCTGATATCGGCAAAACCCCCGCCGACAGTGATCTGGCCGAGATGGACGCGCTATGGGATGCCGTCAAACGGGCGGAACGCAGCTAGGCCACATGCTGTCTGCTGGACAAGGCGCAACGCATGCGGCAAGGCTCTGGAAACGCACGACAGGAGATCAGACATGACACCGCGCAAGATTATCATCGACACCGATCCCGGTCAGGACGACGCGGTTGCGATCCTGTTGGCCTTGGCCAGCCCCGAAGATATCGACGTGCTGGGCATCACCTGCGTTGCAGGCAATGTGCCGCTGGATCTGACCACGCGCAATGCGCGGATCGTGTGTGAACTAGCTGGCAAAACGGATGTGAAGATCTTTGCCGGTTGTGACCGCCCGCTGGGCCGCGCATTGGTGACGGCGGAACATGTGCACGGCAAAACCGGCCTTGATGGCCCGGACTTGCCTGAACCCACCATGCCGCTGCAAGATGGCCATGCCGTTGATTTCATCATTGATACCTTGCGCGAACATGCGCCGGGGACGGTAACGCTTTGCCCACTTGGGCCACTGACGAATGTCGCGACAGCGCTGCAAAAGGCCCCCGATATCGCCAAGCGCATCGCCAAGATTGTGCTGATGGGCGGCGACTATTTCGAGGGGGGCAACATCACCCCCGTGGCAGAATTCAACATCTACGTTGACCCGCAAGCTGCTGACATTGTTTTTAAATCAGGAATTCCTATCGTTGTGATGCCTTTGGATGTCACCCACAAGGCGCTGGTCACGGCCCCCCGCAATGATGCGTTTCGCAATATCGGCAGCCCCGTGGGGATCGCCGTGGCGCAGATGACTGAATTCTTTGAACGCTTTGACAAAGAAAAATACGGATCGGACGGCGCGCCGCTGCATGACCCTTGTGTGACCGCCTATTTGATCCGGCCCGATCTGTTTACAGGCCGCCATGTCAATGTGGAAATCGAAACCCAATCCGAGCTGACAATGGGCATGACTGTCGCTGATTGGTGGGGCGTTACCGACCGCGAGCCGAATGCAACCTTTATGGGGGAGATCGACGCTGACGGTTTCTTTGACCTGCTGACCGAACGGCTGGCCCGGTTGTGAGCGCCGCCTTCACCCTTGCCAAACCAGAGCATCTGGACCGGTTGATCGGCCTTGTCGCGGCCTTTCATGCCGAGGCGGGGATCGAACAAACAGACGAAGCCCGCCGCACGGGTATTGCCCCGCTGCTGGATGGCATCCCGCACGGTGTCGCTTATCTGATCGGGCCGGCCCGCGCGCCGATCGGCTATGTGATCATCACATTCGGCTGGTCCGTGGAATTTGGCGGGCTCGACGCGATTGTCGACGAGATTTACGTGCGCCCCGGCGTGCGCGGGCGTGGCATCGCGTCCGAGGCCCTGTTGGCCTTGCCCAATGCCCTGTCTGCCGGGGGCGTAAAAGCAGTCCATCTTGAGGTGGATAAAGACAATCAGATTGCCCAGAAACTCTATGCTCGCGCAGGGTTCAAACCCCGTGCAAACTATATGTTCATGTCACGCAAGCTATGATCAGGCTGGCGAAGCCGCCCGCAGGCCCCTATATCATAACCCATGACATTCAATGCCCCCTTCGATAACAGCTTTGCCGCCTTGCCGGATAGCTTTTATACCCGCATCACCCCGACGCCTGTGGCCGACCCCAAGCTGTTGGCCTTCAACGCGGATCTGGCCAAGACCCTTGGTCTGGCCGAGGCCGGCACCGACGATCTGGCCTTTACCTTTGGCGGCAATGAATTGCCCCAAGGCGCAGACCCGTTGGCGCAGCTTTACGCAGGCCACCAGTTTGGCAACTACAACCCACAGCTTGGCGACGGCCGCGCGATCCTGCTGGGCGAAGTCATCGACAGTACCGGTCAGCGTCGTGATATCCAGCTAAAGGGGTCCGGTCCTACGCCCTATTCGCGTGGCGGTGATGGACGGGCATGGCTGGGCCCTGTGCTGCGCGAATATGTGGTATCCGAGGCGATGCACGCCCTTGGTATTCCCACCACGCGTGCCTTGGCCGCCGTCGCCACGGGCGAGCAGATCTACCGTGAAACAGCCCTGCCTGGTGCCGTTCTGACCCGGGTTGCGGCCAGCCACCTGCGCGTCGGCACGTTTCAGGTCTTTGCCCACCGCGGCGAGGTTGAAAACCTGCGCACCCTGACCGATTACGCCATCAAACGTCACTATCCGCAGGCCGACGGCCCGATGGGGTTGCTGCGCGCCGTCTGTGCAGCACAGGCCGATCTGATTGCAGCATGGATGTCGGTGGGCTTTATCCACGGGGTCATGAATACCGATAACTGTTCCATTTCTGGCGAGACGATTGATTACGGCCCCTGCGCGTTCATGGATGCGTTCCACGCCAACCGCGTGTTCAGCTCGATCGACCGTCAGGGCCGCTATGCGTTCTCGAACCAGCCGCAAATCGCAGTCTGGAACATGGCGCAGCTGGCAACCGCATTGATCCAGCAAATGGACAACGCAGATGCCGCCGTGGCCGAGGCGACAGAGATCGTCCATGCCATGCCCGCACTGATCGAGGCCGCGTGGCTGAAACGTTTCGGGGCAAAGATCGGCATCGCCAATGCGCAGCCGGATGATACGCCTTTGATCGAGGACCTGCTAAGCTTGATGCAGCAAGACGGTGCCGATTTCACCAATGCGTTTCGCGCGCTATCGGGCGACGCGGCGCAGGACGAGTTCACCGACCGCGATGCCTTTGCGGCGTGGCAGGAAAAATGGCAGGCGCGCCTTGCGTCAGAACCGGATGCAAAAACGGTAATGCAGTCTGCCAACCCTGCGATCATCCCGCGTAATCACCGGATTGAGCAGATGATCCAAGCCGCCGTTGCAGGCGATATGGCCCCGTTTGAACGTTTGATGAATGCGCTCGCGACGCCGTACCAGACAACCGATGCAGACCTGCACCGCCCCCCGACGGAACAGGAAATCGTGCCCGCGACCTTCTGCGGAACATAGGCGCTAGGTCAGGCGGGGCTTTCGGTTGATCAGGTAAATGCCCGCCGCCACCAGCACCAACGCCGCCCAAACCGACCATGCCACATGTTCGGACAATAACAGCCAGCCTAGGATCACCGAAAACACCGGCGACAGAAAACTGAACGATGCCACGCTTGACGCAGGATAAACCGACATCAGCCAGAACCACGCCAAAAACCCAAGGCTGGCCACAGCGATGATCTGAAATCCTAGCCCTGCCAGATGGATCATCTGAACATCGCGGATCAAAGGACCGAACAGCGGCGCAATCAGAACCAGAATGGGCCCCGAGATCGCAACCTGGCACATCAGTTGCTGCGCAGGCGGCACATTGGCAAGCGGTGTCACCCGTACCAGCAGTGCAATGCCCGCCCAACAGAACGCCGACGTCAGCGCCAGCAGATCGCCTGTCCAGCTCACATGCCCGCCGCTGCGATCGGTCAGGGCAACGGCCACGCCGGACATCGCCAAAACAAGCCCGACGATCTTGAGCCGCGTCAGTCGTTCACCGGGGATCAAGAAATTCGCGGCAATCGTTAACCAAACCGGCATCGAATAGAATATAATCGACGCCCTGCTAACCGTAGTGCCGTCCAATGCCATGAAAAGGCAGGTGAATTCAAAGGTGAACAGCAATCCCGATACGATGGCCCAGCCTCTGGCGGCCCGCGGAAAGGCAAAGCTGACACCGCGCAGCTTCATCCAGATCACCAGTACCACAATCGCGCCAAGGGATCGCAGACCCGCTGAAAACACCGGATTAAAGCCGCCATTCGTAACCTTGATCACCACCTGATTAAAGGCAAGGTTCAAGGCGAAAGCGATCAGCGCAATGGCCCCGAAGGTGTCTATCGTCGTTTTACGTTCCATGCGATCACAGACGCGGGTTGGCGATGGCTTGTCAATCGGTTTGACGCAACTGTGCTGGTGACTTTGCGTCTATTCGGTTGTGTCGCAGCTGGAATTCCAACAGACTTCGCTCAGAATTTTACACAAAGGGGAACGGGTAGTGAGCTTGATGAAAACATTGGCCAAGGTGGCCATCGGCGTTGCCGTCGCCAAAGGTGCCAGCGCGATGATGAAAAACAAAAGCGCCAGTTCGGGCGGGACCAGCAGTTCCGGCGGGCTGGGCGGCCTTATGGGCGGCGGCGCGGGCGCAAGTAACAGCGGCGGTCTGGGCGGATTGCTCAACCAGTTGGGTGGCAGCTCCGGCGCGTCCGGCGGTGGTCTGGGTGGGTTGCTGAACCAATTGGGCGGTGCTGGCGGGTCCGGTGCGTCTGGCGGGCTTGGTGGCCTTTTGGGGGGCTTGGCCGGCGCTGCGGGTGCGGGTGGTCTGCTGGCAGGGCTTGGCGGTGCCACCGGTGGCAAACCCGAACGCGAAGAAGCTGATTTCGGTGCCGTGCTGAATTCACAGTTCGACAGCAACGCCACCCCCGAGATTGTCCCCTCGCAAGAGCAAGAAGTCCTTGCCGCGCTGATGATCGCCGCGATGATCCAAGCCGCGAAATCCGATGGTACTTTTGATGCCGCGGAACGCGACAAGCTGCTGAACCACCTTGGTGATGTCGATGCCGAGGAAGCGGCGTTCGTGCAGGCGCGCATGGATGCGCCGATTGATATCGACGGGCTGGTTTCACAAACCCCCGAAGGCATGGGGCCGCAGATTTACGCGATGTCGCTGCTGGCGATTGATCTGGATACCCAGGAAGAAGCCCAATACCTGCACAAACTGGCCAAGGGCTACGGGATGGACCCTGCCACAGTGAATGAAATTCACGCCCAGATGGGTGTGGCGTCCTTGTACACCTAAGGCAGGTCGAACAGGTCTGACCAACACCGAAAGCCTAAGCCCGCAATGGCTTAGGCTTTTGCTTTTTTCTTTTGTTTTTCTTTGGCGATGACATGTTCGGCCAGATCGCGGGCAATGGCAAAAGCCCCTTTGATCTTGTCCGTATCGGTCGCCCAATCGCGCTTTACTACAATCTTGTTGTCTTTGACCTTGGCCAGTCCACGCTGGTCTTGAATGAATGTCACCAACCCCTCGGGCGAGGCGAATTTATCGTTGTGGAACTGGATCGTCACGCCTTTCGGCCCGCCGTCCAGTTTCGCGATCCCTGCCCGTTTGCACATGGCCTTGATCCGCACGACCAGCATCAGCGTGTTAACCTCGCGCGGCAACTTGCCAAAGCGGTCGATCAGTTCGGCGGCAAAACCTTCAAGTTCAACCTTGGTGGTCAGGCTGGACAGGCGGCGGTACAGGCCCAGACGAACGTCAAGATCAGGCACAAAGGTTTCGGGGATCAGAACTGGCACGCCCAGATTGATCTGCGGTGCCCATTGACCGTCATCGTCGATGACGCCTTCCATCTCGCCCGCCTTGATCTTGGCAATCGCGTCCTCCAGCATGGATTGATACAGCTCGAAGCCGACATCGCGCATCTGGCCGGATTGTTCTTCGCCCAACAGGTTGCCCGCGCCGCGAATGTCCAAATCCTGTGACGCCAGCGTGAACCCTGCCCCCAGCGTATCGAGACTGCCCAACACCCGCAGACGCTTTTCGGCGGTGGCGGTCAGTTTGGCGCGCGGTTTGGTGGTC
>NZ_JBFEKM010000157.1:0-9821 GCF_041552635.1 Sulfitobacter sp.
GCGGCGTTGATGGGCGTTGGCGGTGTTCTGGCCGGTGGCTGCACGTTGGGGGCCGGTCTGTCGGGTGTTCCGACCCTGTCGCTGGCAGCAATCCTTGCGATCGTGATGATCGGTGTGGGTGTTTTGGCGACACATGCCGTATTGCGCCGCACCCCGGTCGGCCAGCTGTCCCACGGCTGACCGAAGCAGGGCCAACGTACCAGCGGCGGGCCTTGCTAGATGATTTTACTGCGTAACCGGCGCAGCATCCACCAGACCAAAGCCACAACAACCGGCACGGCAAGGGCGGTCACCACCCCCTTGCCGATGCCGACCTGCTCGGCCAGTGGCGTGATCATATAGGCCGTCAGAGACACCGCGTAATAGCTGATCGCGACCACGGACAATCCTTCGACCGTATGCTGAAGCCGTAACTGCAGGTCAGAACGTTCGTTCATGCTGGCCAGAATTTCCTGGTTCTGGGCAGAGCGTTCAACATCCACCCGCGTCCGCAACAATTCAGATGCACGGATGGCGCGGGCCGAGATGGACTGCAACCGGTTTTCGGAGGATTTGACCGTACGCATGGCCGGCTCGTACCGCCGCATCATGAATTCGTCAAAGCCCTGCCGCGACATAAACCGCGCCTCGCGCAGCGCAGATATCCGTTGATTGACGATGGCCTGATAGGCCTCTGTGGCCCCGAAACGGTAGGATACTTCGGCAGACAAGGTTTCAAGCTGCACCGAGATGTCCAACAGCTTGTGCAGCGTGTCTTCGGCCATGGCATCCGAGGCACGCATACCAACCATCAGGTTGTTCAGCTGCTTGTCCAACGCATTCAGCTGCCCGCCAAAATCACGCACCTCGGCAAAACCCAACATCGACATGGATTTATAGGTTTCAATTTCGCAGAGCCGCTGAACGATGCGGCCAAGGCGTCTGTCACCGGTACCGTCAGACGCAAAGATCGCCATGCGCATGTGGCCCGCTGAATCAATGCGGAAATCGCTGGCGACCACGGCCGCATCGTCCAGCACCTTGGCGACGGCAAGGCTTTCGGGGACGAACCAGTCGCGCAGGCTCCCCGAGATCTGTTCGTTGGTATCGGGCCGCGTCACCAGCCGCAGCAAGATCGAGGTGATACGTTCCGCGTTCAGCCCCTTGCGCCAACTTTCCGGAAACACGTCGAATTCGGCCGGATCAAATGGCCGCTCGCTCAGCTGGTCGGAAAACACAGTATAGGTCACGAATTCCGTATGCTGTTCCCATTTCAGCGCGTATTTCCCCATCGGCCCATAGTAATGGGTCGCGTTTTCCGCAGGCAGCGGTGCACCGTAATGCTTCAGCAATGCTGAAAGGTTATCAAGGTCCACAGACCTATCGCGGGATGCCGCCTCGCCGGGGGCGCGCACGGCAAGATAGGCCGCAACATGCGGGGCGCTTAGCGACGGGAACGGGCGCGCGTGCAATTCACTGTTGAGCGAATAGCGCAAGGGGTGGTCGTTTATCGCTGCCATCTGGGTCCTCGTCATGCAAACCGGCGGTTTGTGACAAGATACTATAATCCGCCGCAAAGAACAGAAAAAAATGATTATTTCCATGGCCTTATGGTGTACCATTGAATACTGGCCGGACGCTGTGACGGGGAACACTCGCAAAGTGCGGACGCTGCACTAGGTTGACGGGCTTAGCGACAGATGGCGGAGCGGCGACCCATGGCAGACCAAGGTGATGAAACCACACAGCAAAAAAGCGGTCGCGACCTGACGGAAGGCCCCGTATGGCGCGCCTTGGCAGCCATGACTGCGCCGATGGGTTTTGGCATTTTTGCGGTACTAAGCGTCGGATTGGCCGATGCCTATTTTCTGGGCCAGATCGGCGGCACAGCGCTGGCTGCGGTGGGGTTTATCTATCCGGTGACAACCGCGATCACGTCGCTTTCGATCGGGCTTGGTGCGGGGGCGAATGCTGCACTTAGTCAGGCGATCGGTCGCGCAGATAGTGACGAAGCAACACAGCGGCTGGGACTGCATGCCATGGGCATTGGTCTGGCCTTGTCTACGGCGGTCGCAGGGGTGGTCTGGTTGATCTATCCCTATATTTTCCAAGCCATCGGAGCGGGGAACGAGGTTGCTGGAAGGATCGCGGAATACATGCCAATCTGGGCGCTTAGCTTTCCGTTTCTGGTGACGATGATGGTGACCAATGCGGTGTTTCGGGCCCATGGCGACAGCCTGACATCTTCCTGGATCATGGTGGTGGCGGCGGTGATCAATGTGGGGCTTGACCCGCTGTTGATCTTTGGGATGTGGGGCCTGCCAGAGCTTGGCGTTCAGGGCGCAGCCATGGCAACGCTTGCGGGGCGTGTGGTGGCCGTGGCCCTTGCGCTGTTCATCGCGTGGCAGCGTGGGTTGTTGGGCTGGTGTGGTGGGTTGTTTGACCGGATCGGATCCTCGGCCCGACAAATTCTGAACGTCGGCCTGCCTGCTGCGTTTTCGAATGCGATTAACCCGGCGGGCTTGGCCATGGTCACTGCGGCCGTCGCAACCGTGGGCGAAACTGCCGTAGCGGGGTTTGGTGCCGCGACACGGGTCCAAAGCATGGCGCTGGTCCCGCTGCTGGCGCTGTCCGCAGGGATCGGGCCTGTGGTGGGTCAGAACTGGGGTGCAGGTGCCAAGGACCGCGCCCAAGACGCCACCCGATATGCTTTCATGTTCTGCTTGGGCTATGGCGCTTTAGTTGCTGTGGTGTTGGGGCTTTTTGCCGAACCGATTGCCGGCATCTTCACCTCGGGCGAAGAAGACCGCAATTATGCGGCGACCTATCTGCGATTTGTGGGTCTGTCGCTGTTTGGCTATGGCATCGTGGTCACAGCTAATGCTGCTATGAATTCGCGCGACAAGGCGCTGTGGTCGATGGGCCTAAGCCTTGGCCGCATCTTTGTCCTGTATCTGCCACTTGCGTGGTTCGGGGCATTGACCCTTGGATATTGGGGCATCATTTTAGCGGCAATACTGGCCAATGTTTTGGCGGCATGGGGCGGGCTGGTCGCGGCGAAATCGACGGGGCTGCTGCGCACGAACAGTTGGGTGGTCGACCTGCCGCGCCAGATTTTGCCCCGCAACAAGCGCGCCTAAGCCATACGCCACACGCGCACTGCACGCCCAGCAAAGCTGCCAGCACATCCGCCAAGGATTACGGAAAGCGCCACAAGGAACCACGGATTAGCGATGATCGCGGGAGCGACCGCCTGCAGAACGCCCGCGACAAAGTTCGCCCAGAAAAGCGCCATCATCACCACCAGCGTCATGCTTTCGCCCGCAAGGCGCACCTTGCGTCCTGCACGGGCCAAGGTCCAACGTTTCTGCAAGTGGTGGCCGACAACGGCCCCTGCCCCATAGGCCAGTGCAAATAAGGCCCAGCCCCAACCGCTGCCTCCGACCGCATAGACAGAGCGCAGCGCGAGCACCCCCAAAAGCGGCAAGGCATAGACCAACACGACAGGGGCCTCGCGATTGCGCCTTGCCCGTAACCCGACAAGCAAAAGCACTACAAAAAGAGGCCAAACCCACAGGGGGGCACCGGTAATCAGGGATGTCATGTTGGAAGTCCTTTTCTGACGAGTTGATGAAAAGGAGAAATGACAGCTCCCGCTGGGGTTTACAGCACTGTTGCGCGAACTGACGTGTTGGCACCGTCAACGACACTGCATGTCATTCACGAAGCGCGGATAGCTGCGTCATAAAGCCGGGTCTTGAGGACGGTGTCGTGCCAGCAAAATGCAAAACGCCCCGTCATTCCTGACAGGGCGTTTCATGTCTTTAGCAAGGCCGTAAACCAGCCAGCTGGATCAGTCGATCAACGGCAGCAGCTTGTCCAAGCTGGCCTTGGCATCGCCATAGAGCATCCGCGTGTTATCCTTGAAGAACAGCGGGTTTTCGATGCCGGAATAGCCTGTGCCCTGCCCGCGTTTGGACACGATCACGTTCTTGGCCTTCCAGCATTCCAGAACCGGCATACCGGCGATGGGGCTGTTTGGATCATCCTGCGCAGCAGGGTTCACGATGTCATTGGACCCGATCACAATCGCCACGTCGGTGGACGGGAAATCATCGTTGATCTCGTCCATCTCCATCACGATGTCATAGGGCACCTTGGCCTCGGCCAGCAGCACGTTCATATGACCCGGCAAACGCCCCGCAACGGGGTGAATGGCGAAACGCACGTTCTTGCCTTGGGCACGCAGCTTTTTGACCAGCTCGCTGACCGCTTGCTGTGCTTGGGCAACCGCCATCCCGTAACCGGGGATGATGATGACACTGTCAGCTTCGTTCAGCATGGTTGCAACGCCGTCCACCTCGATTGCGACCTGTTCGCCTTCAACGGCCATCTGTTCGCCCGCAGGGCCACCAAAGCCGCCCAAAATCACGCTGACAAACGACCGGTTCATCGCCTTACACATGATGTACGACAGGATCGCACCCGACGAACCAACCAGCGCGCCGACAACGATCAACAGATCATTGCCCAGCGAGAAGCCGATCGCCGCTGCGGCCCAGCCCGAGTAGCTGTTCAGCATCGACACAACGACCGGCATGTCCGCGCCACCGATGCCCATGATCAGATGGTAGCCAATGAAAAGGGCCGCCAGCGTCATCAAGAACAACGGCATGAAGCTGCCTGTGTTGAAGTACCAGATCAACGTCAGCACCGCGACAGACGCCGCTGCGATGTTCAGAACGTGACCACCGGGCAGCTTTTCAGCCGAAGACGATACGCGGCCCGCCAGTTTGCCATATGCAATGACGGAACCGGTGAACGTCACCGCACCGATGAACACGCCCAAGAACAGTTCAACCCGCAGAATGCTCAGCTCGACACTGGTCTTTTTGGCGATCAACGCCGCGAAAGTGCCCAGTTCATATGGGTCACCACCAGCGGCGATGAAACCACCCACGCGACCGATTTCGAAATGCGCGATCAGACCGACAAACACCGCTGCCAGACCGACAAGGCTGTGCATCGCTGCAACCAGTTCCGGCATCTGCGTCATCTGCACCTTGGTCGCCAGCTGGTACCCGATGGCACCACCGCCGGCGATCAGGATCAGCGACAGGAACCAAAAGCCCGTCCCCGGCCCGATCAGCGTCGCTGCCACGGCCAAAGCCATACCGACAATGCCGTACCAGACGGCACGCTTTGCGCTTTCCTGTCCGCTTAGCCCGCCAAGCGACAGGATAAACAGGATTGCTGCGACCACATAAGCCGCTGTTGTGAAACCAAAATCCATGATCCCTGCCCCCTTAAGATTTCTGGAACATGGCGAGCATGCGCCGTGTCACGAGGAAGCCGCCGAATATGTTGATCCCACACATGAAGACCGACAAAGCCGCCAAAATAATCACCAAGAAGGACCCGGATCCGATTTGCATCAGCGCGCCCAGAATGATGATCGACGAGATCGCGTTGGTTACCGCCATCAAGGGTGTGTGCAAGCTGTGCGCCACGCCCCAGATGACTTGAAAACCGATGAATACCGACAGAACAAACACGATAAAGTGCTGCATAAAGCTGGCCGGTGCCACCAAACCAACGGCCAGCAGCAACGCGCCACCAATCGCCAGCAAGGTTACTTGGGACTTTGTCTGTGCCTTGAATGCCGCCGTTTCGGCCGCGCGCTTTTCTTCCGGTGTCAGCTCCTTGACCGCAGCCTTTTTCGGGGCCGCCGCAATCGCCGCCACCTTTGGTGGGGGCGGTGGGAAGGTGACTTCGCTTGCGTGGGCAATCGTGGCACCACGGATCACGTCATCTTCCATATTGTGATTGATCACACCGTCTTTTTCCGGCGTGAGATCGGTCATCAAATGACGGATGTTTGTTGAATACAAAGTCGAGGCTTGTGTCGCCATCCGGCTTGGAAAGTCGGTATAGCCGATGATGGTCACGCCGTTTTCGGTCACGACTTTCTCGTCCATCTTGGTCAGCTTGCAGTTGCCGCCCTTTTCCGCTGCCAGATCGATGATGACCGAACCGGGCTTCATCGCGGCGACCATGTCTTCGGTCCACAGCTCTGGCGCTTCGCGGTTGGGGATCAACGCGGTGGTGATGACGATGTCGACCTCGGGGGCCAGTTCACGGAACTTGGCCAGCTGTGCTTCGCGGAATTCCGGTGACGACACAGAGGCATAGCCGCCAGAGGCGGAACCGTCCTGCTGTTCTTCTTCAAAATCCAGATAGACAAATTCGGCACCCATGGATTCGACCTGCTCGGCCACTTCGGGACGCACGTCAAACGCATAGGTAATCGCACCCAAAGATGTCGCCGTACCGATCGCGGCAAGACCGGCAACACCGGCACCGACCACCAGAACCTTGGCTGGCGGTACTTTGCCCGCGGCCGTGATCTGACCGGTAAAGAAGCGGCCAAAGTTATTGCCCGCCTCGATCACCGCACGGTAGCCCGCGATGTTCGCCATGGACGACAACGCATCCATCTTTTGCGCGCGGCTGATCCGTGGGATCATTTCCATCGCAACGACGGTGGCACCTTTATCGGCAGCTGCCTTCATCTTTGCCTCGTCCGCGACGGGGCTAAAGAACGAGATCAGCGTCTGATCGCTCCGCAGCATTTTCATCTCGGCGTCATCAGGCACGCGCACTTTGGCAACCACGTCTGCGGCCTCCCAAAGGGCGGCGGCGGTCTTGACGACCTCTACGCCAGCGGCCTCGTATTTATCGTCGGCAAAGCCTGCCGCAGCCCCCGCACCGGTTTCAATGATGCAGTCATGCCCCAGCTTTTGCAGTTGCAGTGCTGAATCGGGTGTCATCGCAACGCGATGTTCCCCCGCAAACGTTTCTTTTGGCGTCCCGATCTTCAATCCAGAATCCCCCGTTACCTCTGCCGCATCCACCGTGGCGCAACATTATTACTCTGAGCAGTATCGCTTGGGTACCTATAGTACAAGACACAGGCCTGAGGTGAAGGCGCTTTCTGGGGTCAGATAGCGATAACAGCACAGTTTTTTATCATGCGACGTTGCGTGAATGTGACCGCCACCTTGCACCTGCTGGCCCCTGCCCCCAGCATGTCCCCGAAAGAACGGAGGACATTATGGATCTGAACGGAAAACACGCATTGATCACCGGCGGCGGCACAGGGATCGGGCTTGCCATTGCCCAAGACCTCGCGGCCAAAGGGGCCCACGTCACCATCACCGGTCGCCGCCAAGAGGTACTGGACGAAGTCGCAGGCGAAAACATGACCGGCATGGCGATGGATGTGCGCGACGAGGACGACGTGGTGGCAAAGATCGCCGCCGCAGTGGCCGCCCACGGCCCGATCCAGATCTGCATCCCCAACGCAGGCATCGCCGAAGGCAAGTCAGTGCATAAAACCGACATGGCCTTTTGGCGCAACATGATGGCGACCAATCTGGACGGTGCGTTTCTGACGATCCGCGAATCGCTGAAATCCATGCGCGAGACCGACTATGGCCGTGTCATTGCGATCTCGTCCATGGCGGGGCTGCGCGGGCTGCCCGGTGCCGCGGCGTATTCCGCATCCAAACACGGGATGATCGGCCTGGTGCGGTCCTTGGCCGAAGATTACATGGGCCAGCCCTATACATTCAACGCAATCTGCCCCGGCTACGTGGACACGCCCATTGTCACGCGGAACACGGCGTCCATCTCTGAACGCGCTGGAATATCAGAGGAAAAAGCCCGTGCGATCATGGTGAATTCCAACCCGCACAAACGGCTGATTGACGTGTCCGAAGTATCCGCGGCAGCGATGTGGCTGGTCGGGCCCGGTTCTCAAAGCATCAATGGGCAATGCATTCAGGTGACCGGCGGTCATATGTAGAAACCACCGCGTCGGTTTAGAGGGCATTAACCATAAGGCGATTAATCTCGCCTTATGGACGCCACCTTATCGGATCGCACAAAATGAAATGTCTTTTTCAAAGCCGCCGCAAACCGCCTGAAAACAAGGTCGATCCCAAGATATTGCAACATGGCGACGCGCCACTCTCGTTTGCATCGCCCAGTCAACAGGGCTTTACTTGGCGATCCCGGCGCAAACCCGCATCATCCCCTGCGATGCACCACTTTAACTTTGAAACACCCGTGTCACGCTGATTTCAGCAGGCCCTGCTGTTTGCCCTGAACCCACGCCCGTGCTGCAGCACCGAACCGTTCAAACAAGGGGCGCGATACCGGGTCGTTCGCCGCGTCCCATTCGGGGTGCCACTGCACCGCCAAGGTAAAGCCCGGCGCGTCTTTCACATAAATGGCCTCTGGCGTGCCATCATCGGCATAGCCGTCAATCACAATACGCGGACCGGCAAGCTTGATCCCCTGCCCGTGCAGGGTATTGGTGCGGACCTTGGCCGCGCCAAGCACCTCGTGAAACACGCCACCTTCGGTGAATCGCACATCATGGCGCAGTTCGAACTTTTCCTCGATCGTGCCATCAGGGGGCATCCGGTGGTTCATCCGCCCCGGCAAATCGCGGATCTCAGGGTAAAGCGATCCGCCCATGGCCACGTTGACCTCTTGAAAGCCGCGGCACACACCAAAGAATGGCTGGCCCCGTTCGACACAGCCGCGCACCAGCCCAAGGGCGATTGCATCGCGCGCCCGGTCAAAGGTGCCATGCGCCTCGGTCTCAGCCTCGCCATATTCTTCGGGGTGCACGTTGGGGCGCCCGCCCGTCAGCAAGAAACCATCGCACGTGTCAAGCAACTCAGCAATGGACACAAGCGATGGATCGCTGGGAATGATCAACGGCATACAGCCCGACACCTGTGCGACCGCGACCGTATTCATCGTACCGGCCGCATGGATCGGGTATTGATCGTTCAAAAGGCTGGTGTTGCCAATAATACCGATGACAGGACGTGACATATACAGCCTCAAACTAGATGATTAGCCAAAAGCTTATCGTGTCCTATGCGCGACCTCAACACCCCTTAAAGCGTCATATTTAAGCTTCGGCCGCCAATCCCGCCGCATCAATTCCAGCCAAAGCCGCTTCGAGATCATTATCCGATGTATCGCCCGTCACGCCAAGCGCACCAATGACAACGCCCGCATCATCCCGCAGCAAAACGCCGCCGGGAACAGGCACAACAGCGCCACCAAACACGCCGTTGACCGCCTGCATAAAATAGGCCTGCGCCTCGGCCCGTGCCATCTGCGCGCGCCCGGCCATACCCAACATCACCGCGCCGTATGCCTTGCCATGGGCAATCGCAAACCGCCCCGGTGCCGCCCCGTCTTCACGCTCGAACGCCTGAACATGCCCGCCCGCATCTAAAACAACGACCGACAAAGGCTTGAACCCCATCTCGCGGCCCTTTTTCAGCGTCTCTGCAATCATCAAACGCGCCTGCTCTAACGATACCATCAGTCTAAACCTTCTTCATTTTGCCAAATAAACTCCGGGGAGCGCGAGGGGCTGGCCCCTCGCTCCCATCCGATCAACCGTGCGCCGCTTTCAATTCAAGCCGCCGCGCATGCAACACGGGCTCTGTATAGCCCGAGGGCTGCACGCGACCCTTCATCACCAGATCACAGGCCGCCTTGAACGCGATCCCGTCAAACGACGGTGCCATCGGCTTGTACAACGGATCACCCGCATTCTGCCCATCCACCACGGCTGCCATCTTTTTCAGGCCGGCCATGACCTGATCCTCGGAGATCACCCCATGGTGCAGCCAGTTCGCCAGCGCCTGTGCAGAAATCCGGCAGGTGGCGCGGTCTTCCATCAAGCCCACATCATGGATGTCCGGCACTTTGGAACAGCCCACACCCTGATCAACCCAACGCACCACATA
>NZ_JBFEKM010000158.1:0-9737 GCF_041552635.1 Sulfitobacter sp.
CTGGAATTCCCCGGCACCGATGGCAAAACCTATAATGCGAAAATCGTCGATCCGGTGTTTTACGATAAAGAAGGGGAGAAGCAGAATGTCTGAGCCCATCAGCGCCCTGAACGGGGCAGTCTATAAAGAAGGCATCGCTGAGATTATCGCCCTTGACCCGATCGGGATGATCTCGATCCGGGGGGATTTGACGGCGGGATATTTGAAAAAGCCGCTCAAGAAAATCGCTGGCGTCGACATGCCCGAACAGCGCGGCATCAATGCGACCGCAAGCACTGGTATCGCGTGGATGTCCCCGGATGAGCTGCTGCTGATGTGCCCCTACACGGACGTCACAGCCAACCTTGAGACGCTGCACAAATCCATCGGCAGCAATCACGCGCTGGCGGTGAACGTGTCCGATGCCCGCGCCGTGTTCCGCCTGAAGGGCAAACATATCCGCGAGGTTCTGGCAAAGCTTGCCCCCGTTGATACGGCACCCGGGGTTTTTGTCCCCGGCATGATCAGGCGCACCCGTCTTGCGCAGGTTCCTGCCGCGTTCTGGATGGTCGATGCCGAAACAGCAGAGCTGGTCTGCTTCCGGTCGGTCGCGCAGTATGTCTTCGATTTGCTGAAAGTCGCAGCCCAGCCCGGTTCAGAAGTCGGGCATTTTTAGGCCCCTTCAAAAACGCCTATTGGCCGCGCCGCGTACGATTTTTTTAATCGTTGATCGGCGCGGACCAAATGCTTGTGATCGCGAGACGTTTCGTTAATAAGTGAAGCCCTATATCGGCAGCGCTAAGCGCCTCTGGAGAAGGGGCTTTAGCGTGATTGGCAATGGGTGAGTGCGGAATGATCGGAAGACGCTTGATAAAAGCCGGGTTGGCGGCTGCATATCTGCTAGTACTCGCGCAAACCGCGTCCGCGATTACCTTGGTGTGCGTGACCCAGAACCCGTCATCGCGGGATTGGGTGCCTGATGCGGTTTTCGTCGCGATCAATCCGGGGGAATGGCAGGCTGCGGTCTATGACGAATTCACCCAGCAAACGTTCAAAGGTCCGATCCGTGCAAAGCTGTCGCAGTCGACGCCAACGCGGGTCAAGCTTGCGTGGAAACTGATCGGGGTGAAAGACACTCAGGGGCGAAAGCAGAACGTGGATTTCAAGATGACGCTGAACCTCAAGCGCAATACCTTTACCTATAACGGTTTGGGCGAAAGCTTTTTTGTGGCACCTGGATCTGCGGCCGGTAAATGCGCCGAGGCAAAGGAAAAAGACAAGAAGTAATCGGCCTGCGAGAAGTTTAATGGCCAGTTACCCTTGATATTGTTGCAATTCGGGCTTCTTGTGACCCAGATGAAATCAACCAACGGAGGCCCAAATCATGGCTTTTTCACTTCCCGATCTTCCCTATGCCCACGACGCACTTGCCGCCAAAGGCATGTCCGCTGAAACGCTGGAATTTCACCACGACAAGCACCACAACGCCTATGTCGTGAACGGAAACAAGGCGATTGAAGGCACGGAATGGGCTGATAAATCCCTCGAAGAGATCATTAAAGGCACATATGATCCGAAAGCCGTCGCACAAAGCGGCATCTTCAACAACATCAGCCAGCTGTGGAATCACAACCAGTTCTGGGAAATGATGGGGCCAAACGGCGCTGCCATGCCAGGTGAATTGGAAAAAGCCATCACCGAAAGCTTTGGGTCCGTTGACAAGTTCAAGGACGATTTCAAGGCGGCAGGCGCTGGCCAGTTCGGGTCGGGCTGGGCGTGGCTGGTCAAAGACACAGACGGCGCGCTGAAGGTCACCAAGACTGAAAACGGCGTGAACCCCGTGTGCTTTGGTCAGACTGCATTGCTCGGCTGCGACGTGTGGGAACATTCCTATTACATCGATTTCCGCAACGCGCGCCCTGACTATCTGACAAACTTCCTCGACAATCTTGTCGATTGGGAAAACGTCGCATCGCGCATGTAAGCTGCTGATGAATTAGAATTTTAAGCCCCGCAAACCCGGTTTGCGGGGCTTTTTCTTAGCCGGTCTGATAACAATACGTTAGCCCAGCTTTTCACGCAAAATGGCAAGCGCTGCGTCCGCGTCGGGTACCACGGCGTAATACCCAAGCAATGTCGCGTCAGCAAAGCCACGGGCGACGACATGTTCCAGAAGTTGCACGAGGGGATCCCAGTAACCGTTTGTGTTCAAAAGGATTACCGGCTTTTCATGCAGCCCCAGCTGACGCCATGTCAGAACCTCAAAGAGTTCGTCCAACGACCCTGCACCGCCCGGCATGACGACCACGGCGTCACAGTTCATGAACATCACTTTCTTGCGCTCGTGCATGGTTTCGGTGACGATATATTGGGTTAGATCGGTTTTCCCGACTTCCCATTTCACCAGATGTTGGGGGATCACGCCAAAGGTATTGCCACCTGCCGCCTGCGCCTCGCGGGCAACGGTTCCCATCAGGCCGACATCGCCTGCACCGTAAACCAACCGCCAGTTGTGGTCGGCCAAACCCCGCCCCATGGCCTGCGCCTGTGCGGTAAATGCAGGATCGTCGCCTGCGCGTGAACCGCAATATATGCAAACGGATTTCTGAATCATCAATATCGTCCTTGTCAGCGGATTGCCTGCAGGGGTGCGGCATCATTTTGACCAGTGTTAACCCTCTTGCTTCAAACCCTCAACGCAGTAAGGTTCAATGAACTGAAAGGAATACCTGTTTTGCAGATGCGGAAATCTTTGGTTGTGGGGGGCGTGGGGATTGCAGTGGCGGTCGCCATCGTCGGGTATTTTCTCTCCCGACAGCAACCACTTGTGACACATACTGCGCTGCTGTCGCCTGCGCCCTCCCAAAGCGCTGTGGAACCTGCGCCGTCTGAAGTGCCGCAAAACCCGCCCGCGCCGGCAACGATGCCAACGCCGCCCGACACCCCGCGCTTTGACGAGGTCCGGCGTGACCCCGATGGAATGACAGTGATCGCGGGGCGCGCATTGCCGGGCAGCACGGTGCGGGTGATCAGCAATGGCACCGAGATCGCCACGGCTTTGGCCGATGGTGCCGGTAAATTCGCGACCCTTGCCATTCTGCCGCCCGACGGCATGGGGCAGGTCATCAGCCTTGAGGGGATGAGCGGCACAAAATCCGTCCCTTCCGTGGAAGAAGTGATTTTGGCCCCGATGCAGGTGGTATCCCAAGAAACGACCCCAGACGAGACTATGAGGGCAAGCAGCGAAGCGGGGCAGGACCCCACGGGCGAGGCCGGCCCGAAGGATCAGGTCACCCAAGTCGAAGCTGAAACCGCTGATCAAGCCGCTGCAGCCAAACTGCCTGCAGAAACGACCACTGGCGCAGCTACGGGCACGGCAATGGCCACGACCAGCAGTACGGCTGATCAGACGGCCCCTGATCAGGTGGCCTTGCTGAAATCTACGCCGGATGGTGTCGAACTTTTGTCAGGCTCTGCGCCCAAACCCACCAAGCAAATCGCATTGGATACGATCACCTATTCCCAGCAGGGCGAGGTAAGCCTTGCCGGGCGCGCGCAGACCGAAGGCACGTCGGTTCAGGTCTATCTTGATAATGCTGCGGTCAGCACCTTGCCCGTCGACGCCGAGGGGCGCTGGCGCGGTGACCTCGAAGACGTAAATGCCGGAATTTACACCCTGCGTGTGGATGAATTGAACCAGACTGGCGAGGTCATCAGCCGGGTCGAGACGCCCTTCAAGCGCGAATCCCCCGAAGTGCTTGCCCGTGCCACCGCCAATTACGACGGTCCGATCAAGGCCGTCACCGTGCAAGAAGGGGCGACCCTATGGGCCATCGCACGCGACCGCTATGGTGACCCCACGTTGTACGTGCGTGTGGTCGAAGCGAACCGCGATTCCATCCGCGATCCTGACCTGATCTATCCGGGGCAGGTTTTCACATTGCCGGAATAGCCTGCGCCGACAGTGCCGCAACCAAGGTCTGCTTTGCCATTTTGATGCCCGCCCACTGGCAACCTTGCCGGATGCGGCCTATGTAGTGGTCCAAGCATTTCAGGATCATACATGTCAGCCGATACAAGCCGGGCGCAAGGCGCGTCGAAAACCACCGGGGCCAATCCGCCCCACATTCCCATGACCGAAGAAGAAATCGCCAAGGCAGCAGAGGGTCAATCGAACCTGCGGGTCTTGAAAAAAGTCGCACCGTACCTGTGGCCTGACGATCTGCCATGGGTCAAAAAGCGCGTTGTCTGGGCGATGATATTCTTGCTTGTGTCCAAGCTGGTGTCGGTCGTGATACCGGTTCTCTACAAAGGTGCGGTCGACGGGCTGGCGGACGAAGGCGTGCCGTTTCTGGCGCTTGGGGCCATTGGCCTGACCGTCGCCTATGGTGTCGCGCGTGCGATGAACGTCGGCTTTCAACAGCTGCGCGATGCGGTTTTTGCACGTGTGGGCCAACGCGCGCTGCGCATGCTGGCCCTTGAGACGTTTGAACATATTCACAACCTGTCGATGCGCTACCACATTACCCGCAAGACGGGCGGGTTAAGCAGGATCATCGAACGCGGCGTCAAAGGCGTCGACTTTTTGCTGCGTTTCATGCTGCTGTCGATCGGGCCTCTGATCCTTGAACTCTTGATGGTCGGGATCATCTTTCTGGTGCTCTTCGATTTCTGGTACTTGCTGATCGTCGCCGTGACGATTGCGTTTTACGTTTGGTTCACCTTTGCAGTCACCGAATGGCGCGTGAAACTGCGCCGCCAGATGAATGACCAGGATACGGATGCCAACCAAAAAGCCATCGACAGTCTGCTGAACTACGAGACGGTCAAATATTTTAGCGCGGAACATCGCGAGGCAAGCCGCTACGACGGCGCTATGGCGGGCTATGAAGAAGCGGCGATCAAGACCAACTATTCGCTCGCATTCCTGAACTTTGGCCAATCCTTGCTGATCACCTGCGGCCTTGTGGGCGTGATGGTCATGGCCGCGATTGGTGTGCAAAACGGCACGCTGACCGTGGGGGATTTCGTCATGGTAAACGCCTATATGGTGCAGATCACGATCCCGCTGAACTTTCTTGGCACCGTGTACCGCGAAATTCGGCAGGCATTGGTTGATATGGGGCAGATGTTCACGCTGCTTGAACAACCAGCCGAGATTACGGACAAACCCGATGCGCCAGACCTGAAGGTGACTGGCGGACGTGTGACGCTTGAAGATGTGCGTTTTGGCTATGATCCCGATCGCGAGATCCTCAAGGGGGTGTCGATCGAGGCGGCACCAGGCGAAATGGTCGCCATTGTCGGATCGACAGGATCGGGCAAATCCACCATCGGGCGGCTTTTGTTCCGTTTCTACGATGTGCAGGGTGGGGCGCTCAAGATTGACGGTCAAGATGTGCGTGACGTGACCCAAGACAGCCTGCACCGCGCCATCGGTGTGGTGCCGCAGGACACGGTTCTTTTCAACGACACGATTGGCTATAACATCGGGTATGGCCGGGACAACGCCACCCAAGCCGAGATCGAAGAGGCGGCCAAATCCGCGCAGATCCATAGCTTTATCCAGAGGCTTCCCAAGGGGTATGACACTGCCGTCGGGGAACGCGGCCTGAAACTGTCGGGCGGTGAAAAACAGCGCGTCGGCATCGCACGGACCTTGCTGAAGAACCCGCCGATCCTGCTGCTGGACGAAGCCACCAGCGCGCTGGATAGTGAGACAGAGCGCGAGATTCAGGACGCATTGCGTCAGGCTGGCAAGGGGCGAACTGTGCTGACCATTGCGCACCGCCTGTCCACAGTGGCCGAAGCGGACCGGATCGTCGTGCTTGAACAAGGCGAGATTGTCGAGCAAGGCAGCCATGACGATCTGCTGGCCCGCAACGGCCGCTATGCACAGTTGTGGCAGCGTCAACAGTCCGAGGAAACGAACTAACCCAAGGCGGCAAGGGGCTACGGTCCCGGCCGCCTTGAGGGCTTGGCACCATAACGCCTTGCAAATGGTGCCTTTTTTTCACGCAAAACGTCAGAGGTTTCAGGTTCTCGCTGCACAAATTCGTGTATAGGTGGCAAAGCGCTTGATCCCCATTCAGCTGCTGGTACCAAGTGCATCTGCGCTTGGTGCTGCACCGACCGCATCCCCAGTCAAAGGAATCCCCATGCAAGCCGGAATGCTCCGTACTGCCATCGTTCTAGGTCTGATCTGCGTGACGGGACCGTTTGCCATCGATATGTATCTGCCCGCGCTGCCCGCGATCGAAGAGGCGCTTGGCACCTCTGTTTCAGGGGCGCAGGCGACGCTGGTGGCCTATTTTCTGGCCTACGGTCTGGCGCAGCTTGTCTATGGGCCGCTGTCTGACCAAATCGGGCGCAAGAAAACTTTGTTCATCGGGATGAGCATTTTTGCGGTTGGTGCAATCATCTGCGCTGCCGCGCCCTCAATCGAGTTGCTGGTGGTGGGACGCATCATTCAGGGTGTTGGAGGGGCTGCGGTGATGGTGATCCCGCGGGCCATCGTGCGCGACATGTACACCGGCGCACAAGCGACACGGTTGATGTCGGCGATCATGCTGGTCATCTCGATCTCGCCGATGCTGGCACCGCTTGCGGGCAGCGCTGTCGTGACTTTTGGCACATGGCGCGAAATTTTCATCGCATTGGCCGTGCTTGCCGTCGCCAGCCTGACAACGGCGCAGATGCTGTTGCCCGAAACGCTGAAGGACGATCAGCGGCGCAAGGTTAATCTGGGGCAATTGTCGCGCAGTTGCGGGATTTTGTTTCGCGATCCGGTCTTTGTCGGGCTGACCTTTATTGCGGGATTTGGCATGGCCAGCTTCTTTTTGTTCATCGCCACGGCGTCTTTTGTCTACACCGGTCAGTTCGGCCTAAGCCCGACTGAATTTTCGCTGGCCTTTGCCTTTAATGCGGTGGGGTTCTTTACCGCGACACAGTTTGCCGGGACCCTTGCGGACCGCTGGGGGTTGTCCACGCTGATCGGGCGCGGTGTAGCTGGCTTTGCCATCAGTTCGACCGTTTTGGCCCTGTTGGTGCTGGCAGGATACGGCAGCCTTTGGGTGCTGCTGATCGGTTTGTTTGCCGTCTATGCCTTTCTGGGCGTTGTCATCCCGTCGTCGATGGTGGCCGCCCTTGACGCGCACGGGCAACGCGCAGGGATTGCATCATCGCTAAGCGGCAGCATGACGATGTTGACGGGGGCGGTTTGTATCGGCCTGTCAACGCCGTTCTTCGATGGCACAGCTGGGCCGATGGTCATCAGCATCGCGCTATGTGGCGTTGTGGCCCTTGGGTTGACCTTGTTCACGATGCCGAAACTCAAGCAGCAGCAAACCACTCTCGCTGCTGCCTAAGGGGGGTTATTCCGCCGCGCGCAGCTTTGCAGACTGCACTGGCGCAAGGGCGTCGTCTTCCCAGATCAGGATGCCGGATTTCAGACGCTGCGCATCCTTGTCCAAGGCCCAGTCCTGTGCTGCCGTGCTTGCCCGGCCCAGCGACATCTTGGCCAACAGCTGCGCGATCCAGCGGGCATATGTTGTGGCCCAAACCCGGATCGCCAGCATCGACGGCGTGACCATCAGCGTCAAAACCGTCGCCACGCCAAGGCCAAACACAACGGCAGTGGCCAGCTGTTTCCACCACAGCGCGGTGGGGCTGTCGATCGTATAGCCGCCATTGGCAAAATCCAGACTTAGCCCGAACATCATCGGCGCAAGCCCTGCCATAGTGGTGATCGTGGTAAGCAAAACTGGACGGATACGCGCCTGAGCGGTGCGAATGATCGCCTCGATGCGGGGCATGTACTGGCTGAATTCCTGATAGGTATCGATCAGGATGATGTTATTGTTCACCACAATCCCCGCCAGCGCGACAATGCCGGTGCCAGTCATGATGATGGAAAACGTCTGATCCATGACCAACATCCCGATCAGCACGCCCGTGGTGGACAGCACGACCGCGAGCAGCACCAGAACCGAATTATAGATGCTGTTGAATTGCGCGAGCAGGATGATGAACATCAACCCCAAGGCAGCGGTAAAGGCCGAGCTTAGGAACGCCTGACTGTCGGCTTGATCTTCCTGATCACCGGTCCATTCATAGGTGACACCGTCAGGCAGCGGCTGCGTGTCGAGCCATTTGGTGATCTCGGCGATGCGTTCATTCGCGTTGACGGGCACAAGGCGCAGGGCACCGCTGATCAGGTCAGCCTGAAGGTCAATGTCTTGTGCCGCATTGGTGCGGTTGGTGATTTTATACGCCTCGCCATCAGCCGACTGGAAATCACTGTCATCTGCAGCAGGGCGCATGGTGGCCAGGGTCACTGTCGTCTCGGTGCCGTCCACGACTTGGGGTTTGACCAGTTTCATCAACCCGGCAAACACATCCGCCTTGATATCAAGGTGACGCTTTTGGTCGATGCGGTTGATCTCGGCCAGCTTGGCGACGGGGGTGCGGGTGATGAAATTCGACAGCGGGATCAGCCCGTCGGCTGTGCGCACCTTGAGCGTGTCAAGCGTGCTGAGCACACGGTCCTTTTCAGGCAGGCGCACCCTGATCTCGATCTCTTCGTCGGAACTGTCGACGCGCATCGTATCCAGCAGCAGACCACGGGTGACCAGTTGCACCATTGCGCCTACGGTCAACACATCGGCCCCGTATTGGCCGGCCTTGGCCACATCCACGTCTATCTGCCAGTCAATGCCGGGCAGGGGGCGGGTGTCTTCGATCAAGGTTAGGCCGGGGGTCTTTTCAAACGCGTCGCGCGCAAGGCCCGTGGCTTGGACAAGATCGTCGAAACTATCGGACAGCAAACGCAAATGTACCGGTTTTCCCGAGGCCGGGCCGCGTGCCTGCGCCAGAATTTCAATCTTGATGCCGGGGATCGCGCTAAGCTGTTCGGTCAGTTCGGCAATTACGATATCACCGTCCAGATCGGGCCGCAGGGCGCGGTCCTCCCATGGGATTGTCTCAAGCTGGATTTGGCCGATGTTGTCTTTGGGGGCGGTGGCACCGCCTGTGTTGCTGTCCAATCCGCCTTTGCCCGCAAAGGCGAAGGCGGTCGAAACGCCGGGATGGGCCAGCACGATGTCTTCGGCCTGTTGCAAAATTCTGTCTTTTTCGCTCAGCGACAGGTTGCCGCGTGCCAGCACATAGACGATTGCCTGTTCCGGTTCGGATTCCACAAAGAATTCAACGCCTTTGCTGTTGTTACCGAAAAAGATCATCGTGGTGCCGACAAACACGAACACAGTGCCCGCGACCACCAATGGCATCACCGGATTGCCTGCGATAAATTCGATCACCCGCCCGAATGCGGACCGTTTATAGCCTGCGTCAATCACGTCAGGGGGCTTGCGGAAGAGCCGCGAGGTCACCCACCGCCCGCCGCGCCCCATACGGGTGAACAGCGCGAAAAAGCTGATCAGGGCCAGCATCCCGCCCGATAGCGCAATCGCGGCCAAGGCGCAAAGGGCTGCGATACACGAAAACACGATGGCAAAAACGGGGATGACTGAACCCAAGATGTCCAGCCCGTCCATGGACGCAAACTGCGCTGAAATCACCGCGAAAAGCGGCCCACTGAGGGCTGCAAAAAGAATGATCATCACGAATGCGACCGGAAATAGAGCCAAGTGCAGGTAAAGCCGCAGCCCTGCGATTGCGGCCATGTTATCGGCCATCCAGCGTTCAAGACGCCCGGTGACGCCGCCCAAAACCGGCAGATAGACCAGTGCCACAACCAA